>CALRXG020000417.1:0-6924 GCA_943372075.1 Bordetella parapertussis | reverse complement strand
CGTGACCTCGATCCGGCCCGAGACCACGATGCCGCCTTCCTCGCCCTCATGCACCAGCGGCACCCGGCCGGTGTCGCTGCCGGACTCGTAGCGCTCTTTCAGGATCTGCAACGCCCGGCCGAACAGATTGTCGCCGACCTGGAGGTAGGAGATCGGCTTCTTGCCGATCTCGGTCAGCTCGTCGGCGCGGTAGAACGCCCTGCGCGGCCGTTCCGGCTCGATCGCGAAGAACTCGGCGAGCCCCATCGGGATGCCGTCGAGGATGCGTTTCAGCGCGCCGACCGACGGGTTCATCTGGTTGGATTCGATCAGCGAAATCGTCGAATTGGTCACCCCGGAGCGCTTGGCGAGCTCGCGTTGCGACAGCTTGTGCCGCGCACGGATGAATCGAAGCCGACCGCCAATGTCGACGCTCATGACAAATCCCTGTTGCAGGTGTTGCGGATCGAACAAATATTCGCAGACCGCCTCAACAAGATCAATGGCTTGCGGTGCGACAGAAAAGGACTTGTTGAGTGCCGGGAAGAGTGGTCCGACTAGGCAAACCCAGCCCATGGAGTGCACCGTGACCGTTCATCAGATTCCGAACACCATCAAGACCGATTCGTTCTGGATGCCGTTCACGGCCAACCGGCAGTTCAAGAAGGCGCCGCGGCTGTTCTCCTCCGCCAAGGGCATGTACTACACCTCGGTCGATGGCCGGCAGGTGATCGACGGCTCCGCCGGTCTGTGGTGCGTCAACGCCGGCCATAGCCGCCCACAGATCGCCGCCGCCGTCGAGCGGCAGCTCTCCACGCTGGATTTCGCGCCCTCGTTCAACATGGGCCACCCGATGGCGTTCGACTTCGCCGAGCGGCTCGCCGAGATCGCCCCGAAGGGGCTGGATCGCATCTTCTTCACCAATTCGGGCTCTGAATCGGTCGACACCGCGCTGAAGATCGCGCTGGCCTATCACCGCGCCGCCGGCCAGCCGACCCGCACCCGCCTGATCGGCCGTGAGCGCGGCTATCACGGCGTCGGCTTCGGCGGCATGTCGGTCGGCGGCATGGTCGCCAACCGCCGCCAGTTCGCCAACCACCTGCCGAGCATCGATCACATCCGCCACACCCATGACATGGCGCGCAACGCCTTCGCCAAGGACCAACCGGAACATGGCGCCGAGCTCGCCGACGACGTCGAGCGGATGGTGGCGCTGCACGGCGCCGACACCATCGCAGCCGTGATCGTCGAGCCGGTGCCGGGTTCGACCGCGGTGCTGCCGCCGCCGAAGGGCTATCTGCAGCGGCTGCGCGAGCTCTGCACCAAGCATGGCATCCTGCTGATCTTCGACGAGGTCATCACCGGCTTCGGCCGCCTCGGCGCGCCGTTCGCCGCCAATTTCTTCGGCGTCACGCCGGACATGATGACGACCGCCAAGGGCATCACCAACGGCACCGTGCCGTGCGGCGCGGTGTTCGCCAGCCGCCAGATCCATGACGGGCTGATGGTCGGACCCGACAACGCCATGGAGCTGTTCCACGGCTACACCTATTCGGCGCATCCGGTGGCCTGCGCGGCGGGTCTTGCCACGCTCGACATCTACAAGGACGAGGGCCTGCTGACCCGTGGCGCCTCGCTCGCCGAGTACTGGCGCGATGGCCTGCATTCGCTGAAGGGCCTGCCGAACGTCGTCGACATCCGCAATGTCGGCCTGATGGGCGCGGTCGAGCTCTCGCCGCGCGACGGCGCAGTCGGCGCACGCGGCTACGACGTCATGGTCGACTGCTTCAATCGCGGCCTCTACTTCCGCATGAGCGGCGACTCGCTGGCGCTGTCGCCGCCCTTGATCGTCGAGAAGTCGCATATCGACGACATCGTCTCGATCCTCGGCGACGCCATCAAGCGCGTGGCCTGATAATTGCTAGCTATTTTCTAGCTAGCTCTACAAATTGCTGTCGCCGTTGCGAAGCAGAGTGGTTTCGCAGCGGCGATTGCGTTTTCGCTGCAGGATGTGAGGAAAAGTGAAGGTCCTTGTTCTCGGCAGTGGCGTGATCGGCGTCACCTCGGCCTATTACCTCGCGCGAGCCGGCCATGAGGTGACGGTGATCGACCGGCAGCCGAAACCCGCGCTGGAAACATCTTTCGCCAACGCCGGCGAGGTGTCGCCCGGCTATTCGTCGCCCTGGGCCGGCCCCGGCGTGCCGGCAAAGGCGGTGAAGTGGCTGCTGATGAAGCACGGACCGCTGGTGATCCGCCCGAAGCTCGATCCGGTGATGTGGCTGTGGCTGCTCAAGATGCTGCGCAACTGCACCGCGGCGCGCTACGCGGTGAACAAGAGCCGGATGATCCCGATCGCGGAGTACAGCCGCGACTGCCTGCAGGCGCTGCGCAGCGAGATCGGCATCAAATACGACGAGCGCGCGCAGGGCACGTTGCAGCTGTTTCGCGAGCAGGTCCAGCTCGATCACACCGGCGACGATATCGCCGTGCTCAAGCAATATGGCGTGCCGTTCGAGGTGCTCGACCGCGAGGGCTGTATCAAGGCCGAGCCGGCGCTTGCCGGCGTGAAGCAGAAATTCGCCGGCGGGCTGCGGCTGCCGCATGACGAGACCGGCGACTGCCACATGTTCACGCAGGCCTTGGCGCTGGAGGCCGAGAAGATCGGCGTGCGCTTCAACTTCAATACCGGCATCGATGGACTGAACGCGGACGCGACCCGGATCACTGGCGTTGCGACCAGCGCCGGCGTGATGACCGCGGACGCCTATGTGCTGGCGCTCGGCAGCTATTCGCCGCATCTGGTGCGGCCGCTCGACATCTCGCTGCCGGTCTATCCGGTCAAGGGCTATTCGATCACGGTGCCGATCAAGGACGCCAGCGGCGCGCCTGAATCGACCGTGATGGATGAGAGCTACAAGGTGGCGATCACCCGGCTCGGCGATCGCATCCGGGTCGGCGGCACCGCCGAGATTTCCGGTTACTCGACCAAACTCTACGACGCGCGGCGCGCGACATTGGATCATTCGCTGACCGATCTGTTTCCGCGCGGCGGCGACCTGCCCAAGGCGACCTTCTGGTGCGGCTTGCGTCCGATGATGCCGGATGGTCCGCCGGTGATCGGCGCGACGCGCTATTCCAACCTGCACCTCAACACCGGTCACGGCACGCTCGGCTGGACCATGGCCTGCGGCTCCGGCCGGGTGCTGGCCGACATGCTGTCCGGCAAGACGCCGGAGATCGACACCAAGGAGTTGTCGATCAATCGCTACGATCATCGCTTTGGATAGCACGTGGCGTCGCGGGCCGGTCGCGTGAATAGCGCTATTCGGCTTCTTGCGGGGGTAGTAGACTCCCGCAAGAGTCCTTTCAGGATAGCGAGCCAGACGTGCCGAGAGCGGCGCCATCAGATCAAGAGACCGACGCCGAAGAAGCCAACGAGCTGCTCCATTTCATCGAGCAGAACGAGCTCGGCGAGGGCGATCGTCTGCCGCCGGAGCGGGAGCTTGCCACCGAGCTCGGTATCAGCCGCCGCGCGTTGCGCAAGATCCTCACCCAGATGGAGCTCGAGGGGCAGATCTGGCGCGGCCGCCGCAACGGCACGTTTCTCGGCCGCCGCACCGTCGGTCCGATCAGCATCGAGCGCCTGATCGCGCGCGGCAGTCCGGCCGCCGTGCTCGAGGCTCGCCTCGTCGTCGAACCCTCGATCGCCGCGATCGCGGCGGTCAACGCCAGCGAAGCCGATCTCGCCAATATCGAAACCTGCATGCGCCGCACCACCGAGGTGAAGGACGATGAGGCCTGGGTGCGCTGGGACGGCGCATTCCACCTCGCGATCGCGGAGGCGACCCGCAACGACATCCTGGTCGGCCTGGTGACGGCGTTCAACGCGGCGCGATCGACCGGAGATTGGCAGGCCCTGCGGCTCGCTGCGATCACGCCCGAAAAGCGCCGTCGCTCGTTCGCCCATCACCGCGCGATCTGCGAGACGCTGCGGCGGCGCTCGGCCGACGACGCGGCCCGCGCAATGCGCGATCATCTGCTGACGACGCGACGAAACCTGTTCGAGTGACCGTCAGCCGATTGCCTTGGCCCGTCGCCCGAGGTGATAGGCCGCGCGCCAGTAATGGATGGCGGCCCACGCCGACATCAGCGACATGATCCCGAGCGACCAGCGCAGCGAGTCGGCACCGACGAACGGCACCAGGCGGTCGCTCAACAATCCGGTCAGGAAAGCGCCGCCGGCGATGCCGACGGCGTTGATGCAGAACATCGTCACCGCCGATGCGAAGCTGCGTGCATTCGGCTTTGCGAGCGACTGGATCGTCGCATAGGTCGGGCCCGGATAGAACAGCTGCAGGAAGGCCGAGACCGCGCCGAACGCCAGGAACAGGACATAGCTTGGCGTCAGCAGCGAGATGATCTTGGCGATGGTCGAGATCAAGAACGCCGCCGCGAGCAGGCGGAAGCCGTACCTGACGTCCTTGTTCGAGAGCCAGCCGGCGATCAATCCGCCTGCCAGCGTACCGACGATCGCGAGGATGCCGAGCAGCGTGCCGTAGGTCGCCCCCGTTGCCGCGGCCGACAGGTGGAAGGTGCGCATGATATAGGCCGGCCCCCACGCGCTCACCGAGCCGTTGGCGATGCCGAGGATCGTGCCGCCGACGATGGTGTTGCGGATCGCCGGATCGCTCAGGAGCGCGACCAGGCTGCCTTCCGACATCTGCCGGCCCGAGGTGCTGAGATCGCGCGCCGGTTCGCGGACGGTGGCCGCGACGATGAAGGACAGGGCCAGGCCGACGCCGCCGACGATCATCAAGGTGGTGCGCCAGCCCAGCCGATCGGACAGCGCGCCGCCGACCGTCAATGCGATGAAGCTGCCGATCGCAATTCCGCAGGAATAGATCGCGATCACCTTGGAGCGCTGGCCCGCCGGGAAATAGTCCGCGAATATCGAATGCGCGGCGGGTGTCAGCGCCGACTCGCCGAGCGCGACGCCGGTGCGGCTGAACATGAATGCGAGGAACGAGTGGGTGGCGCCACCGGCGGCCGTGAATCCGCTCCAGATCGTCACCGCAACCGCGATGACGTATTTGCGCGCGATGCGGTCCGACAGCTTTGCGATCGGCATCGCGCCGGCGGCATACATCAGCGAGAAGGCAGGCCCCGCGATGATGCCGAGCTGGGTGTCGGTCAGCGCCAGGTCGCTCTTGATCGCCTGCACCAGGATGAACGGGATTTTCGAATCCACGAAGGCGAGCGTGTAGCAGGCGGTGAGGATGAATACGACGTACCACGCGTACCAGCCGGCATCGGCGGCCGCCTGCTCCGATCGAGGGGCTTCCTGCGTATCCGGTACGGCTATCGTCACGGCAATCTCCCTGTTCGGCGACGCAGAAGCTGGATCGCCGGCGGCCGATTGATGTTCATTGCAGGATCGCTGCGTGGACGAGCGTGCTCAGCGTATCCATGCGCTGGTTGTGCCATTCATTGTCCCTGCGGCAGTTGCTGAGGAATGCGAACGACACGCCGCTGGTCGGATCGGCCCAGCAATAGGATGTGCCGACCCCGCTATGCCCGAAGGTTCTTGGATGCGCGATCGCGCCGAGCCCGCGCACGGTCAGTGAATGGCCGCGGCAGAACGGCCCGAGGCCGCGATGCATCGGATAGCCCATGTAGTCGTCGACCATGTCGCCGGTGAAATCGCGCGTCACGTAGTCGATCATCCGTGGCGACACGATGCGCGCGCCCTGCCAGATGCCGCCCTGCGCCATCATCTGGTAGAAGACCGCCATCGCGCGCGCGGTCGCGTAACCTCCGGCGCCGGGGATGCCTGCGCGCCTGAAGTGAGGCGTCGCTTCGATCGTGTCGGGTGACCAGCGATCATCCCGCTTCGGCGAATACATCAGCGACCTGCGCTGGTCCTCGCTCTCCGGCAGGCCGAGCAAGATCTCGTCGGCGAGCCCGAGCGGCGCGATCACCCGCTTGCGGATCTCGTCGCGATAGTCGGCCCCGGTCAGCGCCTCGATGAGCACCGCGATGACCCAGTGCGCTGACATCCGATGATAGCTCAGCCGTGATCCGGGCGGCCAATCCGGCCTGAAATCGCAAACCGTCCGGCGCAGCAATTGGTGGTCGGTGAAGCATGCCGCTGGCACCTCGGCGGCGGGAAAGCCGGCCTGATGGGTCAAGAGATGCGCGACGGTGACGTCATGCTTGCCGTGCGCGTCGAAGCCGGGCACATGCTCGGCGACGCGGTCGGTGAAGCGCAGCCGGCCGTCCTCGACCAGCGTCCAGACCGCGGCGGCGGTGATCACCTTGGTGTTGGAGAACAGCGGGAAGACGGTGGTCTCGCCGACAGTATGCGCGGGATCGAGCATGGCGTGGCCGAAGCAGCGATAGGTCGCCAGCCGGCCGTGCCGCGCGACGGCGAGCTGCGCGCCGGGATGAAAACCCGCTGCGATGTGGCCGTCGATGATACCGCAGGCCCGCTCGAGCTTGGCCGGGTCAAGGCCGAGCTCTTGCGGAGAGGCGACAATATCCGCTTGCGACGTCGCTCCGACAGCCATCGGTCAGGCCGCTTGCGTGCTGGCTTCGCGCCCGAACAGGTGAGCGAACGCGTCGGCGAGAGCGCGCGCCGGATCGTTGGGCAGGGTGGCAACGCGCCAGGCCACATATCCATCCGGTCGGACCAGGACGGCGCCACCGTCCTGAACCGCGTAGACGTCCATCCAGTTGCCTTCGATGTCGACGACATCTTCGCCGAGGATGTGCAGGTCGATACGCGGCAGGCCGCGCTGGCTGACCGCCGTCCGCCAGGCCGCACCGTGCGAGGCGGCCAGCAGCACGAAGCCTCTGCCGAACAGATCGATTGTCGAGACCGGCTGACCCTTGCGCGTGAGCGGCGCATGCGGCGCGCGACAGCCGGGATGCGCCGACGGCACATAG
>CALRXG020000416.1:0-6925 GCA_943372075.1 Bordetella parapertussis | reverse complement strand
TCGGGACGGGAAAGGCTCTAGTCACCTTCAGCATCAGCCCGGTGGCACAAATCTATCCCCGTTACCCTGAGATGCGAGCGAAGCGAGCCTCGAAGGGTGATCGGCCGAGCTCTCTCCTGCGTCGCGAATTTCGGGGCCGTGCATCCTTGAGGCGCGCAACAGCGCGCACCTCAGGATGACGGGATCAAACTTCTGAGATGGCTAGCGACGCCCTTACGCCCACTCACCCTTGCGGAACACCGGCACGCTGCGGCCGTCGGCGTGGATGCCGTCGATGTCGGTGTGCGCGGAGCCGATCATCCAGTCGATGTGGATCAGGCTCTTGTTGCCGCCCTGCTCGGCGATCTGCTGCGGCGTCAGCCTGTCGCCATTGACGAAGCATTTCGAATAGCATTGGCCAAGCGCGATGTGCGAGGCGGCGTTCTCGTCGAACAGCGTGTTGAAGAACAACAGCCCGCTCTTCGAGATCGGCGAAGAATGCGGCACCAGCGCAACCTCGCCGAGGCGGCGCGCGCCCTCGTCGGTGTCGAGCACCTTCTTCAGCACTTCCTCGCCGCGCGAAGCCTTGGCCTCGACGATACGACCTTCCTCGAACTTCACCGCAATATTGTCGATCAGCGTGCCTTGATAGGACAGCGGCTTGGAGCTGACGACATGGCCGCTGACACGGCGGCAGTGCGGCGTGGTGAAGACTTCTTCGGTCGGGATATTGGCGTTGCAGACGATGCCGTTCTTCGCCGTCGAGGCGCCGCCCTCCCATTCATGACCGTCGGCGAGGCCGATGGTGAGGTCCATGCCGGGGCCGGAATATTTCAACGCGTGGAAGCGCTGGCCGTTCAGCCATTCGGTGCGCTCGCGCAGCTTCGCGTTGTGCTTTTCCCAGTTGGCGACGGCGCCATCCTGATCGACCCGCGAGGCGGAGAAGATCGCGTCCGCAAGCTTGGCCACCGCGACATCTTCGGCATCGTCGGGGAATACCTGCGTGGCCCAGGACGTGCTCGGGTAGGCTATAATGTTCCAGTTGGTGTCGAAATTGACGATCTTCTCCAGCGCCGGCTGGTAGGCGATCGAGTTGGCCTTGCTGGCGCGTGCGACCTTGGTTGGATCTTCGCCGGACAGCAGCATCGGATTGTCGCCAACGATCGCGAGCCGCGCGGTGTTGGCGCCGAACGCCTTCGCCATGCCTTCGTAAAGCCAACCCGCGGCGCGGTCGAAGCTTGCATCGTTGGCATAGTGGTAGCGCGCCAGCGTCAGCTCCTCGTCAGAGAAGAACGGGGTCACCAGACCAGCGCCGGCCTTGTAGGCATGCTCCACCACCCGCCGCACCAGCGGCAGCGCCGCGGCGGGCGCCGTCAGCAGCAGGTCCTGTCCCGGCTGCAATTGCAGGCCGACCTTGATCGCGACTTCGGCGAGCCGATCGAGCTTGACGGGGTCGATCGAGGCGGAAAGGTTGCGTTGATGTGCGGTCATGAAGTGTGGGCCGTGTCGTTGGAGGGTGATGAGGATTCGTAGTCCAATTCGATCCGCATTCGCAAGGTTCCTGCCCACCGCAGCCGATCACGCGACGGCGAGCAATTGCCTCGAATTTTACCGCTTCGCTGAAGCCAGCACCCGGTCGACCATCTCGGGCGCGAGGCCTAGATAATTTCTCGGTGATGTGAGGCTGTCGATCGTCGCCCGATCGATCCGGCTCGCGACGCGCTGATCCGCGGCCAGCGCCTCGGCCAGGGTCACGCCCTTGTCGTTGGCAACACGGCAGGCATCGTAAACCACGTCATGCGCCTCCTGCCGCCCGATCGCGGGCGCCAGCCCCATCATCACGGCCTCAGCCACGATGAGCCCACGGCTGATGTCGAGATTGTCGGCCATGCGCTTCTCGTCAACGATGAGGCCACCGAGCGCGAACCTGGCCTGATGCAGCGCGCCGGCGGTAAGCACGAAGCTTTCCGGGATCGCCATCCATTCGGCGTGCCACGGACCGGTGGCCCGTTCGAAATCCTGCACCATCGCATCCAGCATCAGGCCGGCATGCTGGCGCACTGCCTTCGCGGCAGCGAGCATCAGCTCCGACGAGATCGGGTTGCGCTTCTGCGGCATGGTCGAGGACGCGCCGCGCCCCTTCACGAACGGCTCATAAACTTCGGCGAACTCGGTCGACGCCATGATCATGATGTCGAGCGCGATCTTGCCGAGCGTTCCCGTGACCAGCGCGAGGAAATTCACTGTTTCAGCCAGACCATCGCGGGCAACGTGCCAGGTCGCGACCGGGACGCCGAGGCCGAGTTCCTCGCACAGCGCCTGCTGCACCTCGAGCCCCTTGTCGCCGAGCGAGGCCAGCGTGCCGGCGGCACCGGCGAACTGGCCGACCAGCACACGCGGCTTCAACTCCGCCAGCCGCGCGGCATGGCGGTCGAAGGCGGCGAGCCAGATCGCGGTCTTGTAGCCGAAGGTCACGGGAAGGGCCTGTTGCAGATGGGTGCGGCCGGCCATCGGCGTGTCGCGATAACGCTTCGACAGATCAGCCAGGATGCCGCGCAGTGCGGCGATGTCGTCCTCGACGATCTTGAGACCATCGCGCAACTGCAGCACCACGGCGGTGTCCATGATGTCCTGCGTGGTCGCGCCCCAATGGACATAGCGGCCGGCGTCGCCGCACTGCTTTGCGATCTGATGCACCAGCGGCAGGATCGGATAGCCGACCACGTCGGTTTCCTGCCGCAACAGGTCGAAATCGAGCGCGGCGACATCCGTACGCTTCGCGATCTGTTCCGCCGCGCCCGCCGGGATCACGCCACAGCGCGCCTCGGCCCTCGCCAGCGCGACCTCGACTTCGGCGTAGCGCCCGATCAGCCGCAGGTCGGAGAACACCTCACGCATCTCGCGCGTGCCGAAAGCATCCCGAAACAACACGGAGTCGAGCACGGTGGTCGAGGTCGGAAAGGCGGACATGGGTGCATCCTGTTGCCGGTCGCAGTCGGCAATTTGCCTATCACGGCGCAGGCCCGTGCCCTACCCCTCCGGCGATGCTTCGCCGAACACCTCGGCTGCGATCTTGCTGGTCTCGATCGCAGCCGGAATGCCGCAATACATCGCGACCAGCAGCAGCACGTCCTGCACTTGCGCGGCGGTGCAGCCATTGGCCAGTGCGCCCTTGGCGTGAACGCGGAATTCGGCGGGCTTGCTGCTCGCCGCGGTGATGCCGAGCATCACCAGGCTGCGGATCTGGTCGGACAGGCCGTTGCGCTCCCAGACGTCACCATAGACGTAGGCATTGATGATGTTTTGCAGCGGCGTGCCGAACTCGCCGGCGGCCGCCATCCGCTTGGCGACATCGACCTCGCCGAACATCTTCTGACGCCGCCGCAGCCCCCGCGCATGCAGATCGCTGATGTCCACCATCGTCGTCCGGCTCCTGTGTTCTATCTATTTATACGGATAAATATGCCGCACCTCAATATTTCGATAGGTCTTTCCCTTGCATTTCCAATCTATTTGTCCGTATAAATTTCTCAAAACGAACGGGAGGAGACGGGGATGAAGTTACGGCTGGGGCTGCTTGCCGTCCTGCTCGCTGCGTTTCCGGTTCTGCCGGCCATCGCGGCAGACGACTTCCCGCAACGCCCGGTCCGAATCATCGTGCCGTTCCCGCCTGGCGCCGGCCCAGACAATGTCGCACGGCTGATCGGCCAGCATCTGCAGGATGCGTTCGGCCAGACCGTGCTGATCGAGAACCGCGCCGGCGCGCTTGGCAGCATCGGCGCCCAGGAAGTCGCCCGCAGCACGCCCGACGGCTACACGCTGCTGATGGGCACCAACACCACCCATGCCAGCAATGTCGCGACGCTCAAGAGCCTGCCCTACGACCCGGTAAAGGATTTCGCGCCGGTGATCCGCACCACCACGACGGCGATGGTGCTGCTGGTCAACCCGAAGCTCGCAGCCAAGGACCTGCCGCAGTTCCTCAGCTACGCCAAGGCCAACCCCAATCTGACCGCGGGCTACGGCTCCGGCGCATCGCAAATCTCGATCGCGCAGTTGCAGTCGCGCGGCGGCCTGTCGCTGATCGCCGCCTCCTATCGCGGCGTACCGCAGGCGATGACCGACGTGATGGCAGGGGTGATCGACCTGACCTTCGGCGATTTCTCGGTCGCGATCCCGCAGATGCAGGGCGGCACCCTGCGCGGCATCGCGGTGACATCGGCCTCTCGCAACGAGCTCACGCCTGGCCTGCCCGCACTGGCGGAAGCGATGCCCGGCTTCGAGGCAACGATCTGGTACGGCCTGTTCGCGCCGGCCGGCACGCCGGAACCGGTGGTCAACAAGATCTATGCCGAATGCGCGAAATACCTCGCGATGCCGGAGACCAGGAAGAAGCTTGCCGATGTCGGCGTGATCGTGGCGCCGCTGGCGCCCGCCGAGTTCGGCGCCTTCGTCAAGAGCGAGGTCGTGCGCTGGTCGGCGGAGGTCAAGGCTGCCGGCATCGAGCCGCAATAGCCCGAAGCCACGTCGCATCATGGCTCGCGAGACACCTGTCGGCATGATCGGCCTGGGCCTGATGGGATCAGCCCTCTCGGCGCGCCTGATCGACGCCGGCATCGGGGTGATCGGCTTCGACGTCGATGCGGCAAAGACGGATGGACTGAAGGCCAGCGGGGCCGAGTTCGCGACCTTTGCCACCGATGTGGCGGCGCGCTGCCGGATCGTCGTCATCGCGGTATATGACGCGGCCCAGGCGATCGGGTTGCTGCCCGACCTCGCCAATGCGACATCGCCGCCGCTCGTCATCTGCACCACCACCTGCGCGCCGGGCGAGATTTACGCGATCGCCGACTTCGCGGCCCGCACGCGCCTTGCCCTGATCGAGGCGCCGATCTCGGGCACCAGCACCGAAGTGCGCGCCGGCACCGCCACCGCGCTGGTCGCCGGCGATGCGGACATCATCGCAGCTGCCGCGGCGACGCTCGACATCCTCTGCCCGCAGCGGATCAATGTCGGCGCGATCGGCCATGCGAGCCGCACCAAGCTCGCCATCAACCTGATCCTGCAGAACAACCGCGCGGCGCTCGCCGAGGGCCTCGCCTTTGCCGAAAGCTTCGGTCTGGACGGCGCCAGCTTCCTTGCGACGGCGCGACAATCGGCGGCATATTCCAGGGTGATGGACAGCAAGGGACCGAAGATGCTGGCGCGGGATTTCTCGCCGCAATCGCATATCGCGCAGACCTTGAAGGACGCCGAGCTGATCCTGCAGGAGGCCGGCCGGCACGGCCTGCCCTTGCCGCTGACCTCAGTGCAAGCCGAGCTGCTGCGCAAGGCGATTGCGCTCGAGGGCCCGGACAGCGACAGCGCCGCCGTCATCGAGGCGGTCCGTGCCGGACGGCGCCCGGGTGAGGACCATTCATGATCAATTGTGCGATCGCGGGCCTCGGCCGCTGGGGCCGCGCGCTGGTCGAGGCCGCGCGCAAGGAGCCCCGGCTGAACATCATCCGCGCGGTGGAACCCGACAGCACCGGCGCCGCGAGCTTTTGCAAGGCGCACAATCTGCTGCTCGCGGCGAGCCTGGACGACATTCTCGCCGATCCCGGCATCGATGCCGTGCTGCTCGCGACGCCACATTCGCTGCACAAGCGCCAGGTGATCGCGGCGGCCAGTGCGGGCAAGCAGGTGTTTTGCGAGAAACCGCTGGCGCTCCGGCGCGACGACGCCGCCGAGATGTTCGCGGCCTGCCGCAGCGCCGGCGTCACTCTCGCGGTCGGGCATAACCGAAGGTTCTGGCCGTCGATGCAGGCACTGCGCGCGATCACAGCCAGTGGCGAACTCGGCACGATCCTGCATGTCGAGGGCCACAACAGCAACGAGAACTCCCAGGCCGTCACGCAGGGCTGGCGGCTGTCGCCGGAGGAATCCCCGGGCGGCGGACTGACCGGCGCGGGACTGCATGTGCTCGACGGCTTCGTCAGCCTGCTGGGTCCCGCGCGCCGGGTCTACGCCCGGCTGAATGAACGTGAGGCCGGACCGCCACCGCTCGATACTACAACTTTGGCGATTGAATTTGTGAATGGCGTCAGCGCAACCCTTGCGACAATCCGCGCAACACCGTTCTATTGGCGCGTGCATGTGTTCGGAACGAGGGGATCTGCCGAAGTGCTCGACGAGGTGACGATGGTGCTGCGGAAATCCCGCGAAGCACCCGCGACGACACGCTATCCCGCAGTCGACACGCTTGCTGCGGAACTCGCGGCTTTTGCCGACGCGGTCGAGCGCAAGCAGCCGTTCCCGGTGCCGGAAGCCGACGTGCTGGCGACGCTCGCCGCGTTCGAGGCCGCGCTGCAGTCGATGCAGACGGGACATCCGGTCGCCTGCCATATGGCATACCAGTGATCCGCCATGTCTGAACAACCGGACCGAGCGAGATCGTCCCGCTACCGCGACATCGCCACCGGACTGCAAAGGGAGATTCGTCTCGGCACCTACGCCGTCGGCAATCTGCTGCCGACCGAAACCGAGCTGATGGCAAGCTACCAGGCCAGCCGCCAGACCGTGCGCGAGGCACTACGTATCCTGATCGACCAGGGCCTGATCGTGCGCCGCGCCGGGCTCGGCTCGGTGGTGATCGCTTCCGAGCCGCCGGTGCTGTTCACCCACAGCGTCAAATCGCTCGGCGAATGGCTGCGCTATTCCAACGAAACCTACCGCGATGTGGTCGGCAGCACCGACATCGTTGCCGACCGCAAGCTCGCCGCGCTCCTGAAATGCGAGCCCGGCAAGAACTGGTTCCTGATCGAGGCGGTGCGCCGCTCCGACCAGTTCGCCGCGCCGCTCGGCTGGACCGAGATCTACGTGTTGCGCCGGTTCGCCGATGTCGTCACCCGCAGCGACCACGGCCGCACCCCGGTGCATGAACAGATCGCCAAGATGTACGGGCAGG
>CALRXG020000415.1:0-6936 GCA_943372075.1 Bordetella parapertussis | reverse complement strand
CAAGGTCCACTCGGCGCTGTGGTCCGACGACATCAAGCTCGATGGCAAGCGTGTCGCCGTGATCGGCACCGGCGCGACGGCCATGCAGCTAGTGCCGTCGATCGCCGACCGTGTCGCCTCCGTCACCATCTACCAGCGCACCGCGCAGTGGGCGCGGCCGGTGAGGGGTTATTCCGATCCGATCACCGAAGGCGCGCAGTGGCTGCTGGCGCATCTGCCGTTCTATGTCCAGTGGTACCGCTTCAACATGTTCTGGCGTTACGGCGACGGGCTGCTATCGTTCCTGCGCAAGGATCCGGCTTGGCCACACCCCGACCGCGCCGTCAACAAGGGTAACGATCGGCACCGCCAGGAGCTCGCCGACTTCATTCTCTCCGAGCTGAAGGACCGTCCCGACCTGATCGAGAAGTGCATGCCGGCTTATCCGCCCTACGGCAAGCGTATCCTGCTCGACAACAACTGGTTCAAGACGCTGACCAGGCCGAATGTCGAGCTGGTCACCGACAGGATCGACCACTTCGCAGCCGACGGAATCGTCAGCGCCGACGGCACATCGCGGCAGCACGATGTCATCGTGATTTCGACCGGCTTTAAGGTCTCCGAGATGGCGGCACGTCTCAACATCACCGGACGTGGCGGCAAGAACCTGAAGCAGGTCTGGGAACACGACAATCCGACCGCTTATCTCGGTCTCACGGTACCTGACTTCCCCAACCTGTTTCTGATGCTCGGCCCGAACTCGGGACCCGCGCATGGCGGCAGCGTGATCTTCCAGTCGGAATGCCAGAGCCGCTACATCTCAGCGTGTCTGGTCGAGATGATAGAGAACGACATCGCGGCGATCGACGTGCATCCCGCCGCACATGATGCGTACATTCGCGAGGTCGATGCCGAGCACGAGCAGTTGATCTGGACGCATCCGGGCATGACGACCTACTACCGCAACAGTCGCGGCCGGGTGTTCTCTGCGATGCCGTGGCGGTTCGTCGACTACTGGAGAATGACGCATGATCCGGACTTCACCCAGTATCGGAAGACCAAGGCGCGACAGGAGACCTGACCTGAATTCTCTTCCGCGTTAACTTGACAGCAGACAATAACTGCCGCAGCATTTCGCTGACTGCACCTGTTGGGGTGCTGGAGCGTCTGCTCCTCGCGTCACAGGAATTGGCGGACGATTATGGGATCGGCCGCCAGGCAGCAGAAGCGGACAGAGGTCCGTCGGCCCACCCTTGGAGAGGAGCATGACGCCACCGGCGAAAGCCAGCGACCTTGCTCAGCGGCAAGGTCTCGGTGCACGTTGAGGCTGATAGCAGCTGCTAGCCGCGTGTGCCGCCGACAATCTGAACATATCCGCAGGACGAGAGCGCAAAGGCCAAGCGCTTTTAGGTCCCGAGACACCACTGGTTTGTACCAGACACCCTTCGCTAAAACGAAGTAGCAGGGCCCCGCGATGCTTGAATGCACCGGGGCCCATTCGTTTGCCCGCGATCCCCTGTCGCCCCGCCACATTGCGTCGCCGCCACACATCGGAAACAATCATCGTGACGGGATGAGGGACGATGATGGATAAGCCGCGGGTCAGGATCTACACCGACTATAAATCTCCCTACGCCTACGTCGCCAACAAGCGGGTGTTCGAGCTCGAGGAGACCTATGGCGCCGCGCTGGAATGGCTGCCCTACACGCTGCGGATTCCCGAATTCATGGGCACGGTCGAGGAGCGCACCCCGCATTTCTGGCGCAAGGTGCGCTACTCCTACATGGATGCGCGGCGGTTCGCCAACGCGCAGGGGCTGACCATGAAGGGCCCGCGTCGGATCTACGATGCCTTCTACGCCAGCGCCGGAATGCTGTTCGCGCAGCGGCACGGGCTGTTCCGGCCGTATCACGACACGGTGTTCCGCCGGTTCTGGAACCATGAACTCGAGATCGACGACCTCTCGGAGATTGCAAGCGTGATTGCCACGATCGGCGGCTCGGCCGAGGCATTCAAATCCTATGTTCGCGGCCCTGCCCGCGCCGAGCACGATCGCATCACCGACGAGGCCGAGGCACTCGGCGTGTTCGGCGTTCCCAGCATGGTATTCAACGGCGAATTGTTCTGGGGCGGCGACCGCATCGACATGCTGATCGAACGGATCAAGCAGCCGGAGACGATTGCAGTCGCGCTCGGCAGCAGACACCGGAAATAAGCTCGCGCGGCCTCTAATCTGCCGGTAGCCCTGATCGATCATCCTCCACTCAGGATCGCCCAGCATCCCGTGCGTTCCAGCACGGGCCGCAGCGCCGCGCGATCGCCGGCATCGAGTGCGGCAAACTTCTCGCGCAACTGTAGCAGGCACTTGACCTGATATTTGAACGGCGCCAGCGCGTAAGGCAGGCCCCAGACCTTGATCTCGAGGCGTTCGAGGCCTTTCGCGAATGCATCCGCATTGGCAGCGAGGAACGGCAGATAGAGCTCGCCCGCGATCCGCAGCAGCGCCTCGGCGAACCCGCCGAGTGCCTGCTCGCGCGGATGCCATGCACCCTCGACGCCAGACGCATCATCGAGCCGCCGTACCCAATGATCGGTGAACGGCGCGTGCTCGCGCATGATCCGCATCGGGGTCGGATCGGTCGCCATCTCGCTGAGTTGGCCGAACCAGGCAAAGTCCGCCAGCGACGGCCGGCTGCCAAACAGGTAGTCCGTCATGCCGACATGAGGCTCGAATGCCGCCAGTGTCCGGCGATAGCTCTCTTCGAGCAGTGGTCGGTTCTCATCGGTTGCGCCGAGAATGACCATGCGCGAGATCTGCCGCTGCCGGAACTCTTCGATCTCCTCGCGGCTGCCGGTTGCGGCTTGCGACGTCGACCATTCCTCGCCGGCCCAGCGCGATACATAGACCTGGTCTTCCGGGTCCCACCAGCGATAGAGGAATAGCGGCTTCACCGCCCATTCGTCGGCGAGGTCCTCGAGCAGATCGCAGACGAACGCGACCGCTCTGTCCTCCGGAATCACCGAGCGTCCCTGATGCCGCGCTTCCAGATCATAGGCCAGCGTCGTGGTCTCGCCGCGATAGCTGCCGTCGGGATATTGCAGCACCGGAATCAGCATCGGCTTCAGATGCGCGGTCGTCTCGCGCAGCGCCTTGGTCATGATCACCCAGTCGTGCGGGATCCGCCGGTAGCGCATCAGCGCCCGCAGCTTGATCGCGTAAGGCGACGCCGTCGAGCCGATCAGGCGATAGCGGCCCTCTGTCATGATGATGACTCCGAAAACGCCGGATTGCCGTAAGGATAGAACCGCGTGAGATCGACATTCTGGTAAGGCAGCTTGTCGAGACGCGTCGTACCGAGGAACGGCTGTTCGGGTTCGACCAGCAGGATCGTCTTGGCAAACCCATTGTCGTCGAAGCCGCGCCGAAAGTGCACCCGCGACTTGATCGCCATCACCTCAAATGCGTCGATGTCAGGCACCAGCGCCTTGAGCGAGAACGGCTCCATGATCTGCACCAGATAGGTCGAGAGGATCAGCAGATTGTTGCGGCCGAAGCGCACGCAGACCCAGAACTGGCCATAGCCCTCGGCCGCAGCCGAGATCGTGCCCTGAATGCGAACCGGATCGCCCGCGGACTCGTCGGCAAGGCCGCCGATCTCCATATCGAAGGCATCGCCGGCCTTGGCGCCGGCTGCCTTCAGGCTTGCCGTCGCCTTGGCATCGGCGATGGTCGCGATGACAGTGTTGGCGAGGTCCTTTGCTACGATCTCGCGCAGCAGCCAAGTCGCCGATCCCGACCGGTCGCTGTGGTCAGCCAGCACCACCGGCGTGTTGCCGTCAGCCGTGGCCTGCTTTGCCAGCGCGACGCCTTCGGCGATGCTATAGAGCCGGGTCGATTGCAGCAGCGCTTCGCGCAGCCGCCAGATCGTGCCGGCGAGATCGCGCGCGACCTGCTCGGCAAGCTTCGGATTGTCGTCGGTCAGGACCTGCACGGTCATGCCGACGTCGGGAACGTCGGCGAACGGGAACCCGAAGAAGATGTTGACATAGACGTCGACCTCGCGCGCTTCCCAGACCAGCGCACGCTGCACGAGATCCATCCAGGGATGCGCGCCGGTCCATTGCAGCACGGTCGGCGAGATCACCGGAACCTTGATGGTCTTGTGCGTCGGCTTGTAGTCGCCGCGGATCGCCCGCACCAGCATGCGCGCAGCTCGCTCTCCTTGCAGATGGGCGTCATAATGCGGAAAATATTTCACGGCGAACGCCATGTCCGCCTGTTCGAGGAACGCCTCGTCCTCATTGCCGTGCGGATCGAAGGTCGCGGCGATGAAGGCGGACCGGCCGACCACCTCACGGACCTGTCGTGCCAGGTCGGCCTCCGGCCGCGGCACGTCGCGCACGGCCATCGCGCCATGCAGGCACAGATAGACGCCGTCGAACGGCCCCTCCGCCTTCAGCCCGGCGATCATCTTGCCGGTGAAAGTCTGATAAGCCCCCCGGGTGACCCAACCCGATCCAGTGTAGGTCTTCGGCCAGAGCGGAGATTCGATGCCGACCAGTTCGACCTCGGAGAACTCGCGCGCCACCTGTACGAAGCCTCCCATATAGTTCTTGGGATCGAACTGGAGCAGCGCCTCGCCTTTGGCTGGTGAGCCCGGATAGATGAAGTCGTCGAGGGTGGTCTCGTTCGGTAGGAACGAGACGGTTTCGTGGGAGAAATGCAGGACGGCGATACGTATCTTACGACCGCTCATTTTGGTGCGCCTCACCTGTTTTTCTGCAGTTTGGCATCGAACCTGCGACGCGCCAATGGTGCATTCGGTTTTTGCCCGCCAGACCTGCAAATAAGCCGACGCGGTGCGGCTTGCCGGCAGCTGGACTCTGCTATGTTCCACGCCAATAGTCGATCCCGTAGACATTTCAAGGAGACGCCATGAATCCCCCCGTCAGCTCGCCCGCGATCAAAGTCGTGAAATCCGTTCGCGAGCAGGTGAGCGCCGAGGAATGGCAGGCCCGTGTCGATCTCGCCGCATGCTATCGGCTCGCGGCGATGTACGGCATGACCGAGATGATCGCGAACCACATCTCCTGCCGCGTGCCCGGCACCACCGACCAGTTCCTGATCAATGCCTACGGCATGCTCTATGAGGAGATCGACGCCTCCAGCCTGATCAAGGTCGATGTCGAGGGCAACACGCTGCTCAACGCGTCCGATTATGATGTCAATGTCGCAGGCTTCGTCATTCACAGCGCCATCCACATGGCCAAGCACGACATGGACTGCGTCGCGCACACCCACACTCCGGCCGGCATGGCGGTCTCGGCGATGGAATGCGGCCTGCTGCCGCTGGCGCAGACATCGATGCGCTTCCTGCACATCGCCTATCATGACTTCGAAGGCATCGCCGACAACATCGACGAGCGCGAGCGGCTGGTGCGCGATCTCGGCGATAACGAGGCGATGATCCTGCGCAACCACGGCCTGCTGGTGGTCGGCCGCACCGTGCCTGCCGCCTTCAACGTGCTGTTCCGGCTCGAACGCGCCTGCCAAACCCAGGTGATGGCGATGTCCTGCAACACCAAGCTGATCTACCCGCCGCAGAGCATCCTCGAAGACACCTATGAGCGGATGCTGCCCAAGCCCGGCCGCGCCGCCCGCAACGGCGAGCTCGCCTGGCCGGCGCTGCTGCGCAAGCTCGACCGCGCGGATCCGTCGTATCGGGATTGAGGCGGCTAAGCGCGAGGCGCCAACGCCGGTATCGTCGCTGCTGTCGCAGAAACGCCGGAGAATATGCGGCGCGCTCGCGAGGCTCGTTCAGCGTCATCACCCGGGCATACGGTGATCCAGTATTCCAGAGACCTCTGTGCTGCAGCGTGCTGCATCGCCCGGTCGAGCCCGCGATGGCAGGTAAGGATGAGGATACACCTCCGCATCCTCGCCGGAGAATGAGGGCGCGATCTCAGTTGATCTCCGCCCGCCGCAATTGCGGTATCACTTCTTCGCCGAACAGCGCGAAGGCCTCGCGGCGGCCGGCCGAGACGCCTCTCCCCAGCATCGCCAGGAGATGGCCGGCACCGCATTTGCGGCACTGCTCAATGATCTGCTCCGTAACCTGCGCCGGCGTGCCGTCGATGTAGTCGTCATCGTGCACCGAGAAACCGACGCCGCCCCTTGGCGCATCGAGCAGGGAGGACGCACTCGCGGCGACCCTGGGATCGCCGGCCACCACCTTGAGCGTCGCGGCCTTCTCGGCGCGCGATGCCTCACGCGCGGCGGCGGCATCACGCGAAATCGAGATATTGCGCCGGATCGCGAGCTGGTCCGGCCCCGCGGGCAGCCCGAGCTGCGCCGCTTCGTTGCGATAGGCGTCGAAGATCTCGGTTATCCGGTCAACGGACTCGAAACCCGTGCAGATCTTCGAGCGTCGCCGGGCCGACTTCCCGGCTGATGCGGGGCTCACGACCGTCGTCCATTTCGGCGGCGACGCTTGCAGGAACACGTTCGGCATCAGCGTCAGATTCTCGAACGTCCAATATTTGCCATGGTGATTGATGACGGGATTGGCGAGCGCGGCATCAAGGATGTCCAGACTTTCGTTGAACCGCTCGCGCGCCTCCTCCATGCCGAGCCCGATGCGCGCCAGCTCCTGCGGCACGCCGGCCGCAAAGCCGATCTCGAGCCGCCCGCTGGTCAGATGATCGAGCATCGCAAGCTCCTCGATGATGCGCCAGGGCGCGTAGAACGGCACCACCATTCCCATCGTTCCGAGACGCAGGCGCGTGGTGCGGCGCGCGACCGCAGCGATCAGCAGGTTGGGAGACGGGCTGTACGACAGGCCGAAATGGTGCTCGCTGAAAAATATCCCCTCGAAGCCGAGCCGCTCGGTGTCCAGCCAGAGCTCGAAAGCCCGGTCGAACACGGTGGATGCCTGGTCCCGGCGGACGTCCCCCTC
>CALRXG020000414.1:0-6945 GCA_943372075.1 Bordetella parapertussis | reverse complement strand
GGCCGCAACGTCATCGAGCGGATGTTCTGCCGTCTCAAAGACTTCCGTCGGATCGCAACCCGATACGACAAGCGCGCAGACATCTTCTTGTCTGCAATCCTTCTGGCCGCCGCGATCACTTGGTGGATCAATTGAGTCCGGACCCTAGTTCAGGCTGCGGGTCGAGGCCATCAGGCGCAACGCGATCGCGAACAATTCGTTCTGCGAGGAAATGCCGAGCTTGTCGTAGGCGCGCTTGCGGTAGGTGAGGGCGGAGTGCAGTCCGATACCGAGGTCGGCGGCGATCGCTTCCGAGCTGAGGCCCGAGAGGATGCGCAGGCAGACCTCCTTCTCGCGCCCGGTCAGCCTGGCGAGCGGCTCGGCGGTCGTGAACAGGCTCTTCAGCCGCTCGACCGGATCGGCATCCGCCGCCGTGTCGCACTGGAAGTGCCGCGCCACCGCCGCCGTCAACGCCGGTGCGACCGCGGAGAGGCGCGCGATCTGCTCGCGGCTGAAGCGGCCTTGCGCGGTGATCTGGTAGAAATTGACATAGAAGCAGGTGTCGCCAGTCCAGATCGCGGCGGCGAATTTGTCGACGATGTCGGAATCGTCGAAGAAGATCTTGCGGTAGCCGTCGCTGTACATCCGGCGCGCAAAGGTCGGCAGCATGATCGGCGTGGCCTGTGCCTGCCCCTCGAACACCGCGTCCCGATTCGGGTCGGACTGGTGGAAATGTTCGGAATAGGCGATGCCGAGGTCGCGCCCGGTCGGGATGTTGCCGACGTCGAGCAGGCACGAAGCGGACCGCGGGCCCGTGAACGAGAACACCATGCAGTGGCCGACCCCGGCGACGCGGCGTAGCGCGCCGATCAGGGCCTGCGGAAAGCCGTCGCGGCCGATCGCCAGCAGCGCCGGCGTGATGTCGCTGACGACAGACGTGTTGAAGGCGAGATCTGCCTTCATGGTGTCCTCCCCTTGAGTTTCGGGAAGACTAGCAGCGGGATCGCGGGCGTGGAAGCCGTTGGCGCTCCGGCGTCGGCGTTCTGAACCTTCCACTCGTCATTCCGGGGCTCGCGAAGCGAGAGCCCGGAATCCATCGGGCCGCAAGCGTTGCGGTTGAATGGATTCCGGGCTCGACGCTGCGCGTCGCCCCGGAATGACGAAGGTGGAAGTTGGCCCGTGGGGCCTTATGCCCCCGGCACCTGGTCGAGGAAGCCGGTGATGCTCCTGATCCGGCCGTCCTTCAGCATGGCGAAGTCGGTGCCCTTGATCGGGCTGTCGACGCCGTCGGGCCCGAGGCCCCAGGAGAAGCGGACATGGTCGCCGAAGCCGTTCGGCTCGCCGATCAGCTTGAAGGAGAAGTCCGGAAACTTCTGCTGCACGCCCGCGATCAGCGCGTCGACGCCCTCATGGCCGTCACCGGCCATCAGCGGATCGACATAGCGCGCATCACTGGTACAGTTTGCGCTCAGCATCTCGCGGCGGCGGCTCGGCGTCCGCTCGTTCCAGAGTGCGATGTAGTTGCGGGCGACGGTGGCGTGATCGGTCATGGTGCTCTCCTCTTGATGTGCCGGACAGTGCGGCTGTCCGGACTATCGAAGGTTTGCAGGCGTCGATCGATTACCTCTGACGTCATCGCGCGCGTGACGGGGGTGCGGACTATGGCTTGATGTAGGCCTCGGGATCGCCGCGCGCATGCGCTTCCATCGCATCAAGAAAGCAGCGCACCTTGGCCGGGACAAATTGCCGCGCGGGCAACAGCGCGTGCACGTTGAGCGGTTCGCAGGCATGGTCGGGCAACAGCCGCCGCAACTGGCCGGCCGCGATCGCGGCGCGGGTGTAGCTCGCGGTGACCCGCAGCACGCCATGGCCGGCGAGCGCGGCTTGCAGACGGACATGGGCGTTCGAAGAGGTGAGCCGCGCGCGATCGACCGCGAGATGCTCGACCGCGCCGCCGGGTGCGGTGATCGCCCATGGCGGATCGCTCGGGCCGGTCAGCAGCGGCAGCTTCCTCAATTCGTCCAGCGTGCGCGGCTCGCCTGTTGTCTCGAGCAGAGCCGGCGCGGCGAACAGGCCGCGCTCCAGCGTAAAGACGCGGCGGATCACGATGCCGGCCGACGGCAGCGGTGCTTCCAGCATCGCGAACACGATGTCGTAATTCTCGGCGATCGGGTTGACGATGTCGTGCTCGACATCGATCCGGATCGTGAGCTCCGGATAGCGGCCCATCACCGCGCAGGCGACCGGCCCCGCGTGATGCGCGCCGAATTCGTACGGCGCCTTGATGCGGAGCGTGCCGGCGACCGCGCTCGACATCGCCAGCGCCTCGCTGTGGGTGTCGTGCAGCGCGGCAAACAGCGGTCGGACCTTGCGATAGATCGTCTCGCCGGAATCGGTCAGCCGCAAATGCCGTGTGGTCCGCTCGATCAGCCGCAGCCCGAGATTGGCCTCCAGCCGTTGCACCGCAGCACTGAGGCTCGATTTGGGATGCCCGAGCACGCGCGCAGCCGCGGTGAAGCCGCCATGCTCGACAACCTCGCAAAACAGCTCCCAGTCGCGCCACTCCATGGCCGATTGTCCATCCACCGGTACAGTGTGTCCAGCCAAATCGGATTATCCCGGCGACCGCAATCCCCTAACCTCGTTGCAAGCAACATTGCATCGGGAGGGTGAATTGGCTGACGACGACGGAATTTTCCTGCGCAACGCCTGGTATGTGGCGGCGCTGAACCACGAGCTGATCGACGGCAAGAAGCTGGCGCGCACCATCCTGGAGCGGCCGATCGTGATCTATCGCGGCGCCAGCGGAAAGGTCGTCGCGCTCGACGACCGTTGCTGCCATCGCGCCGCGCCGCTCTCGATGGGGCGGGTCGAGGGCGATGACATCAGGTGCATGTATCACGGCATGAAGTTCGCGGCCGACGGCAAGTGCATCCAGATCCCCGGCCAGGACGCGATCCCCGCCAAGCTCGGCGTGCGCAGCTATCCCGTGGTCGAGCGCTACAACATGATCTTCATCTGGACCGGCGATCCCGAGAAGGCCGATCCGAAGCTGATCCTCGACTATCCGCCGCTGGAAGATCCCAAATGGCGCGGCCTGCCGGGCTACATGCACTACAAGGCCAACTGGCTCCTGATCGTCGACAATCTCAGCGATTTCGCGCATCTCGCTTTCGTGCACACCAACACGCTGGGCGGTTCGGAGGAATATGCCTACAAGACCAAGCCGGTCGCGATCGAGAAGCTGGACGACGGTTTCCGCGTCGAGCGCTGGCACATGGGCGCCGATGCGCCGCCCTACCACAAGAAGGTGATCTCCAACCGGGACGACATGGTCGATCGCCGCAATGTCGGCCGCATGATCGTGCCGGGTATCTTCACGCTCGATACGATGTTCGCGCCGGCCGGGCAGGGCGCGGAGAAGGGCATCCAGGTTCCGGGCACGCGGCAATACCGCAACGCGCAGTTCATGACGCCGGAGACCCGCTCGTCGACGCACTTCTTCTGGAACTATCTGCACGATTTCGACATCGGCGATCCGAACATCGCGCTGTCGCTGCGTCATTCGCTCGAGGAGGCCTTCAACGAGGACAAGGACTTCATCGAGGCGCAGCAGAAGGTGCTCGACGCCGATCCGGATTATCAATTGCTGGCGATCGGAGCCGACGCGCCGCTGACCTATTTCCGCTGGCTGTTTGCGCGCAGGCTCGATGCGGAGAAGGGCACGGCGCGCGCCGCATAGACACAGTGGCAAAAAGAAAATGGCGCGGTGGCCTGTGGCCGCCGCGCCGTTCAACAGCTTCACTCGGCTTGGGGCGCTCTCGGTTCACCTCTCCCCGTTGGGGAGAGGTCGGATTGCGCCTGGCGATGCGAAGCATCGTCCAGTGCAATCCGGGTGAGGGCTCTTGCTCTCTCGATAGACCTTAACCCCTCACCTGATTTGCTGCGCAAATCGACCTCTCCCAAGGGAGAGGTGAACGCTCTTACTTCGCTGCGACAACCATGATCTCGACATTGTACTGCGGCGCCGCGAGCTTGGCCTCGACGGTGGCGCGGGCCGGGGTGTTACCCTGGGAGACCCAGGCGTCCCACGCCGCGTTCATCTCCGGGAATGTCTTCATGTCGGTGATGTAGATGGTCGCGCTGAGGAGCTTCGACTTGTCGGTGCCGGCCTTGGCGAGATGACCGTCGATGATCGACAGGATGTCCTTGGTCTGGTCGGTGACGCTGCCGCCCGCGGCCTTGCCTGCGACGACGCCGGCCAGATAGACGGTGTTGCCGTGCACCACGGCCTGGCTCATGCGCGGGCCGGTTTCGAAACGCTGAATGCTCATTTGGGTCTCCACTTGAATGGCGGAAACTCTCTAGCCTGCCAGCGCGCCCGCCGCCACTGCGCAATTTGCAGCACGGCTCACGGAATTCGCCTGAATTGCACCGAGGTCACCTCGGCGCAATCGCTTCCGTCCAGCGTGCGAACAGGGCGATCCGCTCAGCCGGCCACGCGCCGTCGCACGGCATCGTCCCGGCCTCGAGGCGAGCCAGAATCTGCCGACTGTGCTTGTTGACATCCGCCTCGTTCCAGAGATCGAAGGCGAACAGCATCGAATTGCGGTCCATCGGCCGGAACAGCGGCCGGATGTGTTGTTCAAACCGCACCTCTTCATCAGAGCCGGGCAGCGTGACGCTGATGACGTTCGTGTCCTGCGCATCGTCCGCGATGGCGGGCGGCCGCGCGGCGGGCGTTGCGTTGCAGACCCACCACCAGCGCGGCACCGGCATGTTCGGCGGCGGTTTCGCGCCGGCGCCGGAATTCTCCACCGCGATTCGCGAGCCCCATTCGATATAGGCGACGAAGGCGGCGCGAAACTCCGGATCGGACGGCAGCCCGGCGTCGTCGGCGCTCTGCACCATGTAGGTCGCCCACAGCGCGCGTTGTTCCGGCCTGATCTCCTTGCCGATGTGTTGCGACACCATCCGCCGATAGCCGCCATAGCGTTCGGTGTAGAAGCGCGGCCCGCCGAACACCTCGCTCAGCCAGGCCGCGACCCGTTCGGGGTGATCCGGCGACATCTCCGCGAACAGCGGGCCGAGCAAGGGATCCTCCGGCACGTAGCGGCTGTAGAAGATGCGCGTCATGTCGAGCAGCGCCGGATAGCCGCCTGCCCATTCGAACAGCGTCGGCTCGCGCATCGGATCGGGAACGGGATCATGAAACGCGACGTTCCAGTGCATGCCGCTGCAAAACGGCTTGTTCAGCGACGCGCCGCAGCGGCACAGGCTGACATGCTCCTCCGACGCGCCGACGTTTCGTGCGATCGGCACACCGTCCTCATCGATCAGTTCGACATCACCGGTGACGCGATAGGGGCCGTCCTTCGAAATTTCGATCTGCGGCGGACGGTTGATGTCAGACAGGTTGGCGTCGCGCTCCGGGCCGATGCCGATCCCGAGCGCGCCCGATGGGCATCTGCGCACCGCATTGATGAGGTCGTCGAGGCGTGCGCCGCTCGGCGCGACGAAGGGCTCCTCGCCGAGTTGAAACACGGAATTGAGCCGGTCGGTGCAGAAGCCGGAATGCGCGCAGGTGCCGCGATTGTCGAACACATGGGCCTGCTGCCCGGCATAGACATCGAGCTTGTCGGGCACCCGCCGCGCATCTTTGGCGTCGGTGAAGCCGCGCGCGACATGGCTGTCGTCGCAGAACGGCTTTGTCTTCGATTGTCCGCAGCGGCACAGCCGCGCCGGCGCCTCCGCTGCAACAGGCACACCGAGATGGTCGACGATCGCAATGCCGGGGTCGGCTTCGTAAGGGCCGTTGCGTCTGACGACAATGCGTTTGCGCGGCTGCTGCTCGTCGCTCGCGCGCTCGACGGAACTGTCCTCTGTCATGCCTTGCAGTATTCCCTGAACTCGCCCAACCCGCGCAAAGCGTGCTTAGATGGATCGATGGCGGCGCTCAACGAACCAGATGGAAAGTGCCGCGGGAGAAGGCGATGATCCGCAAGACCAAGCGCAAATATGGTTGCCCGGTCGAATTCTCGATCGATCAGCTCAGCGGCAAATGGAAGACCGTGATCCTGAGCCGGCTGAAGGTCCGCCCGATGCGCTATGGCGAGTTGCGCCACGACATCCCGCAGCTCAGCGACAAGGTCTTGACCGAGCGCCTGCGCGATCTCTGCAATTCAGGCTTCGTCAAGCACGAGCGCGGCGGCGGCTCCTCGCGCTATTGCCTGACCAAACGGGGCGAGATGCTGAAACCGATGTTGCAGGCACTGTACGACTGGGGCGAAGCCAATGCCGATACGTTCGGCGTCCGCTTCCTCAGCGCGGGGGCGGAGTAGAGCAAATACTTAGGCATTGACCTAAGTATTGTTCACCGTTAGGTTCTCGCCCGAATTCTCGAGGCGAATGGAGATACAGCAATTGATGGTTCCCCATGCAGGCGGCGGCGCTAAGCCGGTTTCGCCCGCGATCATTGATGGCGTCTTCCGGGCGCTCGCCGACCCTACGCGGCGCGACGTTCTAGGGCGGTTAAGCGCTCGTGCGTCATCGGTTAGCGATCTCGCAGAATCCTACGACATGGCGCTGCCGTCCTTCGTTGCGCACCTCAAAGTGTTGGAACAGTGCGGGCTTGTTCGCTCTCGCAAGGAGGGGCGCGTCAGAACTTACGAGATTGTGCCTGAGCGCATGAAGGTGGCTGAGAATTGGCTTTCACGGCAACGCACGTTGTGGGAGCGCCGCCTTGATCAACTGGATGATTACCTCATGAAGATGAAACAGGAGACGACGAAGTGACCGAATCCGTAATCAAGATCGATCCGAAGCTCGATCTGGTGCTTGAAAGAGAGGTCGATGTGCCCGTTGAACTGATCTGGAAAGCATGGACTTCGCCCGAGCACCTGCGTCATTGGTTCGCGCCCAAGCCTTGGACGATTACGGCTTGCGATCTTGATGTGCGTCCCGGTG
>CALRXG020000413.1:0-6987 GCA_943372075.1 Bordetella parapertussis | reverse complement strand
GATCCCGGCTCGCCGACCCTGGTGCAGGACAAGGACAGCAAGGGCGCGCTCTACGTGCTGATGCCGATGCGGGTGTGATTTCTTCCGCACGCGCAACTGCACCCTCTCCCCTTGTGGGAGAGGGTGGCGCCAAAGGCGCCGGGTGAGGGGTTGGTGCCGCGAACACCCAACCATCGACCAACCGACGAACGCCTCCGCAGCTTCGCGAAGAAGATGCGCCGCGAGCCGACCGACGCGGAAGCGAAGATGTGGCACCTGCTGCACGATCGGCGCCTGTCGCACTTGAAATTCCGAAGACAGGTTCCATTTCGAAATTACATTCTCGACTTCGCATGTTTCGAGAAGCGCCTTGTTGTCGAGATCGACGGCGGCCAGCACGCTTCGTCGCAACAAGACGCATCCAGGACTGACGCGCTTGCCGCAGAAGGCTTTCAGGTGTGGCGCTACTGGAACAATGACGTATTGCAGACCCCCGGGGCAGTGCTCGAAGACATTGTCGCCAAGCTTGCCGAGCTGTGAGATACCCCTCACCCGTCGCCTCACTTCGTGAGGCGCCACCCTCTCCCACAGGGGGAGAGGGGAAGGAGAGAGATGACCCCATCACGCATTCATCGCCTGTCGCTGACGCATTTCCGCAATTACCGGACGGCGACGCTGCAGGTCGCGGGCGACATGGTGGTGCTGGTCGGGCCGAACGGCGCCGGCAAGACCAATTGCATGGAGGCGGTCTCGTTCCTGTCGCCGGGCCGCGGCCTGCGCCGTGCGACGCTGGAAGACATCGCCGACAATCAAGGTAACGGCTCCTGGGCGGTCTCGGCCGAGGTCGAGGGCGCGCTGGGCCTGGCGACGCTCGGCACCGGCATCGACGCACCGACCGGCGAGACCGGCAGCACACGGCGCTGCCGCATCGATCGCGAGCCGGTCGGGTCCGCCACCGCGTTCGGCGATCATTTGCGCATCGTCTGGCTGACCCCGGCGATGGACGGCCTGTTCATGGGCGCGGCGTCGGAGCGGAGGCGCTTCTTCGACCGCCTGGTGCTGGCGATCGATTCCGAGCATTCCAGCCGCGTCTCCGCGCTGGAGCGCTCGCTGCGCTCGCGCAACCGGCTGCTCGAGGTCCGCAATTACGACGACCATTGGTGTGACGCGATCGAGCGCGAGACCGCCGAGCTTGCGGTCGCAGTCGCCGCATCGCGCGGCCAGACCGCTGCGAAGCTCGCGGCGATGCTGCACGAGCGCGGCGCGGCCTCAGCCTTCCCCTCCGCCGAGATCATGCTCGACGGCTGGATGGAGAATGCGCTGCTGCAGGAGCCCGCAACGGCGGTAGAAGACCGCTACCGTGAGATCCTGCGCGCCAGCCGGCCGCGCGATGCCGCCGCCGGACGCACGCTCGACGGCCCGCATCTGACCGATCTGCAGGTGGTCTACGCGCCGAAGAACATGCCGGCGCGTGATGCCTCGACCGGCGAGCAGAAGGCGCTCTTGATCGGCTTGGTGCTGGCGCATGCCACGATGGTCGCGGAGATGACCGGCATCGTGCCGCTCCTGCTGCTCGACGAGGTTGTCGCCCACCTCGATCCCAACAGGCGCAAGGCGCTGTTCGACGAGCTCGCCAATCTCGGCGCACAGGTCTGGATGACCGGCGCCGATCCGGCCGCGTTCGTCGACATCGGCCCGCGAGGGGAGATTTTCGACGTCGAATCCGGCAGCGCGACACGACGCGGCTGACGGCGCGGAATCTGCCTCAATCAGCGCTTCGAATCTGCCGCCGAATCGGGCTTTTCGCAGCCCTCTGAATCGGCCTCTGAAGACCTTGAAAAAGGCCTAAAAAATCCCATCTATTCAATACTTTGTGGACACAGACTTTGCGCTAGGCGCAACTCCACTTTCATGGCACAAATAGCGTAATCAGCGCCTCATATTGCGCAGCTGATTCGGGACATCCTCGAAGGCCTCACATGACAGAACCTGCCCGGCAGACCCCTGCCGAATCTGAGCATCCCATTCCGACCGAATATGGTGCGGAATCGATCCGGGTGCTGAAGGGCCTCGACGCCGTCCGCAAGCGGCCCGGCATGTATATCGGCGACACCGATGACGGTTCCGGCCTGCATCACATGGTCTATGAAGTCGTCGACAACGCGATCGACGAGGCGCTGGCGGGCCATGCCAGCCGCGTGCTGGTCACGCTCAATGCCGACAATTCCGTCACCGTGTACGACGACGGCCGCGGCATTCCGGTCGACATTCACAAGGGCGAAGGCGTTTCCGCGGCCGAGGTCATCATGACCCAGCTGCACGCCGGCGGAAAGTTCGACCAGAACTCCTACAAGGTCTCCGGCGGCCTGCACGGCGTCGGCGTCTCCGTGGTCAACGCGCTGTCCAGCAAGCTCGGCTTGCGGATCTGGCGCGACGACAAGGAGCACTACATCGAATTCGCGCACGGTGATGCCGTCGCGCCGCTCAAGGTGGTCGGCGATGCGCCGGGCAAGCGCGGCACCGAGGTCACGTTCCTGGCCTCGACCGAGACCTTCAAGAACGTCGAGTATGATTTCGCGACGCTGGAGCACCGGCTGCGCGAGCTCGCCTTCCTCAATTCGGGCGTCCACATCGTGCTCTCCGACATGCGCCACGCGGTCGAGAAGCGCGAGGAGATGCACTATTCCGGTGGCGTCGAGGAATTCGTCAAGTATCTCGACCGCAACAAGAAGGCGATCGTGCCGGCGCCGATCATGGTGCGCGCGGAAGCCAACGGCATCGGCGTCGAGGCCGCGCTGTGGTGGAACGACAGCTACCACGAGAACGTGCTGTGCTTCACCAACAACATCCCGCAGCGTGACGGCGGCACCCATCTGGCCGGCTTCCGCGGCGCGCTGACGCGCCAGGTCAACGGCTATGCCGAGGCCAACGCGAAGAAGGAAAAGATCGCGCTGACCGGCGACGACTGCCGCGAAGGCCTCACCGCCGTTCTCTCGGTGAAGGTGCCCGATCCGAAATTCTCGTCGCAGACCAAGGACAAGCTGGTGTCCTCGGAAGTGCGCCCCGTGGTCGAGAACGTGCTCAACGAGGCGCTCGCCGCCTGGTTCGAGGAGCATCCGACCCAGGCCAAGGAGATCGTCGGCAAGGTGATCCAGGCCGCGGCCGCCCGTGAAGCGGCGCGCAAGGCGCGCGAGCTGACGCGCAAGAGCCCGCTCAGCGTCTCCTCGCTACCCGGCAAGCTCGCCGACTGCCAGGAGAAGGATCCGGCGAAATCCGAACTGTTCATCGTCGAGGGCGACTCGGCAGGCGGCAGCGCCAAGCAGGGCCGCAACCGCGAATTCCAGGCGGTGCTGCCGCTGCGCGGCAAGATCCTCAATGTCGAGCGCGTGCGCCCCGACAAGATGCTGTCGTCCGAGCAGATCGGCACCCTGATCACCGCGCTCGGCACCGGCATCAGCGACGATTTCTCGGTCGACAAGCTGCGCTATCACAAGATCATCGTGATGACCGACGCCGACGTCGACGGCGCCCATATCCGCACGCTGCTGCTGACCTTCTTCTATCGCCAGATGCGTTCGATCATCGACGGCGGCTATCTCTATATCGCCCAGCCGCCGCTCTATAAGGTCTCGCGCGGCAAGTCCGAGCAATATCTGAAGGACGAGCGCGCGCTCGAGGACTATCTGATCTCGACCGGGCTCGACGAATGCGTGTTCAAGCCGGCCTCCGGCGACGACCGCTCGGGCCGCGATTTGCTGTCGCTGGTCGAAGACGCTCGAATCATCCGCTCGGTGCTTCGCAACCTGCACAGCCGCTACAATCGCGCTGTCATCGAGCAGGCCGCCATCGCAGGCGTGCTGAGCCCCAGGATCACCAGCGAGATCGAAACCGCGAACGCGGCGGCCGACTATATCGCGAAGCGGCTGGACGCCGTCGCCGACGAAGTCGAGCGCGGCTGGGTCGGCACTTTCACCGAAGGCCAGGGTTTCCAGTTCGAGCGTACCGTGCGTGGCGTCAAGGAAGTGGCCGTGATCGACGACGCCTTCCTTGGCTCGGCCGACGCCCGCAAGCTCGATGGATACGCGACCGAGCTGCAAGCAATCTACGTGCGGGCCGGCAAGCTCCGGCGCAAGGATGCCGAGCAGATCATCCATGGTCCTATCGACCTGTTCGAGGCGGTGACCGACGCCGCCCGCAAGGGCATCTCGCTGCAGCGCTACAAAGGTCTCGGCGAGATGAATCCGGAGCAGCTCTGGGAGACCACGCTGGACAAGGATGCGCGCTCGCTGCTCCAGGTGAAGGTCAAGGAAGTCGACGAGGCCGACGATATCTTCACCAAGCTGATGGGCGACGTGGTCGAACCGCGCCGCGACTTCATCCAGGAAAACTCGCTCAGCGCCACCATCGACATCTGAGACGCTGCAACGCTTTGCACCGTCATTGCGGGGAGCGAAGCTCGCTCGCAGTGACGGTGGACCTTGCGGCATAGCCATCTCTGCCGTCGTCGAAACAAGCCGCCGCTCGGATGGGATGACGTATCCGTGACAACGCGACGGGCGCCGCGGTGCTGCTACCTTTCGGGTGGAAGCTGCGCCGGGAATTATGTTACGGTGCCGGACGGCCGTTGATTCCGTTGCAGAATTTCGGCTGGCCAGATCCAGATGATGCCTGAGGGGACATTCCGCGTGGCGCCGATCCAATACATCGTCGAAGGCGGCCGCCGCCTTTCGGGCACCATCGAGCCGGCCGGCAACAAGAACTCCGCGCTGCCGATCATCGCAGCCGCCCTGCTCACCGAACACCCGGTCACGCTGACCAACGTGCCGCGCATCCGCGACACCGAGACGCTGGTCGAACTGTGCCGTTCGGTCGGCGCCGCCGCTGAATGGACCGAGCGCAACACGCTGCAAATCCATGCCAAGGAGATTCGTGCCGCCGATCTCGATCCGGCGCTGTGCGCCCGGATCCGCGCCTCGATCCTGCTCGCAGGCCCGCTGCTCGCCCGTTGCGGCGAGGTCGCGCTGCCGCCGCCCGGCGGCGACGTGATCGGCCGACGCCGGCTCGACACGCATTTCCTGGCCTTCGAACAGCTTGGCGCTACCGTCACCGCGACGCACCGGCTCGAATTCCGCGCCTCGCGCCTGAAGGGCGCCGACGTGTTCCTCGACGAGCCCAGCGTCACCGCGACGGAGAACGCGCTGGTCGCCGCCGTCGCCGCGCGCGGCACCACCTATCTGCGCAATGCGGCCTCCGAGCCGCATGTGCAGGACCTCGCGAATTTCCTGGTCGCGCTCGGCGCCAAGATCGAAGGCATTGGCACCAACACCATCGTCATCCAAGGGCAGGCCCCGCTCGGCGGCACGACGTTCGCGATACAACCCGACCATATCGAGGTCGGATCGCTGATCGGGCTGGCCGCGGTGACCCGATCGCCGTTGCGCATCGCGCGGGCCGGCGTCGAGCATCTGCGCTCGATCCGGATGGGCTTTGAGCGGCTCGGCATCGTCTGCGGCGTCGAGGGCGACGATCTCGTCGTGCCGTCGAACCAGACCATGAAGATCCACGACGATTTCGGCGGTCACGTGCCGAAGCTCGAGGACCAGCCCTGGCCGGCCTTTCCCGCCGACCTGATGTCGATCGCGATCGTCACCGCAACGCAGTGCGACGGCGTCATCCTGATGCACGAGAAGATGTTCGAGTCCCGGATGTTCTTCGTCGACAATCTGATCGCGATGGGTGGCCGCATCGTGCTGTGCGATCCGCACCGCGCGATCGTGGCCGGCCCGAGCCGGCTGCGCGGCGCGCCGATGAATTCGCCCGACATCCGCGCCGGTATGGCGATGCTGCTCGCCGCGGTGTGCGCCAACGGCACCTCCACCATCAACAACGCCGACCAGATCGAGCGCGGCTATGAGCGGATCGACGAACGCCTCAATGCGCTCGGCGCCAAGATCAAGCGGATTCCCGCGCGATCGTAGTCTCCTGCGGCAGTTCGGCCATCCTTCTGGCGGCTTTATCGTGCTAAGCCTGCCGTCATGACCTGCATCGACAAGATCGACCCGGCCGCGTCGCGCGCGGCCGTCGTCCCCTCTCGCAAGCTGCTCACGGCCGAGCTCGCGGAAACGCTGAAGCTCGCGGTGCCGCTCGCGCTGACGCAGCTCGGGCAGATCGCGATGATGACGACCGATCTCGCCTTCATCGGCCGGCTCGGCAGCGAGAACGTCGCCGCGGCGGCGCTGGCGCATACCGTGTATTTCGTCAGCTTCACGATCGGCATGGGCATGATGTCCGCGGTCTCGCCATTGGCCGCGCAGGCGTTCGGCGCGCGCGACCCGCGGGTGATGCGGCGCGCGCTGCGGGTCGGGCTGTGGGCCGCCTTCATCATGGTGCTGCCGCTGATGGCGCTGCCGTTTCACGGCGAGCGCATCCTGCTCGCGCTCGGCCAGACCCAGGCCACCGCGCATCTGGCGCAGCAGTATCTGTTCGGACTCGCCTGGGGCATCCTGCCGGCGCTGTGGTTCATCGCGATCCGCGGCTTCATGAGCGCGGTGAACCGGCCGGAGCCGGTGCTGTGGATCACGCTCGCGGCGATCCCGGCTAACGGGCTGATGGTCTACCTGTTGCTCTACGGCAAATGGGGCATGCCCGAGCTCGGCATGTTCGGCGCCGGCCTTGCGACCACGATCGTCAATCTCGGCACCTTCCTTGCCGGCGTGTGGTTCGCGGCGCGTCGCCGCCCGTTCCGCAAGTATCACGTGTTCAGCCGCGTCTGGCGCATCGACTGGCCGCTGATGGGCAAGCTCGTCGCGGTCGGCGCGCCGATCTCGATCGCCTTCCTGCTGGAATACGGCCTGTTCGGCGCCGCCGGCCTGTTGATGGGGCTGATCAGCACCACAGCGCTCGCCGCCCACCAGATCGCGCTGCAGATCGCGGCGATCCTGTTCATGGTGCCGTTCGGCGTCAGCATGGCGGCCACCGTGCGGGTCGGCCACGCGGTCGGCCGCCGCG
>CALRXG020000412.1:0-6991 GCA_943372075.1 Bordetella parapertussis | reverse complement strand
TAGAGCATGATCCGGAAAAGTGGGAACCGGTTTTCCGATCGGATCATGCTGAAATATGGACACGAGATCATGATCAAGGGATCATGATCGAGGGGAGACAAGCGATGGCCTCTGAACATACCGCCAAGGCATTCGACAGCGACCTGCAGGAATTGACTCGCCTGGTCGCCGAGATGGGCGGCCTCGTCGAGCGGATGATCACCGAGTCGGTCGATGCGTTGATCCGTCGCGATGTCGCGCTCGGCAAGCGCGTGGTCGCCGCCGACATCGAAATCGACAATCTGCAGCGCGTCATCGAAGAGCGCGCGGTGCTGACGATCGCCCGCCGCCAGCCGATGGCGATCGACCTGCGTGAAATCGTCAGCGCGATGCGCGTGGCGACCGATCTCGAGCGGATCGGCGATCTCGCCAAGAACATGGGCAAGCGCGTCGCGGCGCTGGAGAGCGATTTCCAGCCGCTGAAGCTGATCCGCGGCCTCGAGCACATGACCGATCTCGTGCTGTCGCAGGTCAAGTCGGTGCTCGACGCCTACGCGGCACACGACCTGCCGGCGGCGATGAACGTGTGGAAGGGCGACGAGGAGGTCGATGCGATCTGCACCTCGCTGTTCCGCGAACTGCTGACCTACATGATGGAGGACCCGCGCAACATCTCGTTCTGCATCCATCTGATGTTCTGCGCCAAGAACATCGAGCGGATCGGCGATCACGCCACCAACATCGCCGAGACCGTGTTCTACATGATCGAGGGCCAGCAGATCACCGACAAGCGGCCGAAGGGCGACATGACCAACTTTGCCACCACGGTGCCGGGCAACTAGGGCATGATCCGCGACAGCGGAACCGGATTGTCCTCGCGACAGATCGTTTGCGCGGGGGCCTTGCTGAAGGAAGTAAGCGTTTCGGTTGGCGTCTGGGCAACGGATCACCACAGAGAGAGAACTTAGACCGATGAGCGCACGCATTCTGGTAGTCGAAGACGAGGAAGCGCTGACGACGTTGTTGCGCTACAACCTCGATGCGGAAGGCTACGATGTCGAAACCGTCGGGCGCGGCGATGATGCCGACACCCGCCTGAAGGAGCGCGTTCCCGACCTCGTGGTGCTCGACTGGATGCTGCCGGGCCTGTCCGGCATCGAGCTGTGCCGCCGTCTGCGGGCGCGGCCCGAGACCAAGCAGCTTCCGATCATCATGCTGACCGCGCGCGGCGAGGAGAGCGAGCGGGTGCGCGGGCTGGCCACCGGCGCCGACGATTACATCGTCAAGCCGTTCTCGGTGCCCGAACTGCTGGCACGCGTGAAAGGTCTGCTGCGCCGCGCCAGCCCCGAGCGGCTTGCGACCGTGCTGACCTACGGCGACATCGAGCTCGATCGCGAGAAGCGCCGCGTGGCGCGCTCGGGCCGTCCGATCGATCTCGGACCGACCGAGTATCGCCTGCTCGAATTCTTCCTCGAGCATCCCGGCCGGGTGTTCAGCCGCGAGCAGCTGCTCGACAGCGTCTGGGGCCGCGACATCTATATCGATGAGCGCACCGTCGACGTCCATATCGGCCGCCTGCGCAAGCTGCTCAATCCGGGCCGCGAGCAGGATCCGATCCGCACCGTGCGCGGCGCCGGCTATGCGCTCGACGACCGCTTTGCCAAGGCCGAGCCGCAGCCGTAACGGCCATAGGTGTGCGCGAGCGTCACACCATCGTCATTGCGAGCGAAGCGAAGCAATCCATGGCGCGGCAGATGCGGAACGATGGATTGCTTCGTCGCCTACGCTCCTCGCAATGACGGTGAAGCGGCCGTGGCACAAAAAATCCCCGCTTTCGCGGGGATTTGTTTTTGAAGTCTTCCGTGGTTTCCCGAGCGCTTACTTGATCTGCGGTTTCGCGGATGGCCGGCGGCGATCGCCGGCGGGCTGGTAGGCGATGCGCGAGTGGTGCGCGCAATAGGGCAGGCCGGCGAGCGCCTTGCCGCCGCAGAAGAAGAATTCCGGGCTCGAGGGGTCGCCGACCGGCCAGTGGCAGGTGGCCTCGTTGAGCTCGATCAGCGACAGCCGCTGGCTCATCGGCACCACGTTGTCGTAGGAGATCGGATCGGGCTCCATTTCGACCTCGAAGGCGTGGGCGAGCGCGGTATTGCCGCGCGAGACCGGGCGCGTCACCCGCATCATGTGCTGGGCGGGACGCGCCTTGCGCTGCCGCGGCGCGGCGGTCGAGGGTGCCTTGGCACGGCCGGAGAGGCCGAGCCGATGCACTTTGCCGATCACGGCGTTTCGCGTCACATTGCCAAGTTCCGCTGCGATCTGGCTGGCCGAAAGGCCGGACTCCCAGAGCTTCTTCAGCTGCTCGACGCGATCGTCGGACCAGGTCAATACCGTCATCGCATTCTTCCTTTCGCATGGCGCCGGCCAGTCATTGGAGCGGCGCTGCGAGCCAAATCTGGACAAATATCCCTGCGGCCAGAATCCCTTAGCCCTCGCCGGGCACGGTGTTGCGCCCGAACGTTTACGCGAGACACAAAGGCTACTTAGAGGGTCCAGTACTGCCGCACGAGATGTCGTACCCGACAGCCCAAACGCTACAATATGGCGTGACTCTGGCGCAAGAGTCCGCGGCTGTGCGTCCACATGTTCCCACACAGTTAAGCATTGCAATGAGGCTTTTCCACCGCACCGGAATGCTCCGGATTGCGCTCGTTTCGCACGGACGGAAGCCCGGCAAAGGCCGTTTGCTGGCGATTGACACGGACCCGCCGCAGCATAGAATGTTGCTACGTGCCGCCCGCAAAGGCGGCCGTTTTGTTTTCCGAAGCCGGCCGTTGCTGCGCTGGCGTCAAGGCGCGCGGCAATTGTCGGCCTCTAACCGGCAGTGAACGCCATGACCAACAGCGCCCCGTCGCATCTGCTTCCTGTCTTCGCCAGGGTCGATCTCGGCTTCGAGCGCGGTGAGGGCGCCTGGCTGATCGCAACCAATGGCGACCGTTATCTCGATTTCACCTCGGGTGTCGCGGTGAACGCGCTCGGGCATGCGCATCCGCACCTGGTCAAGGCGCTGCAGGAACAGGCGACCAGGCTCTGGCACATGTCGAACCTGTTCAAGAGCCCGGACGGCGAGAAGCTGGCCGCGCGGCTGTGCGAGCAGAGCTTTGCCGACTTCGTGTTCTTCTGCAATTCCGGCGCGGAAGCGATGGAAGGCGTGATCAAGCTGGTTCGTCACTATCACTTCTCCAAGGGCCACCCGGAGCGCTACCGCATCATCACCTTCGAGGGCGCCTTCCATGGCCGCACGCTGGGCACGCTGGCCGCGACCGGCTCGGCGAAATATCTCGAAGGCTTCGGCCCGCCGATGGACGGCTTCGACCAGGTGCCGCATGGCGACATCGAGGCGGTGAAGAAGGCGATCGGCCCGCACACCGCCGGCATCCTGATCGAGCCGGTGCAGGGCGAGGGCGGCGTGCGCTCGGCGCCGCAGGCGTTCTTCAAGGCGCTGCGTGCGCTGTGCGACGAGCACGGCCTGCTGCTCGCCTTCGACGAGGTGCAGACCGGCATGGGCCGTACCGGCGACCTGTTCGCCTACAAGCGCGTCGGCGTCACGCCGGACGTGATGTCGCTGGCCAAGGCGCTCGGCGGCGGCTTCCCGATCGGTGCGGTGCTGGCCACGGCGAAGGCCGCTGAGGGCATGGCGCCCGGCTCGCATGGCTCGACCTTCGGCGGCAATCCGCTGGCGGTCGCGGCGGCGAATGCAGTGCTCGACGTCATGTTGAAGCCCGGCTTCTTCGATCACGTGCAGAAGATGTCGCTGCTGCTGAAGCAGAAGCTCGCTTCCGTCGTCGATCGCTATCCCACCGTGCTGGCGGACGTGCGCGGCGAGGGCCTCCTGATCGGCGTCAAGGCCGTGCTGCCGTCGGGCGATCTGATCGCCGCGCTGCGCAACGAAAAGCTGCTCACCGTCGGCGCCGGTGACAATGTGGTGCGGTTCCTCGCACCTCTGATCGTGACCGAGGCCGAGATCGACCAGTCGATCGCCTCGCTCGAGCGCGCCTGCGCGACGTTATCGGCGGCACAGCCGAAGAAGGCGGCCGGATAATGAGCAAGCCGGTCCGACACTTCCTCGATATCAACGAGCTGCCGCTCGGCGAGCTGCGCAATATGCTGTCTGCCGGCGCCGCCATGAAGGCCAGGCTGAAGGCGCATGAGAAGGCCAGGAAGCCGCTCGAGGGCAAGACGCTGGCGATGATCTTCGAGCGCCCGTCGACCCGCACCCGGGTGTCGTTCGACGTCGGCATGCGCCAGCTCGGCGGTGAATCGATCATGCTGACCGGCACCGAGATGCAGCTCGGTCGCGGCGAGACCATCGCCGATACCGCGCGGGTGCTGTCGCGTTATGTCGATGCGATCATGATCCGCATTCTCAACCATGACGCGCTGCTCGAGCTCGCGGCGCACGCCACCGTTCCCGTCATCAACGGCCTGACCCGGCGCTCGCATCCCTGCCAGGTGATGGCCGACCTCATGACCTACGAGGAAAACCGCGGCTCGATCGAGGGCAAGACGGTGGCCTGGACCGGCGACGACAACAACGTGTTGGCCTCCTGGGCGCACGCCGCCGAGCGGTTCAAGTTCCAGCTCAATATCGCGACCCCTCCGGAGCTGTCGCCGAAAAAACCGATGCGCGACTGGATCAAGGCGACCGGCGCGCCGATCATGCTCGGTACCGATCCGGAAGCCGCCGTGCGCGGCGCCGACTGCGTCGTCACCGACACCTGGGTGTCGATGGGCGACAAGGAGGGCGAGCATCGTCATAACGTGCTGCGGCCCTATCAGGTCAATGCCAAGCTGATGTCGCTCGCCAAGCCGGACGCGCTGTTCATGCACTGCCTGCCCGCGCATCGCGGCGAGGAGGTCACCGACGAGGTGATCGACGGCCCGCAATCCGTTGTGTTCGACGAGGCCGAAAACCGGCTGCATGCGCAGAAGGGCATTCTGGCCTGGTGCTTTAACGAAGTCGCGTAGCGCCGCTTCAACGCTGTCGTCCCTGCGAAAGCAGGGACCTATACGCCGCGGCCTGCGAAAAAGGCACAGGGGGAGACGCCTTGTGTCACGGCAAAATCCTGTGGTTATGGGTCCCTGCTTTCGCAGGGACGACGTCGATCCTCGGTATGCTGAACCCCTTTATTTCATGGTCCGAGACCCCAGATAGAGCGCCATGGTTTCACAATCCCCCGACATCAAAATCACAGCCGAGGCGCCGGTTCGCGCGCCGTCGGCGGTTCCTGTCGACGATGCCGTGCTCGGCTTCGAGGTCGGCGCGCTCGATCTGCGCGGCCGGCTGACCCGGCTCGGCCCCGCGCTCGACGAGATCCTGCACAAGCACGATTATCCGCCGGCCGTCGGCAAGCTGCTCGGCGAGGCCATCGTGCTGACCACGCTGCTCGGCTCGTCGGTCAAGTTCGAGGGCCGCTTCATCCTGCAGACCCGGACCGATGGTCCGGTCTCGCTCCTGATCGTCGATTTCCAGGCGCCCGACCGGCTGCGCGCCTATGCGCGCTACGATGCGGCGCAGCTCAAGCCTGGCCAGACCTCGGGCGAGCTGCTCGGCAAGGGCCACCTTGCGATGACGATCGACCAGGGCTCCAACACCAGCCGCTATCAGGGCCTGGTCGCGCTCGAGGGCGGCGGCCTGGAAGAGGCGGCGCACGAATATTTCCTGCGTTCCGAGCAGATCCCGACGCGGGTGCGGCTCGCGGTCGGCGAAGAGATGCGCGGCGGCGAAGGCGGCAAGCTGCACTGGCGCGCCGGCGGCATCCTGCTGCAATTCCTGCCCAAGGCGCCGGAACGCGCCAAGCAGGCCGATCTGCATCCCGGCGACGCGCCGGAAGGCACCGCGACGCATTCGGTGCCGGATGACGATGCCTGGGTCGAGGGCCAGTCGCTGGTCTCCACCGTCGAGGATGTCGAGCTGATCGATCCCGATCTCTCCGGCGAGCGGCTGCTGTACCGCCTGTTCCACGAGCGCGGCGTCCGCGTCTTCACCCCGCAACCGCTGCGCGCGCAGTGCTCCTGCTCGCGCGATGCGGTGTCGGCAATGCTGAAGAGTTTTGCGCCGAACGATCGCGCCGAGATGGTCAAGGACGGCAAGGTCGTCGTGACCTGCGAGTTCTGCTCGTCGGTCTACGAATTCACGCCGCAGGAAGCCGGCGTCGAGCAATAGCGGCGCGCGCGGAAGCGCGTCAGTTCAACACCCGCTTCCCGTCCGGGCTCGGGCTGTCCAGCGAGAATGTCGGCACGTCGATGTCGAAGCGCTCGCCGGCTTCGGTGACCATCTGATAGCTGCCGGTCATGAAGCCGGATGCGGTCGGCAGCGGCACGCCGCTCGTATATTGATAGCGCGCGCCCGGCGCGAGCACCGGCTGCTCGCCGACCACGCCGGCGCCGCGCACCTCCTGGCGACGCCCGGTGGCGTCGGTGATGATCCAGTGCCGGGTGCGCAGCTGCACCGTTTCCGGCCCCGAATTGGTGATCACGATCGTGTAGGACCAGAAATATTCGCGCCGCTCGACCGACGAGCGATCCGGCATGAAATTCGGCTCGACGGTGACTTCGATCTGGCGGGTAACGGCGCGGTACATGCGGCTCAATCCAGTGCTCTCGGCGCGTGATCCGGCAAGCCTTGGCCGGCCGGATCATGCTCGAACAGGCTGCCATCATAGCCAAATGATCCGCCGGAACCAATCGCCTGCCGGGGCTGTGCAAAGCGAGGCGTCGTCTGGGCATTCATCCTGGGCGTTCATCGCGGATTCAACATAGTTCCGCTCTAAAGCGCGGCCGCATGTCGCCGCACGCGGTGCTTTGTCGGCCCGGGGCGGCCCGATATGATCACCTCAGCGCGGCGCGTGGAGAATCCCCGCCGGTATGGTGTTTGATGAGCTCGATTGCCGATCCGATAGCCGGCGCGCCCGCGGCTGATGCCAAGAGCGACGCCAAGAGCGACGTCAAGACGGAC
>CALRXG020000411.1:0-7009 GCA_943372075.1 Bordetella parapertussis | reverse complement strand
ACAGGGGGCAATCTCGATATGGCGTCCGGCAACAGACTGAGTCCGATCCCGCATCCGCCGACGAAGCCGGTGGTCGGCAACATGCTGTCGCTGGATTCGACCGCGCCGGTACAGCATCTGGTGAAGCTGTCCAAGGAGTTCGGGCCGATCTTCTGGCTCGACATGATGGGCGCTCCGATCGTGATCGTGTCGGGCCACGATCTGGTCGATGAACTTTCCGACGAGAAGCGTTTCGACAAGGCGGTGCGCGGCTCGCTGCGCCGGGTGCGTGCGGTCGGCGGCGACGGGCTGTTCACCGCCGACACCAAGGAGCCGAACTGGAGCAAGGCACACAACATTCTGATGCAGCCGTTCGGCAATCGCGCCATGCAATCGTATCACCCGAGCATGGTCGATATCGCCGAACAGCTGGTCAAGAAATGGGAGCGCCTCAACGCCGACGAGGAGATCGAGGTCGTCCACGACATGACCGCGCTGACCCTCGACACCATTGGGCTCTGCGGTTTCGATTACCGGTTCAATTCATTCTACCGCCGCGACTACCATCCTTTCGTGGAATCGCTGGTGCGCTCGCTCGAGACCATCATGATGACCCGCGGCCTGCCGCTCGAAGGCCTGTGGATGCAGAAGCGCCGCAAGACGCTGACCGACGACGTCGCCTTCATGAACAAGATGGTCGACGAGATCATCGCGGAGCGGCGCGGCAATACCGCTGCGACCGACGACAAGAAGGACATGCTGGCGGCAATGATGACCGGCGTCGACCGCGCCACCGGCGAGCAGCTGGACGACGTCAACATCCGCTACCAGATCAACACGTTTTTGATCGCCGGCCACGAGACTACCTCCGGCCTGCTGTCGTGCACGATCTATGCGCTGCTGAAGCATCCCGAGGTGCTGAAGAAGGCCTATGAGGAAGTCGACCGTGTCCTCGGCCCGGACGTCGATGCGCGGCCGACCTATCAGCAGGTGACGCAGCTCACCTACATCACCCAATGCCTGAAGGAGGCGCTGCGGCTATGGCCGCCGGCGCCGGCCTATGGCATCGCGCCGCTCAACGACGAGACGATCGGCGGCAAATACAAGCTGAAGAAGAATACGTTCATCACCATCCTGGTGATGGCGCTGCACCGCGATCCTTCGGTCTGGGGGCCGAACCCCGACGTATTCGATCCCGAGAATTTCAGCCGCGAAGCCGAAGCCAAGCGCCCGATCAATGCCTGGAAACCGTTCGGCAACGGCCAGCGCGCCTGCATCGGCCGTGGCTTTGCCATGCACGAGGCGGCGCTTGCGATCGGGATGATCCTGCAACGCTTCAAGCTGCTCGACGTGCATCGCTACCAGATGCATCTGAAGGAGACGCTGACCGTCAAGCCCGACGGCTTCAGGATCAAGGTGCGGCCGCGTGACGACAGGGATCGCGGCGCGTTCGCCGGCAGCACGGGCGCGGTTGCGGCGGCGCCGAAGGCGCCGCGCGCGCCGACCACGCGCCCGGGGCACAACACGCCGATGCTCGTGCTCTACGGCTCCAACCTCGGCTCGGCCGAGGAACTGGCGACCCGCATGGCCGATCTCTCAGAGATCAACGGCTTCGCGACGCGGCTTGGCCCGCTGGACGACTATGTCGGCAAGCTGCCGGAGGAGGGCGGCGTGCTGATCATCTGCGCCTCCTACAATGGCGCGGCGCCGGACAACGCGACGCAATTCGTCAAATGGCTCGAAAGCGAACTGCCGAAGGACGCCTTTTCCAAGGTGCGCTACGCCGTGTTCGGCTGCGGCAACAGCGATTGGGCGGCGACCTACCAGTCGGTGCCGCGCTTCATCGACGAGCAGCTGACCAAGCACGGTGCGCGCGCGGTCTATCCGCGCGGCGAGGGCGATGCGCGCAGCGATCTCGACGGCCAGTTCCAGAAATGGTTCCCGGAAGCCGCGAAGGTCGCGACCAAGGAATTCGGCATCGACTGGAATTTCACCCGCACCGCCGAGGACGAGCCGCTCTACGCGATCGAGCCGGTGGCGCAGGGCGCGGTCAACACCATCGTGACGCAGGGCGGCGCGGTTCAGATGAAGGTGCTCGCCAACAACGAGCTGCAGACCAAGGACGGCGCCCATCCATCGGAGCGCTCGACCCGGCATATCGAGGTCGAGCTGCCGGCTACCTTGAAATATCGTGTCGGCGATCATCTCAGCGTGGTGCCGCGCAACGATCCGAACCTGGTCGATTCCGTCGCGCGCCGGTTCGGCTTCCTGCCCGCCGACCAGATCCGTTTGCAGGTCTCCGAAGGCCGCCGCGCGCAACTGCCTGTGGGCAACGCGGTGTCGGTCGGCCGGCTGCTCACCGAGTTCGTCGAGCTGCAGCAGGTCGCGACCCGCAAGCAGATCCAGATCATGGCCGAGCACACCCGCTGCCCGGTGACCAAGCCGAAGCTGATGGCCTATGTCGGCGACGACGACGCCTCGGCCGAGCGCTATCGCACCGAGGTGCTGGCCAGGCGCAAATCGGTGTTCGACCTGCTCGAGGAATATCCGGCCTGCGAGCTGCCATTCCATCTCTATCTCGAAATGCTGTCGCTGCTGGCGCCGCGCTATTACTCGATCTCGTCGTCTCCGGCCGGCGAGGCGCAGCGCTGCAGCGTCACCGTCGGCGTGGTCGAGGCACCTGCGAGCTCGGGCCACGGCATCTACAGGGGGGTCTGCTCGAACTACCTGGCGCGCCGCCGCGCCGGCGACACCGTCCACGCCACCATCAAGGAGACCAAGACCGGCTTCCGCCTGCCGGACGACAATGCCGTGCCGATCATCATGATCGGGCCGGGCACCGGGCTCGCGCCGTTCCGCGGCTTCCTGCAGGAGCGCGCCGCGCGCAAAGCGCAGGGTGCGACACTCGGCCCTGCGATGCTATTCTTCGGCTGCCGTCATCCGGAGCAGGATTTCATCTATGCGGACGAGTTGAAGGCGTTCGCGGCCGATGGCGTCGCCGAGCTCCACACCGCGTTCTCGCGCGCCGACGGGCCGAAGACCTATGTGCAGCATCTCGTCGCCGCGCAGAAGGATCGGGTCTGGGAGCTGATCGACAAGGGCGCGATCATCTATGTCTGCGGCGATGGCGGCAAGATGGAGCCGGACGTCAAGGCGACCTTGATCTCGATCTATCGCGAGCGCAGCGGCGCCGATGCCGAGGCGGCCACGCGCTGGATCGAGGAGATGGGAACCAGGAACCGCTACGTGCTCGACGTCTGGGCCGGTGGGTAGTTCCCCCTTGGTAGCCGGATGCTTTGCAAGCACCGACCGTGCTAGAAGCCGCGGCATGATTCCTTGGGAGAAGATCGACACCGCGCGCATTCCCGGCACTGAAGGTGAACTGCGCCTGATGCGGCGGGGCCGCGAATTCTCGATCATGCTCGGCACCAACGAGCTGATGAACAGCCGCCTGTCGGGCTCGGAAGAGGCGCTGGCGACACTCGCGGCGAAGAAGATCGAGAAGGTCGAACGGCCGCATTTTCTGATCGGCGGCCTCGGCATGGGCTTCACGCTGCGGGCAGCGCTCAAAGTGCTCGGACCTGAAGCGACCATCACGGTGTCCGAACTGGTGCCGGCGGTCGTCGCCTGGGCGCGAGGTCCGATGGCCGCGATCTTCGGCGACAGCCTGAGCGATCCGCGCGTGCGCATCGAGGAGGTGGATGTCGCCGATGTGATCGAGCGTCATCCGCGCACCTTCGATGCCATCCTGCTCGATGTCGATAACGGCCCCGAGGGCCTGACCCGCAAGGCCAATGACGCGTTGTACGACGTCTCCGGGCTCAAGCTCGCGCACAATGCCCTGCGGCGCGGCGGAGTGCTCGCCGTCTGGTCCTCCGGCCCGAATGCCAAGTTCCCGAAATCCCTCTCCCGCGCGGGGTTCGCGGTCAATGAAATCGCCGTCCGAGCCACCGGCCGCGGCCGCGGCGTCCGCCACGTGATCTGGATCGCGGCCAAGGAATAGCCCGGCGGCGCTATTGCGGCGCAGCAAGGCTGCCGTGAACGTGACCCGGTGTTGAAAATCAGGAGCCGTTGGGTTTCACTCAAAGGCAACCGAAGCTTCGAGCCCTTGGTCTGTCGGATGCAGGCGACGTCGAATTTTGGGGTGCAGGAGACACACGGGATCCTGAACCGCTTCCAGGCTGATTTCCGCGGCTCGAGCGAAGGGCTCGGCTGGTCGTCGGCATTCGCGTCGGTGCAGCGCGAGCGGCCGTTTGACGGGCATTTCCACGCACTCTCCGATAACCTCATGGTGCTGCATCGGGGCGGTCCGGTCGAGATCACCTATGTGATGGATGGCAAGTCGGTGGCCCGGCAGATCCCGCGCGGCGGCGTGTTCTTCCTGCCGGCGGGGCACACCTGCAACGTGGTGCTGCGTGAGGCGCTGGAATCCACCCACATCTATCTGCGCTCCGATCTGTTCGCGGGTCGGGAGGGGGCGTCCGGCCAGGTAGGCGGGCTGGCCCCGATGCTCGGCGATCAGGATGCGGTGCTGGAGCATCTCGCCGCGGCGATCGGCGAGACCATCACCAGCGGCCTGCCGGCCTCGTCGCTGTTCGTCGATCCGATCGCGCAGGCGATCGCCAACCGCTTTGTCGCGATCAATTTCCACAAGCCGAGCGTCGAGGCCGGCAAGCATCCGAACCTGCTCAGCGTCAGGCAGATGGCGCGCATCCGCGAGTTCGTCGACGCCCATCTCGAGACCGATATCCGGCTCGACCAACTGGCGGAACTGTGCGGCCGCAGCACCGAGTATTTCGTGCGCCTGTTCAAGGCCACCAGCGGCATCTCGCCCTACCAATACGTGCTCAATCTGCGCATCGAGCGCGCCAGGGCGCTGCTCGCCGACGAGACGCAGAGCCTCGCCGACATCGCACTGGCTTGCGGCTTCTCCCACCAGGAGCATTTCACGCGCATGTTCCGCCGCTTCACCGGCGTGACGCCGGGGCGATACCGGCGCAGCCACTAAAGCCTCATGAGATTGGGTTGAGCTGGAACGGCGTCGGAGGTTCACCTCTCCCTTGGGAGAGGTCGTTGTGCGCAGCAAATCGGGTGAGGGGTTACGGTCTATCGAGAGAGCAAGAGCCCTCACCCGGATTGCTTCGCAATCCGACCTCTCCCCGGCGGGGAGAGGTGAGGCAAGACCGCACCAAGCCGATTCAGCCGAAACTCATCCCGCTTTAGCACGCTGCGAGCCGGGACGGTGAGGGCGCTGCCTCGCCGTATCCCCACTGACGATTTTTCCGGTTTTGTGCAGATTCTCACCGGTTTCGTGCAGGCCCGCGACCGCCGCCCGCCGCTAGCTTTCTCCCAACAAAACGAGATGTGCCGGTCCGCCGGCTGGGAGAAATGCCATGAGCATCGCAGCGTCCGATGCCGTACGCCCGCCGATCGCGGCGGCTGGAGATGCCGGCCGCGGCACGTTCGCCTATTGCTCGCAGCAATATCGCGTGCTGTTCGGCGCCGGCACCTCGGCGCGGCTCGGCGAGGAGGCGGAGCGCCTGGGCATCAAGCGGGCGCTGGTGCTGACCACGCCCGAGCAGCAGGACCTCGGACACCGGCTCGGCGCAGGCCTCGGCAACCGGCTCGCAGGGCTGTTTGCCGGCGCGCGCATGCATACGCCGGTCGAAATCACCAACGAAGCGCTTCGCATCGTGGAATCCCGCGACATCGACGGGCTGGTCGCGATCGGCGGGGGCTCGACGGTTGGGCTCGGCAAGGCGTTGTCGCTGCGCACCGGCCTGCCGCATCTCGCTGTCCCGACCACCTATGCCGGCTCGGAGATGACCCCGATCCTCGGTGAAACCAACAACGGCATCAAGACCACGCAGCATTCCCAGGATCTGGTGCCGGACGCCGTCATCTACGACGTCGACCTCACCGTCAGCCTGCCGCCGCATGTCTCCGCTGCCAGCGGGTTGAATGCGATCGCCCACGCAGTCGAGGCGCTCTATGCGCCGGACGCCAATCCGCTGACCTCGCTGATGGCGGAAGACGGCATCGCCGCGCTCGCCCGCGCGCTGCCGCGCATCGTGGCCGAGCCTGCCGATGCCGGCGCGCGGCGCGATGCGCTCTACGGCGCCTGGCTGTGCGGCGTCTGCCTCGGCGCGGTCGGGATGTCGCTGCACCACAAGCTCTGCCACGTGCTGGGCGGCATGTTCAACCTGCCGCATGCGGAAACCCATGCGATCGTGCTGCCACATGCGGCCGGCTACAACGCCGCTGCCGCGCCCGAGGCGATGACCCGGATTGCGCGCGCGCTGAGTACGGCGGATGCGCCGCAAGGCCTGTTCGACCTCGCGCAGCGGCTCGCGCTGCCGCGCCGGCTGGCCGACATCGGCATGCCCGAGGACGGCATCGCGCGCGCCGCCGAGATGGCGGTGCGCAACCCCTATGCCAATCCAAGACCTGTGGAGCGGGTCGCGATCCAGGACCTGATCGCGGCGGCATGGCGCGGCGACGCGCCCGCACGGCACTGACACCTCAAGATCAAGGGACAACATGATGGCCAATTTCAACGAGCATGACCTCACCGACGAAGTGATCACCAGCTTTGCCAGCACGCCGAACGCGCGGCTGAAATTCCTCATCGAGGAGACGGTGAAGTCGTTGCACGATCTGGTGCGCCGTACCGAGCTTACCTTCGAGGAATGGAATCAGGCGATCGAGTTCCTGACCCGCACCGGCCAGACCTGCACGCCGCTGCGCCAGGAATTCATCCTGCTGTCCGACGTGCTCGGCGTCTCGATGCTGGTCGATGCGGTCAATCACCGCGAGCGCGAGGGCGCGACCGAGACCACGGTGCTCGGCCCGTTCTATGTCGGCGAGCACCGCGTCACGCCGCACGGCGCCAGCATCTCTGACGGGATCGGCGGCGAAGTGATGTTCGTGGAGAGCCGCGTCACCGACCTTGCCGGCAAGCCGCTCGCCGGTGCCGAGATCGACGTCTGGCATGCCGACGATGACGGCTTCTACGACTCGCAGAAGGCGG
>CALRXG020000410.1:0-7024 GCA_943372075.1 Bordetella parapertussis | reverse complement strand
AACCCATGATGGGCAACGGCTCACAAGGCATGCAGGGAATGATGGGCATGATGAGCCAAATGCAGCAGATGATGGAAAGCTGCAATCAAATGATGAAGGCCAGCAACGAGCGTCACGACAAGCAAGATGCACCGAAGCAAAAAGACCGTCACGGCTGAAACAGCCGCCGTCCGATCATCATGCCAATCGATGAACTTTGCATTCGGAAAGGCGTCCATGAATCGTTCGGCCTCGGCATCAATCGGCTTTCGGGGCATCGAATGACCATTCAAGTGGGTCTTTCACATCGCCGTGAGCCTGTAACCGGTCCGGTGTCCGGTGCGATCTAATCGGTGGTTCGTTTGTACGATCTTCGACCGGTGGACTGATGTGCCCGGCCGAGCACGGCTCGGTCGGGTACGGAGGGATCGCCAGAAACGGGCGACCCGCTTGCGGTCGGGTACGGAGGGATCGCCAGAAACGGGCGACCCGCTTGCGATCGCTTCCCGGGCTGACATCGTTTCTGCCGGAAAGACGCAATCAGGTTCAGTTGCGGCATTCCGCAGCAGTGCAAGGGGTACACTACTGATGGATAAGTTGACCGAACACCGTCCATTCGAGGATGGATACGTGAGGCCCCGCGCCCAAACCGGAAGATCGACCGCGAAACGGATCGTGCTCGTTGCGTTTGCTACAAGCGCACTCGTCGCAATGCTGGGAGTTGGCTATCGACTCGGCCACTCTAACCAAACGTTGCCTGGCTGGGTCCCGCTTCGTGTCGCAGCCCTCCTCGGATCCCAGCCCGCCAAGCCCGTCGAAGCTGCAACGCCGACCCAGGACGCAAACTCCGGGGCCAAGCGTATTCTCTTCTATCGCAATCCGATGGGTCTCCCTGACACCTCTCCCGTTCCGAAGAAGGACTCGATGGGGATGGACTACATCCCCGTCTATGAAGGCCAGAACGACGCCTCCACAATCCAGATTTCACCAGGCAAATTGCAGCGCACCGGCGTGCGCTCCGAGCCCGCCGCTCTGCGCACCGTGACGCGGCCCATCCGCGCGCCCGGAACGATCAAGCTCGATGAGCGGCGCGTGGCGGTAATCTCGCTGCGAGCCCAGTCATTCATCGAAAGCGTCGAGAACGTCACGACAGGCGATCATGTCACCAAGGGACAGCCCCTTCTGAAGCTTTATTCCCCGGATGTGGCATCCGCCGGCGCCCAATATCTCTCCATCGTCGGGGACAGCGCTGGAACTGCCAATCTCGCGGGACGCAAGCAACTGATCGAGGGCGCGCGGCGGCGACTCGAAAACCTGGCCGTGCCCGCCGACGTAATCGCCGAGATCGATCGCACCAAAACGGTCCCGCTGACCATTACCTGGACGGCTCCGCGCGACGGCGTGATTCTGGAGCGAACGGCCGTCGAGGGCATGCGGGCGATGCCCGGCGACGTGTTGTTTCGGTTGGCTGACACGTCTGTAATCTGGATCATCGCCGACGTCGCCGAACAGGATATCGATGCCGTAAAGATCGGCGCGGCTGCGACGATCAGGGTCCGGAGCCTGCCGGGTCGGGAGTTCAAGGGATCAGTCGCCTTGATCTATCCCCAGGTCAACACCGAGACGCGCACCACCAAGGTACGTATCGAACTACCCAATCCGGACGACGTGCTTCTTCCCGACATGTTCGCCGACGTTGAAATCGCGTCGGGTGCGGAAAAGCCCGTCGTCGCGGTACCCAACGGCGCGGTGATCGATACCGGAGCCCGGCAGATCGTTTTCATCGACAAAGGCGAAGGCCGTTTCGAGCCGCGTGAAGTCAAGGTCGGCACGCACGGCGAGGACTACACTGAGATCCGCGAAGGCGTCGGCGAAGGCGATCGCGTTGTCGTTGCCGCCAACTTCCTGATCGATGCCGAAAGCAACCTGAAATCGGCCTTGCAGGCATTTACAGACGGAGAGAAATCGAAATGATCGCCCGCCTGATCGCCTGGTCGGCGCGAAATCTGATGCTCGTCCTGATCGGGACAGTGTTCGCGATCGCGGCGGGCATCTATGCGCTGCGCACCCTGCCGCTCGATGCCATCCCCGACCTCTCCGACGTGCAGGTGATCGTCTACACCGAATATCCCGGGCAAGCGCCGCAGGTCGTCGAAGATCAAGTGACCTATCCGTTGACCACGGCGATGCTGACGGTGCCGAAATCGAAGGTGGTGCGGGGCTTCTCGTTTTTCGGCGTGTCCTTCGTCTACGTTATCTTCGAGGACGGCACCGACCCCTATTGGGCCCGAAGTCGCGTGCTGGAATATCTCAACACCGTAGCGCGCCGGCTTCCTAACGGCGTGACACCCACTCTTGGGCCCGACGCAACCGGCGTGGGCTGGGTCTATCAATACGCCGTCGTGGCCAAGAACATGACCCTCGCCGAACTGCGGTCGGTCCAGGACTGGATCATCCGGTACGGCATTTCCAAAGCCGAAGGCGTCGCGGAAGTGGCCAGCGTCGGCGGCTTCGTCAAGCAGTACAACATCGTCGTCGATCCGCAAAAACTGCGCGCCCAGGGCATTTCCCTGGACAAGCTCCGCAGTGCCGTTCGGGCCAGCAATATGGATGTCGGCGGGCGCACCGTAGAACTGTCCGAGTTTGAATTCGTCGTCCGCGGCCGCGGGTATCTGAGAGGCATCGAAGACATCGAAAATATCGTGCTGAAGACCGACGCGGGGGCTCCGCTTCGATTGCGGGACGTTGCTCGCGTCGAACTCGGTCCCGACGAGCGGCGAGGAATTACCGAACTCAACGGCGACGGCGAGGTCGTCAGCGGCATCGCACTGCAGCGCTTTGGCGCCAACGCCCTCACCGTCATCGACAACGTCAAGGCGCGTCTTACGGAGATTGCCTCAAGCCTGCCCAAGGGCGTCGACATCGTCACGGTTTATGATCGCTCCGAACTGATCAAAGCGGCCATCGAAACACTCAAGGGTACCCTGCTCGAAGAGAGCATCATCGTTGCCTTGGTTTGCTTTGTCTTCCTGCTTCACCTGCGCAGTGCCCTCGTCGCCATCCTGATGCTTCCCGTCGGCATCCTGATGGCCTTCGCCGCCATGAAATTCATGGGACTCGGCGCCAACATCATGAGCCTTGGCGGCATCGCCATCGCGGTCGGCGCCATGATCGACGCGGCGATCGTCATGATCGAAAATGCGCACAAGCACCTGGAGCGCGCGGAGCCCGGCACGCCGCGGGCACAAATCCTCATCGATGCGGCGAGCGAGGTCGGACCGGCGCTGTTCTTCAGTTTGCTGGTGATCACCGTCGCGTTCCTGCCGATCTTTACCCTGGAGGACCAGGAAGGACGCATGTTCGGGCCGCTCGCCTACACCAAGACATTTTCGATGGCCGCGGCCGCCCTACTCTCGATCACGTTGGTGCCTGCCCTGATGGTCGTCTTCGTCCGCGGGCGGATCATCTCGGAACATAAGAATCCCGTGAACCGGTTCCTGATCTGGGTCTATCGACCGGTGATCCGGTGGGTTCTCAACGCCAAGACATTGACGATCATGCTTGCGCTGGTTGCGCTTGCGGTGACGATCTGGCCCGCCCGCCAACTCGGTAGCGAGTTCATGCCGAGCCTCAATGAAGGCACCTTGATGTACATGCCGACGACGCTGCCGGGGCTGTCCATCACCAAAGCTGCTGAGCTTTTGCAAACCCAGGATCGCATCATCAAGTCGTTTCCCGAAGTTGCATCGGTCTACGGCAAAGCGGGCCGCGCCTCGACCGCGACCGATCCGGCGCCGACCGAAATGTTCGAGACCATCATCAATTTGAAGCCGAAGTCGGAATGGCGGCCTGGCGTAACGATCGACAGCCTCAAGGCCGAGATGGACAAGGCGCTCCAGTTTCCGGGCGTGTCGAATGCGTGGACGATGCCGATCCGCGCCCGCATCGACATGCTGTCGACCGGAATCCGCACGCCCGTCGGGATCAAGATTTTCGGCAAGGATCTTGCGGAAATGGAGAAGATCGCCCGCGAAGTCGAAGGGGTGGTCAGATCGGTGCCGGGTACCTCAAGCGCTTACGCCGAGCGCGTGATCGGCGGATACTATTTGGAGATCATCCCCGATCGTTTGGCGTTGGGCCGCTACGGGCTGACGATCAGTGATATCCAGGACGTGATCTCGACGGCACTCGGCGGTGAAACGGTCACCACGACGGTCGAAGGCCGGGAACGTTATTCCGTCAATATTCGGTATCCGCGTGCGTTGCGCTCCAGCCCGCAAACGATCAGCACCGATGTCCAGGTGCCGTTGGCGTCCGGCGGGAGCGTCCCGCTCGGCCAGGTCGCCAGCGTGAAATTGACCCGCGGCGCCACGTCGATTCGCACCGAGAACGGTCAACTCGCGGTTTACATCTACGTCGATATTACCGGTCGTGATCTGGGCGGCTACGTCTCCGAGGCACAGCAGGCGGTCGCGCAGAAGGTAAAGTTTCCACCGGGATATTACGTGTCCTGGAGCGGACAGTTCGAGTATCTGCAGCGCGCCGAGGCGCGGCTCAAGATCGTCGTACCGGTCACCTTGCTGATCATCTTTCTGCTGCTCTACCTGAATTTCCGGAAACTGGCAGACACCCTCATCGTGATGCTGTCGCTGCCGTTCTCGCTGGTCGGCGGCATCTGGTTGATGTGGTCGCTGGGATTCAACATGTCGGTCGCGGTCGCCGTCGGCTTCATCGCGTTGGCCGGCGTCGCCGCCGAGACTGGCGTCGTCATGCTGATCTACCTCGAACAGGCCATGGCCGAATTGAAGGCGGAACGCGCGGCCACGGGCGAGCCTTTCACGCGCGCCGATCTGTACGACGCGATCATGGTCGGCGCGGTGGACCGGGTGCGGCCCAAGATGATGACGGTCGTCGCGATCATGGCGGGCCTGGTGCCGATTCTCTGGAGCACGGGGACCGGCTCGGAGGTCATGCAGCGCATTGCCGTGCCGATGATCGGCGGCATGGTTTCGTCGACGGTGCTGACCCTCGTGGTCATTCCCGCGATCTTTGCGGTCGTCAAGGGATTCGGGTTGCCCGCAGCGCCGCAGGACGGCGAAGAGAAAGGCGGCCGGCGGCGGGATTCGACGCCGAAGCTCGACCTGCATCGTGCGGAGAACGTGCAGTGACGCCGAGCGGCCACACAAGAATTGCGCGCCGGAAACGGCGGCAATGGGCGCGAGGACCATCCTCGTGGGATCGGTTCATTCGTTCCGAGCCCTGCGCTCAACAACCGTCACACCAGAACAGGAGAGTATCCATGCATTTCATCGACAGCCATCACCGGGCCAGCCGTGCCGGAGTTATGACCGCCGCGCTGCTCGGCGCGGCACTGACGCTGCCGGCGGCAGCCGCGTTCGCTCAGGGAAGCGCGGGCATGTCCGACATGAAGAAGATGCCGCCGATGAGCGACGCGAAGGCGGCGACGACCGCGACCGCCACCGGCACGATCACGGCGCTCAACGCCGCCGACCACAAGATCACCTTCGATCACGGTCCGATTCCCGCCATCAACTGGCCCGCCATGAAGATGGAGTTCGCCGTTGCTCCGTCGGTCGATCTCGCGAAGGTGAAGACCGGCGACAAGGTCAATTTCACCCTGAGCGGCTCCGGCGGCACCTATACCGTCCAATCGATCATGCCGATGCCCTGACGAACGTGGCGGACGGAACGAATTGGATCCGGTCCGCCACAACGAGGGAGGTGTTGACGAAGCACCTCCCTTCCCGATCACGGTACGGGACGCCGCGTTTATGGAAAGCCGATTTGCAATGTCTTCACTCGGTAGTCCAATTGTTGATCGGCGCGCGTTTTTGCTGGCGGGTGCTGGCGCCGCCGCCGCCGGACTCTTGCCGCGCTCCGGACGCGCTGAAGCACCCTGCGCCGAGTACAACCTGACCGCAGCGAGCGCGCAGTCACCGATCCTGGGCGCATCGCGTCCCTGGACGGAGGTCTGGAGCTACAATGGCAGCATTCCGGGTCCGGAGATCCGAGTCCGTCAGGGCGAGCCTGTTCGTATCAACGTGCGCAACGGTCTGTCGGAAGAGACGACGGTCCATTGGCACGGCATACGGCTTCCCAACAACATGGACGGCGTCCCGGGCTTGACGCAGCGTCCGATCGCTCCTGGCGAAACCTTCACGTACAAATTCACGCCGCCGGACGCCGGAACATTTTGGTACCACTCACACAGCAACAGCTTGCAGCAACTCGGCCGGGGCCTCACTGGTCCATTGATTGTCGAGGAGGCGGAACGTTATCCGGTCGATCGCGATCTGGTCTGGATGTTCGCGGATTGGCGGCTCACCACGGATGCGCAGATTGCATCCGGATTTGGCAACGCCATGGAAGCCGCGATGTCCGGTCGTGTCGGCAACACCGTTACGGTCAACGGCGCTATTTCGAGCGGCGAACAAGTCCACGCCGGGGAGCGGATCCGCCTGCGGCTGATCAATGGCGCGCTTGCGCGCATCATGGCGCTTCGTTTCGAAGGCCACCGTCCGGTGATCATCGCCGTTGACGGCCAGCCCTGCCAACCGCACCAGCCCCCCAACGGCCGGCTCTTACTGGGGCCAGCGATGCGCATCGACATTGTGCTCAATTTGCGAGGAAAGCCCGGCCATCATTATGCCGTCCGCGACGATTTCTACGAGAATCTCGCCTATACGGTCACCCATCTCAACTATAGTGCAAACGCAGCGTTGCGCACCGCGCGCGACGACAACGACGTCCCGCTTCCGGGCAATCCCCTGCCCGAACCGGATCTTCAGGGCGCCGAACCGCATCAGATCGTCTTGCAAGGCGGGATGATGGGCGGCGGGATGATGCATGGCATGGGCGGCATGTCCGGAATGGCGCACGACGCGAGTTGGAGCATCAATGGCCACTCCATGATCGGAGACGGCCAAGCGAGCATGCCCTCACTCCTGACGCTGCCTCGGGGACGGAGCATCATATTGAAGATGCAGAACAAGACCGCGTGGTGGCATCCGATGCACCTGCATGG
>CALRXG020000409.1:0-7026 GCA_943372075.1 Bordetella parapertussis | reverse complement strand
ATAGCTGCGCACCATGCCGGATTCGGCGGCTGCCTCCGGCATCCGCTCGTAGCGGCGCAACTCCTTCTGGGCCTGGCTCTCGGCCTCGGGCGGCATCTTGGCCTCGACGATCGCCTTGGTCAGCTCGGCAACCTCCGCCGCCTTGCCGTCGCCCTCGCCGAGCTGGCGCTGGATGGTCGCCATCTGCTCGCGCAGGATCGCCTCGCGCTGCCGTTCGTCAAACGCGGCCTTGGTCTTCTGGCCGATCTCCTGGCTCAGGCGGAGCACCTCGATGCGCTCGGCGAGATGCCGCGAGACCTTCTCCATGCGCGGCACGAGATCGATAGTCTCGAGGATGTCCTGCTTCTCCGGCGGCTTGATGTCCATGTAGGAGGTCGCGAGGTCGGCGAGGGTGGCCGGCGAGGTCGTGCCCTGCAACGCGGCGATCAATTCGGGCGGCGTCTGCGGCAGCAATTGCGCGGCCTCCAGCGCCTGGCGCTGAAGATTGAGGAAGCGGGCCTCGATCTCGGGCGAGGTGGTGGTCGGCTCCGGGATCTGCAGCACGCGCGCGGCGAGGAACGGGGTGCCGGGCAGGTAGTCGAGCACGCGCATGCGCTGCACGCCCTGGCAAACCAGGTGATGGGTGTCGTCGGCGCCGGTGATGTAGCGCACGATGTTGGCGACGGTGCCGACGCGGTAGAGCCCGTCCGGGCCGGGATCGTCGGCCTCGGGGTCGCGTTGCAGCAGGATGCCGATCTGGCGCTGCTCGCGCACCGCCTGCTGCGCCGCCGCGATGGACTTGGCGCGGTTGATCGAGATCGGGATGATGACGTCGGGAAACAGCACCGTCGAGCGCACCGCGATGACGATCAGCGCGTCGCTCGGGATCGGCGCAGATGCCGTGGTCGAGCCGGAAATGTCCGAAGCAGCCATGTCGAAATCCCTCAGCTCGATTTTCCGAGCCGCAGGCCGACGCAGCCATGCGCGGCAAAGCGGCTGATGGTGTAGCGGCCGGTCGGCAGCGCGATGCGGCGCTCGAACCGGCCCTGCGGCAGTTCGAGACGGAGGATGCGGGCGTCGCGCAGCTCAGCGGGCAGGATGCGGCGGCCGGAGATCACCAGCGTGCCGCCGTCGAGCGCAGCCTCGACCTCGTCGGGATCGACCCCGGGCAGCGCGACCAGGATCAGGATCTCCTGATCGGTCTCGATCACGTCCATCGGCGGTTCCCAGCTCGGCTCGCTGGTGCCTGCCCGCGGGTGCAGATTGAGGAAACTCTGGTGCAATCGTTCGGCCCGGGCGAGCGCCTCGATCGCGTCTGTCAGCATCCAGTTGATCTGATCCTTTGGCCGCATCGGCACTCTCCACGTCGCACTGGAAGGCAAGGTTACCGGTCTTGCCGCCGACCGTAAACCGGCACCAGGGAACGGGCGGACCAAAGGTAAAATCGGCCGAAATGTCCCGATTTGCGGCATCGCGGGCGGTGCGCTGGCCGCACCCGGCCGCTTATGCCGCGCCTATGTCACGGCATGGCGGGTCCTCTCGAATTCCTACGCCGTCCTCGGCATCTTTCAGCTTGACGCGGTGCGCTCGCGCGCCGCCAACAGGAAGGTGGGACATGACCCTGCTTCATTTGCACGATGTCCGGCCCCATGGCCCGGCCGGTGCCATGCAGACCGCGCTGCGCCGGACGGTCCGGCGGATCGGCCTCGCGTTCAGGACGATCCACCGCGCGATCGCCGCGGCCAAAATCCACCGCCTGCGCAATGAGCTGTTGCTGCATCGCGGCCACGAGGACTGGGCGCAGACCAACCTCCATGTCGGCATGTTCGGCGGCGATGCCGAGAAATATCCGCGGGCACCGGCCGTGCTCGGCGAGAAGTGGGATTACTGAGATGCACGCGACGTCGTCGATCGGCGCCCTGCTACGCGGCGCCGCAGAGCGGATGTTCAAATTCCTCGCCTGGATCGGCGAGGAGCCGATCAGCACCTATCGGCCCGAGGCGCATTACATGCGCGGCCCGGGTCCGGCCTGGCGCGCCAAGCACCTGCCGGGTCAGGTGGCTTCGTTGCGTCGCATCAGGTGATCGAGCAGGTTCATCGGCAGCGGGAACACCACGGTCGAGGAGCGCTCACCTGCGATATCATGCAGCGCGGCGAAATAGCGGAGCTGCATCGCCTGCGGCTCCTGGGCGAGGATCCGGCCGGCCTCGACCAGCTTCTCGGCGGCCTGCTGCTCGCCCATCGCGTTGATCACCTTGGCGCGCCGCAACCGCTCCGCCTCGGCCTGCTTGGCGATCGCCCGAACCATCGTTTCGTTGATGTCGATATCCTTGATCTCGACCGCGGTGACCTTGATCCCCCAGACGTCGGTCTGCTTGTCGAGGGTCTCCTGGATGTCGGCGTTCAGCCGGTCGCGTTCCGCCAGCATCTCGTCGAGCTCGTGCTTGCCGAGCACTGAGCGCAGCGTGGTCTGGGCCAACTGGCTGGTCGCGGCCATGTAGTCGCTGACCTTGATGATGGCGCGCTCGGGGTCGACGATGCGGTAGTATAGAACGGCGTTGACCTTGACCGAGACGTTGTCGCGGGAAATCACGTCCTGTGGCGGCACCACCTGCACCATGACCCTGAGATCGACCTTCACGAGCTGTTGCACCACCGGGATCAGGATGATGAGGCCGGGGCCCTTGACCCCGGTGAAACGGCCGAGCGTGAAGATGACGCCGCGCTCGTATTCGCGCAGCACGCGCACCGCCTGGCTCAGGAAGATGATCACAAGCAGCGCGACCGCCGCGTAGGTGAAATAATCAAGCATCATGCTGGACCTCCTTCGCCGGCGGTGCCTGGCGCACGCCGCACCACCAGCGTCAAATCGATGATATTGGCGACCTCGACCGTCTCTCCGGCCTGGAACGTCTCGGTGCCGCGCGCTTGCCAGCGTTCACCGTTGGTGAAGACGTGGCCCGTGGTCTCGGACCAGTCGAGGACCTCGGCCGGTAGCCCGCGCATGGCTTGCGCGCCGGTCCGGACCGGCCCGTTGCGGGCGCGGCGGAGCGCACCGAGCACGACCAGGATGAGCCCGGTGAACATCGCGGCGACGATGCCGATCAGCTGCCATGACAGGGCATATCCGGGCGCCTCGATCCTGAACAGCATGGCGGCGCCCAGCACGAAGGCGACGATGCCGCCGAGGCCGATCACGACGGTCGGGTTGAAGGCCTCGATCGCGAGCAACGCGATACCGACCAGCATCAGGGCGAAGCCGGCATAGTTGATCGGCAGCATGTTGAGCGCGTAGAGGCCGAGCAGCAGGCAGATCGTTCCGACCACTCCGGGGGCGACGGCGCCGGGCGACATGAACTCGAAGATCAGGCCGTAGATGCCGACCATCAGCAGGACGAAGGCGATGTTGGGGTCGGTGATGACCGCGAGCGCACGCGAGATCCCGCTGGGATCGATGGCTTCGATCACGGCATCCCTGGTCGCGAGGCGCTGCGTCTTGCCGCCCGCGAGTTCCACCGTCCGGCCATCGATCTGCCTGAGCAGGTCGGCCGAATCGCGTGCGGTGAACTCGATGACGTTGGCTTGCAGCGCGGCGTTGGCGGAGAGGGTGGCGGCATCGCGGACCGCCTTCTCGGCCCAGTCGGCATTGCGGCCCCGCAGCTCGGCGAGGCTGCGGATGAAGGCGACGGCATCATTCGTCACCTTCATCGTCATCGTGTCCTTCTCGGACGGGTGGTCGCCGTCCGTTTTGTCGCCCTTGTCCGGCGTCCCGCTCGGAAGGCCCGGTATCGGACTGCCGATCTGCACCGGCGTCGCGGCGCCGATATTGGTGCCGGGCGCCATCGCCGCGAGGTGGGTCGCATAGAGGATGTAGGCCCCGGCGCTGGCGGCATGGGCACCGGAGGGGGCGACATAGCCGACGACCGGAACCGGTGAGGCCAGCACGTCGGCGATGATCTCGCGCATGCTGGTGCTGAGACCGCCCGGCGTATTCATGCGCAGGATGACGATCTCGGCGTGCCGTTCGGCGGCCTTCGCCAGGCCGTCCTTGACGTAGCTCGCCGATGCCGGACCGATCGCGCCATCGATTGAAATGGTCAGGGCAAGGCGGTTGTTGTCCGCGGCTGCGCCGGGACGGATGGAGACAACCAGAGCGACCAGCATGGTCGCCACAACGAGAGCCGCCTTGAAGGTCTGCACGGCAAGCACTCCCTTGTCGTGGATATGGGGCGTCGTTCTGGAAGCTCAATATGGCGCGTCGTTACGCGCGATGCCGGTGTGTGCCGTTGTGCGTTGCGATGCGTTGCCTCGCGTCAGCCCGTCTCACTGCGCCGCGGCAAGATACTCGTCGGCAAGCGCGGCCATCGCCTGTGCGACCTCGGCTTTCGCCGCTGTCCCCAGCTGCACGATCGGCAGCCGCATCACCGGTTGCATGAACCCCAACAGCGCCAGCGCGAATTTCAGGGCGGCCGGATGCTCGCGTTCCAGCAGGGTCGCCAGCGGCACCAGCTGCTGATGCAACTCGCGCGCCTGGTACAGCCGGCCCGCGCGGAAGTGCCGGTGCACGGCGACATACAGATCGGGCGCGACGTTCGTCACCGCCGACACGCAGCCATCGCCGCCGGCTGCGAACCAGGCGAGCGATGAATTGTCGTCGCCGGTCAGCATCCGGAACGTCGCGGGCAGGCGTGCGCGCAGCCGCGTCAGCCGGGCGACGTCGCCGCCGCCGTCGCGCAATCCCGCGAACCGCGACGATGCGGCGAGTTCGAGCAGCGTCTCGTCGGAGAGGCCTTTCACCGTCCGTGACGGTACGTCGTGCAGGATCACCGGCATCGTGGTGGCCGCGGCCACGGCGCGGAAATGCGTCGCCATGCCCTGTGGCATCGGCTTGTTGTAATAGGGCACGACCGACATGATGGCGTCGGCGCCCGCCGCCTCGGCGCTCCGCGTGAACATGACGGCGCGATCCGTCGCATTCGATCCGGCGCCGGCGATGATGCGGACCCGCCTGCGCGCGACGTGAACTGCGATGCCAACCAGCTGCACGCGCTCGGCGGGCTCCAGCGTCGAGCTTTCACCCGCGGTCTCGCCGACCACCAGCGCCGTGGCGCCGGCTGCGATCTGGCGCTCGCACAGCCGGCCGAACGCGTCGACGTCGATTTCGTTCTGGCGGTTAAAGGGGGTCGGAAGATCGGGGATGAAGCCCGACAGCCATTCGGTCGAACCAGCCTGCGCTGCCCATCTCGATGGTGTCTGCGCGATCATGTTGCGGCTCACGCCACGCGGCTCGCGGGGATATCAGCGGTCTGGCTGCGCATATCGAGTTCGATCTCGCGCGACAGCTCGACGATCATTTCGGGGTGCTGGCCGTTCTCGAACAGCGCGTATTTCACGGCCTGGGCGCGGTTGACGAACAAGCCGCCATAGAGGCCGTTCTGTTGTTGGGCGACCCACTGGCCGCGGTGATTGCGGCCGATGAAGACGATGGTGGACGCAGCGCTACACGAGGGAGGTTCGACGAGTTTCACGTTAGTCAGTCCTTCTTTCATTTCTGACGCGCTTCCTTCAGGCGAACCGGGATCCATCCCGGATCAAGTCCGGACAAGATTCGCTCGAAAACGCTACAGTCACGCATGCAATGTCTGTCGTGGCGGATATGAAATCGAGCGCGAAGGGCGGCCGACTTCATAGGAGCGGCATAGGATTTGAGGGAGGATTCAGAGGTATTGGACGATGCCGGTGCCGAGCGCGCACAGCGCGACATAGGCGGTCATCTCGTCCCAGTGATTGAGGCTCGCCGCCAACGGCATCTCCCGCTTGACGAGCCCGGCGAGCGCGCAGATCAGCGCCGACATCCACAGCAGCGTGACGAGACCCTTGCCGAATCCCACGCCGGCGAACACGGCAAATCCGATCATGATGGCGAGACGGAAGCCGAATCGGACCATGACCTGGACCGACTGCAGCTCTCGCGGCAGCTGTTTGGTGTTCACGATCGCGCCGCCATCAACCGAAATTGTCGACGAGCACCGGCTCGTAGGACGAGCTCACGCCGCGACGCACGGAGGGCACGCTGCCACGGCTGTCGGGCGCGGAGATCCGCTGCGCCTCGACGAAGCCCGCGAGGATCGAGAGCGCGAGATCGGCATGGCGGGTCTCGATCGACTGGTCGAGCCAGTCCGGCAGCTCGCGTTGGCGCGACAAGGCGCAATGCCATTCGCCCTCGTCATAGACCAGGCGGCGGATCTGCCACTGCGGCAGTTCGAGATCGAGCAGCGCGATCGCGGCGTCGGTCCAGGCGCCGGACTGGATCAGGCGCTCGACGCGCGCGCTCTTGCCGGCCTGACCGACCGACGGGAAGCGTCGGCAGGCCTGGCTGACGATGTCGGCCATGAACTCGGCGGTGACGGCGTAAGCGTCGCGCAGCCGCTCGCCGAGGTCGGTGGTGGTGTTTTGCGATAGCACGGACATGGCGTCATCTCGTCCCAGGTGCGGCCTCGGAAAGTTTGGCCCAAGGCATTGGCCGCAGGCCCAAAATGGTCCCGGTGCCCGTTGGAAAACGAGATGAAGGAGGCGGCGGAGATATAGGGATTCCATAAAGACGGAACCTCTCCTGCCGTCCTGGCGAAAGCCAGGACAACGGCTGAGAACGTCGGTTGGCCCCCGCGGCCTTTATAGCATTCCTATAACGTCCTTATTCGGCACCTCTCGAAAACCTATGCTCCGGATGGCACTTCACGACGATCCGGCGCGGAGCGCTTATACGGCCGCCACGCGCCCTTGGACGCATAGGAGTCTCACATGATGGATATTCTCATGGCGGCGCTCGCGATCGGCTTCTTCGCGGCCGGCATCGGCTACGCCTACGCCTGCGAACGGCTGTAACGGAGGCGGCGATGATCTTCGATTACTCGCTTGCCGGCCTCGTCTCGCTCGGCCTGTTGTTCTACCTCACCTACGCATTGCTGCGGCCCGAGCGCTTCTAGGCGGCCCGCGATGCTTGCGCTTTGCACGATTCTGTTGGCCGACGCGGTGCTGACCGGGCTG
>CALRXG020000408.1:0-7030 GCA_943372075.1 Bordetella parapertussis | reverse complement strand
CGAGCGCCGCGATGAAGCCCCATTCCGAGCCCGTCGAGGTGACGAAGGTCGTGATCTTGACCGGCAATGTGCGGATCGAATTGGTCAGGAACAGCGACAGCAGGAATTCGGTCCACGAGAAGATGAAGCAAAGCACGGCGGTGGCGGCGACACCGCCCTTCACCATCGGCAGCACGACGCGCCAGAAGATCTGCAACCGCGTGGCACCATCGATCATGGCGGCCTCGTCGACATCGACAGGGACGTCGTCGTAGAACGATTTCATCAGCAGGACGGCGATCGGCAGGTTGATCAGCGTGTCGACCAGGATCAACCCGAGCCGGGTGTCGAGCAGCGACATGTAGTGGAACATGAAGACGACCGGCACGATGATCGCAATCGGCGGCATGAAGCGCTGCGACAGGATCCAGTTCAGATAGGCCTGCCGCCAGCGGAATCGCATCCGCGACAGCGCATAGGCCGCCAGCACCGCCAGCAGCAGGGTCAACGCGGTCGCGCCGACCGCAATCAGCAGCGAGTCGATGATGGTCTGACGGCTGTCATAGGAGCTTGCGCCGCCGACGCCGAAGGTATTGCCGGACTCGATCGCGAGCTCCGCCCGCGACTTGCCGAGCATGGTTACGGCATAGTTCACCAGCGTCGGCTTGAAGTTGAACCAGACGATCTCGTCCTTGTCGAAGATCGCCGACGTGGGCTTGAGCGAGGTGAGCGCCCACCAGAACAGCGGGAACATGAATATGCCGACCACGAGCACAGCGGCCACGTCGCGCAATCGCTTCTGCCAGAAGGTTTCCTGCATCAGAACCGCACCTTGAACAGCTTGATGAAGATGGTCGAGGTGACGATCACCAGGAGCAGCGTGAACAGCGAGATCGTCGAGGCGTAGGGGAAGTCGGCATTCTTGAAGTAGATGGTGCCGGCGTAGGAGGTCAGCGTCTCCGTGGCGGTGCCCGGTCCGCTGTCGGTCATCACCTTGACGTAGTCATAGATGCGGAACAGGTCGACGCCGCGGATCAGAACCGCGAGCGCGATGATCCTGGAGAGCATCGGCAGCGTCAGGCGGAAAAAGGCTTGCCTTGGGGTTGCTCCGTCGATCGCGGCGGCCTCGAACGGCTCCTTCGGCAGGGCGCGCAGCCCCGCGAGCATGATCAGCACCATGAACGGCGTCCACTGCCAGATGTCGGCGAGCAGAACGCCGGCCAGCGCCGAGTTGCTGGAAGCGAGGATCGGATATTGCGGTGGCCACAGCCCGAGCGAGACCAGCCCCATGCTGAGCACGCCGAACGAGCCGTCCAGCATCAGCAGGAACATCATGCCGGTGACCGCGGGCGGCACCACCAGGGGCAGCGTCATCAGCGCGCGGAGCAATCCGTAGCCCTTCCGGTCGCTGTCGAGCAGCAGCGCGATGGCTAGGCCGAGGCAGAGTTCGATCAGCAGCGCGGTGATCGTGTACATATAGGTGTGGCCGATCGCACCCCACACCCGATCGTCGGCGAACAGCTTCCCCCAATTCCAGGTCGGGTTGAACACGTTCATCCGGGTGACCGGGTTGCGCTTGAAGAACGAGAGCCACAACGCATAGAGCAGCGGATAGACACCGAACGCCAGCAGCAGCGCGGTGATCGGCGCCAGCCACGGGAACGGATGTTCCGAGGTCAGAAACCGTGGCCAGACGCTGTGCCGCGTCGTGCCCGATACCGGCACGTCGACAGCCAGACTCCGCGCATGGTGCGACACCATTGACGTTTCCTCGCGCATCGCTTTTCTCTCGGCGCCGGGCTCTTTCGGCCCAGTTCGCTGTCTTGTTTCAGGGCCGGCGTGATACTCCGGATCGGTGAGGCCGGGCCGCGCGTGGCACCAGCGCTCGTGCCGTTGCCACGTCGGTGACCAGAATTGTTGCGTAGTTGCTGTTGAGCGCGGCGTAGACCGCATCGACCTTGTCGCTGCCGCCGGCAATGCAGATGCGCTCCGGCACCTTCGCGATCTCGTCGAGCGTCAGGCCGATCATCTGGTTGTCGAGCGCGCCGAGGATCGGCTCGCCTTCCCTGCCGATAAAACGTCCACTGACCACGCCAACGGCGCCACGCGCCAGATACGGCCCAATATTCTCGGGCGACATGTAGCCGCTGCGCATCGCGGTGCCGGCGTCGTCGACGCTGCCGACGCCGAACAGCACCTTGTTGCTCGATCGAATGATCTTGAAGGTTTCGACCAGCGCCGGCTCCTGCATGAACAGGCGCTTGATCTGGGCGGTCGAAACGATACCCGGCGCATGCAGATTGACGCAGCGGGCACCAAGCCGGTTGGCGATGTTGGAGGTGCACAATTCCGGCGAGAATTCCGTGGTGCCGATCGAGCAGCCGGTGATCTGGGCGACGGTGACGCCCGGAAGCTTCATTTCGGGCAACGACGTCGACAGCGCCTGCACCGTGCGGCCCCACGATACGCCGAGCACATCGTCGGGCTGCAGCCGCTCGATCAGAAGCTTCGCGCCGGCCATGCCGATCCGTTCATGCACCGGCAGGCGGCCGCCGTCATCGGGCACGACGAGACAGCTGGTGAGCCCATATGCGTCGGCCAGTTCGCGCGCGAGGCCGATGGTTTGCAAATGCCGTGACGACACCGCGATCGTGACGATGTTGCGGTCGCGGGCCTCCTGAAGGAAGTTCACGACCGAGGCGCGCGAGACGCCGAGTTGATCGGCGACCTCCTCCTGCGTCATGCCCTCTTCGTAATAGAGCCACGCCGCCCATACGACAGGATCGCTGTCGAACTCTGCGGGGATCGACAACGCCCTGCGCTTGATACGCGGCGGCGTCACCTGGCGTTGCAGCGTCTTGGTCATTAGCGATCCGGCATCAACGTCGTCGTTCACAAAATGCACATCGTATTGACAATTGTCAATCAGCCCGATTAATTGCCATCACGATTTGTCAAATGTCACGATCGGGCCGCGACGGCGATGCTGCGGCGCAGGACTTGCCCGGGATTTTGCCGATGTCACAGCACAACTGGACCGCGCTGATCGACGATCTGGTGGCAGGCCGCTGGATCAATCCGCTCACCGGTGCAGCGGTAAGGGTGCCTTACGATTCCATCGTGATCGAAGACAGCCTCGAGGGACGGGAGGCCGAACTGGTCGCCGCCTTGAGACTCGGACATCGCCTTGCTTTGGTCGCCGACGAGGCGACGTATGGGGCGATGGGCGCGCGCGTTGCCAAGGCGCTGGGCGAACTCGGTCCGGTCGAGACCGTCGTGCTCGATCATCCCCACGCTGACATGGCCGAGGTCCGCAGCCTGACGGAAAAGTTGCGCGGGTATGACGCGGTCGTCGCGGTCGGCTCCGGCACGGTCAACGACCTCTGCAAATACGTGACGGGGCTGGACGACCGGCGCTATTGCGTGTTCGCCACCGCCGCCTCGATGAACGGCTACACATCCTCCACGGCATCGCTCACCCTCGACAGCGGCTTGAAGGTGTCGCTGCCCTCGCACACGCCCGCGGGATTCTTCGTCGACCTCAAGGTGTCGGCCGCCGCGCCGCCCTACCTCGCCGCCTCCGGCTTCGCGGATTGCCTCGCCCGCTCGGTTGCGCAGACCGACTGGTGGATGTCGCACCGGCTGCTGGGCACCGCCTATTTCCAGGAGCCTTACACGATCCAGGCCGCCGACGAGGTCGAGCTCAACCAGCGCGCCGGCAATCTGCCCAAGGGCGACATCGAGGCGATGGGATATCTCTATCGCGTGCTGACCCTGTGCGGCCTCGGCATCTCCTTTACCGGCGTGTCGCATCATGGCTCGATGGGCGAGCACCAGATCTCCCACTACATCGATTGCTTCGCGGGTGAACGTCATCCCGGTTCCCTGCATGGCCAGCAGGTGGGCATCGCGGCGTTGAGCATGGCGCGGCTGCAGCAGCAGATGCTCGCCGCCGATCGTCCTCTGTCAGTTCATGCGACCCACATCGATTTAGCCGACATGAAGCGCCGTTTCGGCGCGGAAGTCGCCCTGCAATGCGAGGCCGAGTTGAAGCAGAAGGCGTTCGACCAGGACGGAGCCATCGCGTTCAACCGCAAGCTGGAGGATGCATGGCCCGAGCTCCGGCGCGAGCTCTCCGCCTTTACGATTCCGGTTCACGAAATGAAGCGGCTGTTGTCAGCCGCCGGCGGTGCCACGACGGCAACCGAGCTCGGCGTGCCGGTGGACTTCTATCGCGAAGCCATCGTGCATTGTCGGGAGATGCGTAACCGCTTTTCCTTCCTCGACATTGCCGCGGATGCCGGAACGCTGGAGGCATTTGCGCAAGGCGAAAATTGATCGGAGGGCCCTGACATGACTGCAAAGCCGCTCGTCGCCGTGACCGGTGCCAGTTCCGGCATCGGAGAAGCCACCGCCCGCGCCTTTTCTGCGGCCGGCCATCCCGTCCTGCTGATGGCGCGCCGGATCGAACGGCTGGATGCCATGCGCCTGCCCAATTCGATCTGCCGCAAGGTGGACGTGCGCGATCGCGCCGCGCTGACCGCCGCCGTGCAGGACGCCGAAGCAGAGTTCGGCCCGGTCGACATGATGTTCGCCAACGCCGGCATTGCCAGGCTCGGGGACATCGGCAAGCAGGATCCGGCCGACTGGGATGAGATGATCGCGATCAACGTCAACGGCGTCATGAACAGCGTGCATGCCGTGATGTCGGGCATGATGGCGCGCCGCCACGGCACGCTCGTGATGATGAGCTCGATCGCGGGGCGAAAGGTCTATCCCGACCACACGGTCTATTGCGGCACCAAATTCTTCGTGCACGGGGTCTCCGAAAGTCTTCGTGAATATCTGTCCGGCTACGACGTCCGCGTTCTCGTCGTTTCGCCCGGCATCATCGAGACCGAGGTGCTGGACGGCGTGAGGGACCCGGACACGCTCGCGAACTACAAGGCGAACAAGGCAGCGATCGGCGGCGGCATCGGGGCGGAGCACGTCGCGAAGCTGATCCTCGACGCCTACAACCTGCCGCAAAACGCGCTGGTGCAGGAGATCTGCATCACGCCGACCCGACAGAAATACTGAGCGCGCCAGCGCTCGCTTCCAGGAGCCGATCATGACCGACACCGAACTTCAGCTGCGCGAGGCGATCATCGCGAAGTGCCGCTGGATGAATGCAACCGGGCTGAACCAGGGAACGTCCGGCAACATTTCGGCACGCCATGGCAACACCATGCTGATCTCGCCGTCCGCGACGCCATACGATTCCCTTACCCCCGACATGATCGCCGCGATGCCGATCGACGGCGAATACGGATCGTGGAAGGGGCCGCTCAAGCCCTCCACCGAATGGCGCTTCCATCTCGACATCATGAAGGCCCGGCCGGACGTCGGCGGGATCGTGCACACCCATTCGACCTACGCCACCGTACTGGCGATCGCGCGCAAGGAAATCCCGGCGTGCCACTACATGATGGCAGCGTTCGGCGGCATGAACGTCCGTCTCGCCGATTATGCGAGGTTCGGCACCGCGGAGCTGTCCGAGCATGCGCTCGCCGCGCTCGAAGGCCGCACCGCCTGCCTGCTCGCCAATCACGGAATGATCGCCACGGGTGCGTCGCTCGACAAGGCGATGTGGCTCGCCGTCGAGCTCGAGACGATCGCCCGGCAATATTATCTGACGCTGGCAATCGGTGGGCCGGTGCTGTTGAACGAAGCCCAGATCGGCGAGACTGCCGCCGCCTTCGGCAGTTACGGCGTGCAGGATCCACCAGTCGGAAATTTACAGGCATAGCGGCACCGCCGAGAGGCATCATGTGATCAGCTTGGCTCCGATCGGGATCCGGACGGAAGAAGCTGCGGCCACGGCACCGCTCGCGGTCGGAGCATGGTCATGAAACGCATCGCCGGGTTACGCGAGATCGCAGATCAGTTCGACCTCTTCCTGATCGAGCAGTACGGCGTGCTGCACGACGGCGTCGCCGCCTACCCGCGCACGATCGACGGATTGGCGAAGATCGCGGCCTGCGGCCGAAAGATCATCATCCTGACGAACTCCGGAAAATGCGCGGCAGCAAACCGGGCAGACCTCCACGCGCTGGGTTTTGCCGGCTCTTGCCTGAGCGGCATCGTCAGCTCGGGCGACGTGGCCCTGCAATGCGTCAAGAGCGGGGTATTGGGGCCACCCTTCGCGACGGGCGCAGCCGTTTGCGTGATCGGCGATCCCGACGACCGCTATGCCTTTTCGTCGGATGACTTCGAACTGGTCGACCAACCGCAAGACGCCGCCTTTCTGGTGTTTGCCGGATCCGACATACCGCGGGTCTCGCTGCGGGCCTATCAAGATGCACTGGCAAGTCCCGCCAGAGCGCACGTGCCGGCGATCTGCATCAACCCGGATATCGCGACGATCCGCCATGGCGAGATCGTGCCGGCGGCCGGAGCCATCGCGAGGCTCTACGAGGATCTCGGTGGCTCGGTCGAGTATATCGGCAAGCCGCATCTGCTGATCTTCGCCCACGCCGTCGCAACCGCCGAATTGCGACCCGGCGCGCGGCTCGTGATGGGCGACAGCCCGCATCATGACGTGGCCGGCGCAAGGCCGATGGGACTATCGACGCTTCAGGTCCAAAGCGAGAATTATCGCCATTTGCCAAAGTGCCAATTGCTGCGTCTGTGCGACCGATCCAACGGCGTCCCGGATTTCGTCATCCCGGCCTTCGCATGGTGAATGCCAGCCGCGACTCGCGCCGTGGCTCGCAGCCGGCTGGGATACCAGTCTGACAGGCTCGCCCCGACGTCATGAATTGTGTATTCAGGTCTGGCGGAACGCCGGGATGTCGCGAGTCTCACACCATGATCGACGAGAAAAAGCTCGAAGAGCGCCTGGTCGCGCTCGAGGCAGCCAAGTCCTGGAGCCCGCGCGTCGTCTCGCGGCTGGAGACGCTGCTGCGCTCCGGCCCGGACGAGGCGCTGTACCGCATCAATCCGATCCAGTTCGCCAATGAGAAGTCGATTGCCGAGGCGGAGGGGATCGATCTCTTCCTCCATGCCTGCG
>CALRXG020000407.1:0-7071 GCA_943372075.1 Bordetella parapertussis | reverse complement strand
ACATCACCATTTCCACCGTCCGCGGCATCTTTGACGTGGCGCAGAAGAAGGCACTGCTCGAGCGCGTCACCGATCTCATGGTCGAGGTCGAAGGCCAGGGGGACCCGGACTTCCGGCGCAACGTCTGGGTCAAGATCGAGGAAGGCGAGCCGGCGAGCTGGTCGCTCGGCGGCATGATGCCGACGCCGGATATGATCGCGGGCAAGTTCGGCGCGCTCGACGCCGGCGGCCGGCGGGTCGCGAAGGCGAAGGTGTAGGCGAAGAAGCGCGCTTTCACCGCATCGTCATTGCGAGCGAAGCCAAGCAATCCATCTCGCCGCCTGCGCAGCGGCATGGATTGCTTCGTCGCTTCGCTCCTCGCAATGACGGATACCAAAAACAAAAGGCGCTTCCATCGGAAGCGCCTTTCGCATTCGTGTCTGCCGTAAAGCTTACAGCGAGTAGTACATCTCGAACTCGACCGGGTGCGGGGTCATTTCGAAACGGGCGACCTCGGTCATCTTCAGCTCGATATAGGCGTCGATGAAGTCGTCATCGAACACGCCGCCGTTCTTGAGGAAGGCACGGTCCTTGTCGAGGCTCTCGAGCGCCTCACGCAGCGAACCGCACACGGTCGGGATCTGCTTCAGCTCTTCCTTCGGCAGGTCGTAGAGGTCCTTGTCCATCGCCGGACCCGGATCGATCTTGTTCTTGATGCCGTCGAGGCCGGCCATCAGCATCGCGGCGAAGCCGAGATAGGGATTGGCCATCGGGTCGGGGAAACGCACCTCGACGCGCTTGGCCTTCGGGTTCGCCGTGTAGGGGATGCGGCAGGAGGCCGAACGGTTGCGCGCGGAGTAGGCGAGCAGCACCGGCGCCTCGTAGCCCGGGACCAGACGCTTGTAGGAGTTGGTCGACGGATTGGTGAAGGCATTGATCGCCTTGGCGTGCTTGATGATGCCGCCGATGTAGTGCAGGCAGGTCTCCGACAGGTCGGCATATTTGTTGCCGGCGAAGGTCGGCTTGCCGTCCTTCCAGATCGACTGGTGGACATGCATGCCCGAGCCGTTGTCGCCATAGACCGGCTTCGGCATGAAGGTGGCGGTCTTGCCGTAGATGTGGGCGACCTGGTGGATGCAGTACTTGTAGACCTGCATCTGGTCGGCCATCAGCGTCAGGGTGTCGAACTTCATGCCGAGCTCGTGCTGGGCGGATGCCACTTCGTGGTGGTGCTTCTCGACCTTGACGCCCATCTTGGCCATCGCACCGAGCATCTCGGAGCGCATGTCCTGCACGCTGTCCTGCGGCGGCACCGGGAAGTAGCCGGCCTTGGTGCGGATGCGGTGACCGAGGTTGCCGCCCTCATACTCGGTCGCCGAGTTGATCGGCAGCTCGGAGGAGTCGAGGCGGAAGCCGGTGTTGTAGGGGTCGGCCGAATAGCGCACGTCGTCGAACACGAAGAACTCGGCTTCGGGGCCGACGAACACGGTGTCGCCCACGCCCATCGACTTCACCATCGCCTCGGCCTTCTTGGCGATGCCGCGGGGGTCGCGGTTGTAGGGCTCGCCGGTGGTCGGCTCGAGCACGTCGCAGGTGATGACCATGGTGGTCTCGGCGAAGAACGGGTCGATCGTCGCGGTGACCGGGTCGGGCATCAGGCACATGTCGGATTCATTGATCGCCTTCCAGCCGGCGATCGACGAGCCGTCGAACATCGTGCCCTCGGCGAAGATCTCGTCGTCGATCATGCTGACGTCGAAGGTGACGTGCTGCCACTTGCCACGCGGATCGGTGAAGCGCAGGTCGACGTATTTGACGTCGTTGTCCTTGATCGATTTCAGGACGTCTTTGGCGGTCTTCATGAATACCCCTTATGGATGTGCGGGTGTGTTTCCGGCGGTGGGCGACGTTATTCTCGCTTTTGGCGAGTTCGTATGAGCACTCAAACGAAATCAGGCTGCCGAAGCAGCCTTTTTTCTCTTTTGGCGTCAGAAAATCCGGATAGCACCGCCCTCAAATAGCGTCCAGCCCGGATTCGCCGGTCCGGATGCGGATGGCTTCCTCGATGTTGGAGACGAAGATCTTGCCGTCGCCGATCCGCCCGGTCTGGGCGGCGCGGCGGATCGCGTCGATCGCCTTCTCGACCAGGTCGTCACCTATGACGATCTCGATCTTCACCTTGGGCAGGAAGTCGACGATGTATTCCGCACCGCGATAGAGTTCGGCGTGGCCCTTCTGGCGGCCAAATCCCTTGGCCTCGGTCACGGTAATGCCTTGCAGTCCGACTTCCTGGAGCGCTTCTTTGACCTCGTCGAGCTTGAAGGGCTTGATGATGGCTTCAATCTTCTTCACTGAGCGCCTCCCGGGCATTGCAGTTTGCAGGGTCGAATTCGATGCGCGTGGGGCGCAGTCTGGTTTGGTCGTAAGCCTTCCGGCGCCGGGCCGGAAACTCGCGCAATGGTCGCATGGACGGCCATTGTGCGCGGCTTCCTCAAAAGCAGGGTCTATGCCAAGTTGTTAAGGTCCCCGATTTTGGAATGTTATCAGCCTTTTAACAGGCAATCGGCTGATATCGAACCAGATAGGCCATGATATCCAAGCCTAACAAATAGGCAAATAGATCAATCCGTATGCAGCGGACCAGTAGAAACTCTGCGAACGTCACAGGAAATGCCTCTCGAAAAGGCGAAGCGATTGAGGATTCGGCATGGACGTTCTGACCACCACCGAGATGGAGCGTGCCGACCGCCTGACGATCGCAGCCGGCACGCCGGGCTTCGCATTGATGATGAGTGCGGGACAGGCGGTCGCTGAAGCCGCGATGGACCTGGTCGAGGAGGGGCCGATCGTCGTGGTCGCCGGCCGCGGCAACAATGGCGGTGATGGTTTTGTCGCCGCCGCCGAGCTCGCCGCGCGCGGCCGCGAGGTCTCGGTGATCCTGCTTTGCGAGCGCGACAGTCTGCAGGGCGATGCGGCGCTAGCGGCGAAGGGCTGGAAATATCCGGTGCTGCCGTTCAACCCGCAGGCGCTCGGCAAGCCGGCGCTGATCATCGACGCGCTGTTCGGCGCTGGCCTGAACCGCCCGGTGAAGGGCGACCCGCTGGAGATGATCGCGGCCATCAACGCCAACGGTACGCCGGTGCTGGCGGTCGATCTGCCGAGCGGCGTCAACGGCACATCGGGGGCTGTCATGGGCGCGGCCGTGCAGGCGACCGAAACCGTCACCTTCTTCCGCAAGAAACCCGCGCATCTGCTGCTGCCGGGCCGGATGTATTGCGGTCGGGTGCGCGTCGCCGACATCGGCATCGATCCGCAGGTGCTCGACGAGATCAAGCCACTGACCACAGAGAACCTGCCGCAGGCCTGGCGCTGGTCATTCCCGGTGCCGCGGATCGACGGCCACAAATATGCAAGGGGGCACGCGGTCGTGGTGTCCGGCGATCTCGCCTCGACCGGGGCGGCCCGGCTCGCGGCGCGGGCGGCGCTGCGCGCCGGCGCGGGTCTCGTGACGCTGGCCTCGCCGCGCGATGCGCTTGTGGTCAACGCGGCGGCATTGACCGCGGTGATGGTGCGCCCGGTCGACAACCCGATCCAGTTCGCCGAGCTGCTCGACGACAAGCGCCTGAATGCCTGCGTGATCGGCCCCGGTGCCGGCGTCAGCGCGCGCACCCGCGACTTCGTCCACACTGCGCTCTCGGCGCGGCGGCATCTGGTGCTCGACGCCGATGCGCTGACGAGCTTTGCCGGCTCGCCGGACCGGCTGTTCGAGGCGATCAAGGCATCCGACGGCCTCGGGGTGGTGCTGACCCCGCATGAGGGCGAGTTTCCGCGGCTGTTCAGCGATATCTCCAACAAGCATCCCGGCCGCTCCAAGCTCGAGCGCGTGCGCGCCGCGGCGGAGCGCTCCGGCGCGGTGGTGCTGCTGAAGGGCGCCGACACGGTGATCGCGTCGCCCGACGGCCGCGCCACCATCGCCGCCAATGCACCGCCCTGGCTCGCCACCGCCGGTGCCGGCGACGTGCTGTCAGGCATCATCGCGGGGTTCCTGGCACAGGGCGTCGCGGCGTTCGAGGCTGCCAGCATCGGCGTTTGGTTGCATGGCGAGGGCGCTGCCGAAGCGGGGCCTGGCCTGATCGCCGAGGATCTCACCGAGGTGTTGCCGGCGGTATTCCGCCGGCTCTATGACGAGTTCGGGATTGAGTATTAGGCGGCTCGCTCTGGCCGACATGAACGCCGCGGCGCAGGTGCATCGCGCCGCGTTCGATCACGCGCTGCCCTGGCTCGCTGGCCTGCATACGCCGGACGAAGACCGCTGGTTCTATCACGAGCGGATGTTTGCCGCCTGTACCCTATGGGGCGCGTTCGACGGCGAGACGCTCACCGGAATGATCGCATTCCGCGACGGTTGGATCGAGCAGCTCTACGTGCTGCCGGATGCGCAGGGCCGCGGCATCGGCAGCGCGCTGCTTGCGATCGCGCGGCGGGACGCCAACCAGCTGCAATTGTGGACCTTCCAACGCAATGCGCGGGCCCGTCGCCTCTATGAAGGACGTGGCTTTGTGCTGGTCGAGGAGACCGACGGCCGTCGCAACGAGGAGCAGGAGCCGGACGTGCGCTATCGTTGGACGCGCGCGGCTGACGGCGCATCGATCCGGCCCGACCACGACGGAACGGTTGCGGGCGACTTCTAGAAATGCGGCACCACTTCGACGCTCGCCTTGAGCACCGCTGAAGCCGGTGAACCATTCATCAGCTCGTAGGAAAATCGCGTCTCGAAGTAGTCTCCGCCGAGGAAGCCCTTGTTCGGGGCGTAGGCGGTGCTGGTTTCATTGTCCGCCCGATATTTCCCATGCTTGGCGCTGACGAGAATTGTTTGCGGGCGCATCGGGCCCAGCGAACCATAATTGATCCGGCACTCGTGGTCCTGCAGCACGACGATCTTGGCCGTGATCGTGCAGCCCGGGCAGAGACTGATCCTGGGCACGCGGCAATTGGGGTTGAAACCTCCTCGTGCCTCCGCCGAGCCGACGGTCCACACCGACAGCGTGAGCAGCGAGAGGCAGAATATGATGATTGGGGTTCGAGACATCCGAAAGCTCTTCCTTGCCGTATCGTCAGCCGATCGCGGCAGTTTGGAGCACTTCAGACCAGTCGGCACGTTACGTTTTATTGCCGCGGGCTGTTCTATTCCGCGGCCGAGCTCAGCGCGGACTGGTTCACGCGGGTCTCGCCCGCCAAATTATCGACCGTGACATAGGTGTCGTACCAGGCCAGCCGCGGCCGGGCTCCAAATCGTTCAGTGAGCTCGGCCATCTTGGCGTCGGTGAACCATGCCTCGGCTGCCTCGCGGCTCTCCCACAGATACACACCGCCGGTGCCGGCCTCACCGTTGAGGTAGTCCTTGCGGATCAGGCCCTTTGTCGCGAGATTTCGATAGGTCGGGGCGCTCGCCATGCCGCCCTTGATGGCCTGTTCTTCGGTTCGCTTCGGCAGGTCGAATTGAACGATCACGATGCACTGTGCCATCCTGGTTCTCCGCTCTGAGTCACATGGTGTCACGTTGGTTCGGCGGCATGCCGATCAGCTCTGACAATACATCACCCGCCGCGCTTGTCTCGCACTGACGAGCCTCGCATCGCGATTTCGATGCGGATCTGGCCCGCGCAGGCGACGGATGCGAAAAGGACTGGGCCAGTTGACCTCATGCCGCGTTTTCACGAGACTGTTGCTGGGCACCCGGCAACGGTCGGGATAGGGCTGATCGTCGTCTTTCGCATCATTCAAAAGCTTTCTCGTGAGTGGCAAGCAGAACAATTTCTTCGCTCAGGCGCTGCAACAGGGCGTGTCGGCATTGCGAGCGCGGCAGTTCGTGCAGGCAGAGCAGATCGCAACCGGCATCCTGAAATCGAACCGCACCGATCGGAACGCCGCGCTCCTGCTCGCGCATGCCCTGATGGGGCAGGATCGGGGAAGCGAGGCGATTGCGCCGCTTGAGAAGGTCGCACGCCGTGGCGATGACGGCGAAGTCGAGACCCTGCTCGGCGCGTTGCTGTGCGGCGCCGGGCGCGCTGCCGACGGCATCGCGCAGCTCCGCCGCACCGCCGCGCGTCGTCCACCTTATTTTCCCTCCTTTCACGAACTGGCGGGGCAGCTTGCTAAGGCCGGCCAGCGCGAGGAAGCGATCACGATCATCGAGGCCGGCGTTGCGCTGGCTCCCAACGACGTCGATCTCAAGCTCAGCCTCGGCCGCCTGTTGCATGGCAACGGCGACATCGCAAAGGCGCTGGTCGCGCTGACCAGCGCGCGTGACGGCGCACCGAATCGCCCCGACGTGCTCAATGAACTCGGCCGCATCCTGATCCTCCATGGGGACTATGCCGCGGCGGCGGACGCGTTCCGCAAGGTGCTCGCGCAGTATCCTGACGATCGCTCGGTCCGCGCCCAACTCGCTACCAGTCTTCTCGAGCAGGGAGAGCGCGATGCCGGTGAGGCGGCGCTGCGCGCGGTCGCGCGCGGCCAGCCTCAGCTGCTGGGCCGCGCTGCGGTCGTGATGGCAGCATCCTCGCATGGCCGCTTCTTCTTCGACCAGAATGCGGCGGCGAAATTCTTCGGCGTGGAATCCGGATGAGTGCGGGCAGGCCTATGCGGGTGCGCCCGCGATCAGCCCGTCTTGTCAGGCCCGGAATTTTCTCCGGTAGAGACTGGGCTGCCGTTTCAGCTCGGCCCGGAATTCGTCGACGCGTTTGGCCTCTTCCGCCGTGAAGGGCGATGCCTCCGCGACCCAGCCCTCGCGCTTGACCGCAAAGCATTGTGCGACGGGCGTCCCCTTGGGAAGCACGCCGCTGAAATTCCTGTCGTGCCAGTATGCAGGGAAGTGCACCCAGTTCTCGGAATAAAGGTCGGAATTGACCAGGCCGGTGAGCGTGGTGAAGGGCAGGTCGAAGCGGTTGATCGGATGCGTGAAGTACACCGCGTAGCCTTCCGGGGCTTCGATGGTCCACAAATTGTGGAATTTGAGAAAGAAGCGGCCGGCTTCGAACAGCGGCGTGCCGCTGACCTGACCCGGATCGTGAATGCCGATCGGTGAACGCG
>CALRXG020000406.1:0-7083 GCA_943372075.1 Bordetella parapertussis | reverse complement strand
TGCGCAGCAGCACGTCGATTACGAAGAGCCCGAGCAGGACTATCAGCAGCCGAGCCCGGTGCATCCGCTACACCGCTACGCAGCCCAGCAGCTGCAGCCCGCGCCGGCACCCGCCGCGCCCTATCGCGCGGTCGAGACTGCGCGGCAGGCCGAAGCCTACGACGAGGCGGCGCATTATCAGGACAGCGCGCAGGGCCACGATCCGTCGCGCTATGACGACGCACTCTATGGCCAGCTGGAGGCCGGCGAACAGGATCTTCAGCGCGATCCGGCCTATCCGGACGATCCCTATGCCTACGAGGCCTATGAGGACGAACCCGAACCGAAGCGGCGCAGCAGCGGCCTGATGACGGTTGCTGCGGTGGTCGCGCTTGCGGTGGTTGGCACCGGCGGCGCGCTCGCTTATCGCAACTATGTCGGCTCGCACCGCACCGGCGAGCCGCCGATTATCAAGGCCGACAACACGCCGACCAAGGTGATCCCCGCGCAGGCCGATACGCCGGCCAAGACGCCCGACCGCATGGCAGCGGGTGACGGCACCGAGAAGATCGTGTCGCGCGAGGAAACTCCGGTCGACGTCAATTCCAAGGCCGCCGGGCCGCGCGTGGTGTTTCCGCCGCTGAATGCCAATGCCAACCCGCCGTCGGCGGCCAGCGTGCAGACGGCACAGCCCGCGCCGGCGCCGGTCTCCGCCAACGGCACGCTGCCGCAGAGCGAGCCGCGCAAGATCCGCACGCTCGCGGTCAAGGGCGACACGCCTGATGCCGCGCAGGCCGCGCCGACGCGGTCGATGGCAGCCGCGAGGCCGCCGGTGTCGCGCGGTAACCCGTCCGCGGCGAACGCCAGCGTCAACGCGCCGCTGTCGCTTGCTCCCGGTCAGGCCGATGCGGCTCCGGCCGCGCCGCCGACACGGATCGCATCCACCACGACCGCCTCGGTTGGCGGCGGCGGATATCTGGTCCAGGTATCGTCGCAGAAGAACGAGGCCGACGCGCAGGCGTCCTACCGGACGCTGCAGGGCAAGTATCGCAACGTGCTCGGTTCGCAGCCCTTGGTGGTGAAACGCGTCGATCTCGGCGAGAAGGGCGTCTATTACCGCGCCTTTGCCGGTCCGTTTGCGTCCTCGGAAGAGGCCAGCCAACTGTGCAAGAGCCTGATGTCGGCCGGTGGCCCGCAGTGCCTCATCCAAAGAAATTAACGGCCGTTTCCTTGACCCGTGAGCCGCATACGGCCTAATCGGCCGAATGACGAACCGCGCATTCATCACGGGCATATCCGGGCTGACCCTCAATGACGCCGAACGCGAATTCATTCGCGCCGAGCGGCCATGGGGCTTCATCCTGTTCAAGCGTAACATCGAGAATCCTGCCCAAGTGGCAGCTCTCGTTGGGGAACTCAGGTCCGCGGTCGGCGCCGCGGATGCCCCGGTCCTGATCGACCAGGAGGGTGGCCGGGTACAGCGGCTCGGCCCGCCGCATTGGCCGGCCTATCCGCCGGGTGCGAGCTTTGGCGCGCTCTACGACATCGACCCGAAGCTCGGCCTTGCCGCCGCCCGGCTCAGTTCGCGCCTGATCGCGGCCGACCTGATCGACCTCGGGATCACGGTCGACTGCCTGCCGCTGGCTGATGTTCCGGTGGCCGGGGCGGATGCGGTGATCGGCAACCGGGCCTATGGGACCGAACCTGACAAGGTCGCGGCAATCGCGCGCGCGGTCACCGACGGGCTGGAACAGGGCGGCGTGCTGCCGATTCTCAAGCATATTCCCGGCCACGGTCGGGCCACGGCGGACAGCCATTTCCGGCTTCCGACGGTCGATACCGCCAGAGACGAGCTGGAACGGACCGATTTCACCGCGTTCCGGCCGCTTGCGGACCTGCCGATGGCAATGACTGCACATGTTGTGTTTAGCGCGTTGGACCCCGTCCATCCGGCGACGACTTCTGCGACAATCATCCAACAGGTGATTCGCGGCCTGATCGGGTTCCAAGGTTTGTTGATGAGTGATGACGTGTCGATGAATGCGCTGGCCGGATCGATCGCCGAACGGACCCGCGCCATCGTCACCGCCGGTTGCGACATGGTTCTGCACTGCAACGGCAATATCGACGAGATGCGCGAGGTCGCGCGGGAGACGCCGGAACTGACCGGCAAGGCGCTCGAGCGCGCCAGGGCCGCGCTCGCCGCGCGGAAGCAGCCTGAGCCGCTCGACCGGCAGGCGGCGCGAGCTGAACTGGATGCGTTGTTGGATCGGGTAGGGACGGCATGACCGCTGAAATTCTATCGTTTGATACCGGGCGGCCGGCCGACCTCGCTGATGGCGAACCGGCGCTGGTGGTCGACGTCGAGGGCTATGAGGGCCCGCTCGATCTGCTGTTGACGCTGGCACGGCAGCAGAAGGTTGACCTGTCGAAGATCTCGATCCTCGCGCTCGCCGACCAATATCTTTCGTTCATCGAGGCGGCGCGCAAGATCCGCCTCGAGCTTGCCGCCGACTATCTGGTGATGGCGGCCTGGCTCGCTTTCCTGAAGTCGCGGCTGCTGCTGCCGGAACCGCCGACCGCTGAGGGGCCGAGCGCAGAGGAAATGGCGACCGCGCTTGCCAACCAGCTGCGCCGTCTGGAGGCGATCCGCGAGGCGGCGAACCGGCTGATGAACCGGCCGCAGTTCCAGCGCGATATCTTTCCACGCGGCAATCCGGAAACGATCGCCGAGATCAAGCATCCGAAGTTTACCGCGACCCTGTACGACCTGCTGTCGGCCTATGCGACGCAGCGTGCGTCACGCGTGCTGACGACGGTCCATCTTGCCAAGCGGACGGTGTGGTCGCTGGCGGAAGCACGCGCCTCGCTCGAGCGGCTGGTCGGCCTCGCCGAGGACTGGAGCTGCCTCGACGAGTATCTGATGAACTATGTCGCTGATCCCAAGCAGAAGGCGACGGTGTTCGCATCGAGCTTCGCTGCGGCCCTCGAGCTGGTCCGCGAGGGCGAGATGGAGATCAACCAGAAGCAGGCGTTCGCGCCGATCTATTTCCGAAAGCGTCCAGCGCAGGCCGCCATGGCGGCGCCGGACCTGTCGGTTGAGTAAGTGGAAGAAGGAGAGCAAGCCCATGGCAAGCTTGGCGGAAGTGCGCAGAGAAGAGCCCGAGGAGGAGGTTTCTCCTATGGATCCGGTGGCGCGTCCTGAGGAATTGCGGCTCCTGGAAGCCCTGTTGTTTGCATCGGCCGAGCCGATCGATCAGGCAACGCTGGCAAAGCGGATGCCCGACGGCGTCGATATCAAGCAGGCGCTCGCGCAGTTGCAGGCGGAATATGCGCCGCGCGGCGTCAACTTGGTGAAGGTCGCGAACAAGTGGACGTTCCGCACGGCCGGCGACCTGTCGTGGCTGATGACGCGCGAGAGCACCGAGACCCGCAAGCTGTCGCGTGCGGCGATCGAGGTGCTGGCGATCATCGCCTATCACCAGCCGGTGACCCGTGCCGAGATCGAAGAGATTCGCGGCGTGGTGACGTCGAAGGGCACGATCGATGTGCTGCTGGAGACCGGATGGATCCGGCCGCGCGGCCGTCGCAAGACACCGGGCCGTCCGCTGACCTTCGGCACCACCGACGGATTCCTGTCGCAGTTCAGCCTCGAGGCGCTGGGCGACCTGCCGGGGCTCGAGGAACTCAAGGGCACCGGCTTGCTCGACTCGCGGCTGCCGACCGGCTTCTCCGTGCCGTCGCCGTCGGACGACGCGACGCTGCGCGAGGACGAGGAGCCGCTCGAGCCCGGCGATACCCTGGAACTGCTGCTGGCGCCGGCCGTCGAGCCGGAGGCCGAGGAACCGAAGATTGAACCCGAGGCCGAGGTATCCGGCGAGGCTGAAGTGACGGCTGAGGCCGAAACGACAGCCGAGACCGACGTCGAAGCGGAGATGGCTTCCGAGGTCGATTCGGTGGAGCCTGACGCCGACGAGCCGGACCTGCGCGCCGACCACGCCGGCGATGAGGACGACGCCGAGGAGAAGGGCGAGTAGCCCCAAATATTCCCGGTTAAGCCTAGCAATATTACGTAGCCGCGACAGCGATTTGCCGCGGCAGAGGTCCTTGTTTTTGACATCCCGCGGGCCTACCTTCCGGCAAAGTTCAGGCCGGTTCGCCCGGCCATTTCTGGAGGGTTTGCAGGATGGGTTCGCTGAGCATTTGGCACTGGATCGTCGTGATCGCAGTGGTCCTGCTGCTGTTCGGACGCGGCAAGATTTCGGACCTGATGGGAGACGTCGCCCAGGGCATCAAGGCCTTCAAGAAGGGCATGCAGGACGACGACAAGGTCGCAGAGAAGACCGAGCCCACCAAGGCGATCGATCACAATGCGGCGTCGTCGGCAGCGCGCCAGGACGTTGGCAGCAAGGCTGTCTAACGCTTGTACTGACGCATATTTCGACGTTTTTCTTTGCGCGAAACGGTGACGCCGTCGCACAGACGCGCTATGGACGCCGGTTGAGAAAAGGCGCCGGCGGCCCCAGATCCTGTTAGGACCGCAAGTCCTGCCAGACCATGGGGCCGATCGCGGCGCGCTTAGGCGGAACAATTCATGTTCGATATCGGGTGGAGTGAACTGGTGGTCATCGCGGTCGTCGCGCTGATCGCCATCGGCCCGAAAGAGCTACCGGGCGTTCTGCGCATGGTCGGGCAATGGATGGGCAAGGCCCGCAAGATGGCCGCCGAATTCCAGGGCCAGTTCCAGGAGGCCATGCGCGAGGCCGAGATGGCCGACCTCAAGAAGAGCTTTGACGAGGTCAGGGAAGCCGCCACCGGCATCACCAGCGGTGGCAACATCATGACCTCGTTGCAGAAGGACGTCAGCGACGCCCTGCAGATCGACAAGCCGGTCGATGCGCAGGTCGCCTCCGCGATCGACGCACCGGTGACGTCGGTCGGCGACGCACCGGTGACGCCCACGACACCGGTCGCGCCGACTCCGGAAACCTTCGTCGAGGCCGAGACGCACGCCGCCACCAGCGAGCCGCTCGCGATCACCGGCGAGGTGAAGTCCGAGCCCGCGCCGGCGGAGCACGCGACGCCGGAGCCCGACGTGCTGAAGGACGCGAGGGCGTCATGAGCGCCGAAGATATCGAGGCCTCCAAGGCCCCCTTGATGGATCATCTGATCGAGCTGCGCTCGCGCCTGATCAAGGCGCTGCTCGGCTTCGGCGTGGCCTTCATCATCTGCTTCTTCTTCGCCAAGCAGATCTTCAATGTTCTGGTCTGGCCCTTCATCTGGGTGGCGGGGCCGGAAAACTCCAAATTCATCTACACGGCGCTGCTCGAATATTTCCTGACGCAGCTCAAGCTCGCGTTGTTCGGCGCCGGCTTCATTTCGTTCCCGATCGTCGCGACGCAGATCTACAAATTCGTGGCGCCCGGGCTCTACAGGCACGAGCGCAACGCCTTCCTGCCTTACCTGATCGCGACGCCGGTGTTCTTCGTGATGGGCGCGGCGCTGGTCTATTTCGTGGTCTTCCCGATGCTGACCCGCTTCTCGCTCGGCATGCAGCAGGCGGCCGGCGCCGAGACCGCGCAGATCCAGTTGCTGCCCAAGGTCGGCGAATATCTGTCGCTGATGATGTCGCTGATCTTCGCGTTCGGCATCGCATTCCAGCTGCCGGTGATCCTGACGCTGCTCGGACGGGTCGGCATCGTCACCTCGAAGATGCTGAAGGAGAAGCGGCGCTACTTCATCGTGGTCGCCTTCATCATCGCCGCCGTGCTGACGCCGCCCGACGTGCTGAGCCAGGCCTCGCTCGCGCTCCCGCTGCTCGCGCTCTATGAGGGCGCCATCATCGCAGTCCGGATCGTGGAGAAGAAGGCCGCGGCCTCGAATGCCTCGTCCGGCTCGGCGACCAATCCGGCCGAGTAGGGCGGTCTTCGCCACACATTCAGTGTCATACCCCGCGAAAGCGGGGTATCCCGTACGCCGCGGCCTTTCGGTCAGACACTGACGCCTCTGGAATACTGGATCACCCGCTTTCGCGGGTGATGACGGTCGTGGTAGTGGAACGTTGATTGTCAACACAACCGTTGTCAATCAACGCATATTAGGACTTCCCGCCATGCACGATATCAAAGCGATCCGCGACAACCCGACAGCCTTCGACGCCGGCCTGAAGCGCCGCGGACTTGGGCCCTTGTCGCCGTCGCTGCTGGCGATCGACGAGAGGCGCCGTGCCGCGATCCTGGCCTCCGAGCAGGCCCAGGCGCGGCGCAATGCGGCCTCGAAGGAGATCGGCGACGCCAAGAAGGCCAAGGACGAGGCGCGCGCCGCCAAGCTGATGGCCGAGGTCGCCGAGCTCAAGACGACGATGCCGGAGCTCGAGACGGCGGCGAAGACGGCCGACGAGGAGCTGACGAAGGAGCTGTCATCGATACCGAACCTTCCGCTCGACGAGGTGCCTGACGGCACCGACGAGCACGGCAACGTGCAGCATCACACCTTCGGCAAGACGCGCGATTACGGTTTTGCGCCGAAGCTGCACGACGATCTCGGCACCGCCCTCGGCGATATGGATTTCGAGACTGCGGCAAAGCTGTCGGGCGCGCGCTTTGTCGTGCTGAAGAAGGGCTTGGCGCGGCTCGAGCGCGCGATCGGGCAGTTCATGCTCGATCTGCACGCGGGTGAGCACGGCTATACCGAGATCAATCCGCCGTTGCTGGTGCGCGACGCGGTGATGTTCGGCACCGGCCAGTTGCCGAAGTTCGAGGACGACCAGTTCTGGGCGATCAGCGGCGAGCTGCTCGCAAAACCCGATGCCGACCTGCGCAGCGCGCGCCTCGGGCTGATCCCGACTGCGGAGGTCTCGCTGACCAATCTCGTTCGCGAGTCGATCGTGGATGAGAAAGAGCTGCCGATGCGGCTCACCGCGTTGACGCCGTGTTTCCGCGCCGAGGCAGGTGCAGCCGGCCGTGACACCCGCGGCATGATCCGGCAGCACCAGTTCACCAAGGTCGAGCTGGTGTCGATCACGACGCCAGAGGCCAGCAAGGATGAACTCGAGCGCATGCTGTCCTGCGCCGAGGAAGTGCTGCGCCGGCTCGATCTGCATTA
>CALRXG020000405.1:0-7086 GCA_943372075.1 Bordetella parapertussis | reverse complement strand
GTCTTGAACGCGGTCACCACCACCCAATAGAGCGGAAACACCGTGATCAGGCACCAGGCAAGCACGCCGAGTGCGACCAGCCGGCGGCTCCATGGCGACAGTCCAGTCAGGCCCTGTCCGCTCATCGGCGCTTCTCCAGATGCGGCCGCAGCAGCGCCAGATAGGTCACGCCGATGATCGTGATCGCGATCAGGAACAGGAAGCTGAGCGCCGACGTGTAGCCGAGATTGAATTTCTTGAAGCCTTCCTGATAGGCGAACAAGGTCAGCGTCTCGGTGTCCACGCCCGGCCCGCCGCCGGTCATCACGAACACCGTGTCCATGATCTTGTAGCTTTCGATCAGGCGGATGAAGACGACCGCGGCCGAGATCGGCAGCAACATCGGAAAGGTGATGCCCCAGAACTGCTGCCAGGCACTGGCATTCTCGAGCTCGGCGGCCTCATAGACATCTTCGGGAAGCGTTTGCAGGCCGGCCAGCATCATCAGGATGACGAACGGGGTCCACTGCCAGACCTCGACCGCGATGATGCAGGCGAGTGCCCAATGTCCGTTGGTGAGAAACGGCAAATTGGCCAGGCCGAACTTCGACAGGAGCTGATTCAGCGGCCCCATGGTCGGATTGAAGATCATGCGCGCCACCAGCGCGACCGCCACGGGCGCCAGCAGCATCGGCAGCAGCAAGGCGACGCGAAACAGCCGCTCGCCCGGCACCCGCGCATTCAGCGCCAGCGCGACGCCGAAGCCGATCGCATATTGCAGCCCGACTGCGATAAAGGCGATCAGCGTCGTGGTGAAGATCGCGTTCCAGAATCGCGGCTCCTGCAACAGCGTGACATAATTGCCGAGCCAGACCACCCGCGGCGGGATCGGCGGAATCAGCCGATAGCTCAGGAAGCTCGTGGTCAGCGAATAGATCAACGGAAAGATCGAGATCGCCAGCACGACGAGCACCGCCGGCCAGATGAAGACATGCTTGATCGGATCATTCCGCATCATCGCGCGATCATCCCTTCAGCAGCGCGTCGATCTCCGCGCGCTGCGGCATCGCGGGTGCGGTGCCCGGCCGGGTCACCGAGATTCCAGCCGTGGCCGAACCGAAGCGCGCGGCTTGAAGCGGATCGGCGCCGTCCGCGAGCGCCGCCGCAAAGCCGCCGACGAACGCATCGCCCGCACCGGTGGTCTCGACCACCTTGCCGGCGGCAAACGGCGGCACATGCAGTGAACGATCCCGCGCATGAAACAGCGCACCGCGCTCGCCGAGCGTGATCAGCGCGGTGCCGGCCCCCTTGGCCAACAAGGCATCGCCGGCTCGGCGCGCGCCGGCAAGATCGCTCACGGCGATGCCGGTCAGCGCCTCGGCTTCGGTCTCGTTGGGAACGACATAGTCGCAGAGCGCAAACAGGCTGCTATCGAACTTGAGCGCCGGCGCCGGATTGAACACCGTGATGCTGCCGGCGGCGCGCGCGATCTCGAGCCCCCTCACTGCCGCATCGACCGGCTGCTCGAGTTGGGTCACGAATACGCTCGAGTCGCGAATGGCGTCCGCCACCGCATCGACGTCGGCCGGACTGATGCCGCCCGCCGCGCCCGGCACCACGATGATCGCGTTGTCGCCGCGCGTCTCGTGAACATAGATGAACGCCGCGCCGGTGGGCGCCTCCGCCGTCCTCGCCACGCGCGGCCGGATTCCCTCGGCCTCCCAGGTCTTGATCGCAAGCTCGCCGAAGGCGTCGCTGCCGATCCGGGAGATGAAGCTCACGCTGGCGCCGGCCCGTGCCGCCGCGACCGCCTGGTTGGATCCCTTGCCGCCAGGCCCCATGGCGAATCCGGATCCGGCGATCGTCTCACCGATCGCCGGCATGTTGCCGGCACGGAACGCCAGGTCGACGACGAACACCCCGAGGACGGCGACGCCACGCTTGCTCATCTCATCACTCCCCGTCCGGCGCGATGACGCCCTTGCTGAACAGGAAGCAGCCGTAGAAGCGCCGCTCGCCCGTCGCGATCACGCAATAGGCCGCCTTGGCCTTCTCGTAGAAGGCATGGCGCTCGACGCCGACCAGCGGCCAGGAGCGCCCCTCGGCGCGATCGATCGCGGCCTGCACCTCGTGCTGCACGGGGGGCACTTCCTGCGGCTGGCCGACAATCTCCATGCGGATCGCGGCATCGTCGACGAATGTATCGAGCGGCATCACCGAGAGAATGGCCTCGATCGCCTTGGCGGCATTCACATTGTCGATGCGCAGGAGTTCGCCGAGCGCGCTCTGGCGCGCGATCGAGTCGGCCGGAAAATTGGTGTCGCACACCACGAGGCGATCACCGTGCCCCATCGCCCGCAGGGCATAGAGCACGTCGGCATTGAGCAGCGGATTGATGCCCTTGAGCATGTTGCGTCCCCTCCTTTGTCTTCCAGATCGCCGAACTCTTGTGGTTCGGGCCCCAATCGATATCACCGCAAGGTGACGTCACTAGTCACCATACGGAATCCAGATGTTTTTTACTTGCACGGCATGACGCAGCAGGATCGGTCCTTCGCTCGCAGCCCTGTCGTACCAGTCGAGCGCGAGACCGTGATCGACCAGCGTGCGCTTGAGATTGCCGATCGACAGCCGTTCCGCCGCAGCCGACGCGGCCTGCGATCCGAACACCCAGAGCGCCTCGACATCGTCATGCTCGGCAAGGACCTTGACCAGTTCGGCGCGATCGCCGGTGACGATGTTGAGCACGCCACCCGGCACGTCAGACGTCTCCAGCACCTGATAGAAGTCGGTCGCGGCGAGCGGATGCCGCTCGCTCGGCACCGCAACGACCCGGTTGCCCGTCGCGATCAATGGCGCGACCAGGCTGACGAAGGCGAGCAGCGGCGCCTCGTCGGGACAGGCGACACCGACCACGCCGATCGGCTCGTGCATCGCGAGCGCCACGCCGCGCAGCGGCGGCGCGTGGATCGATCCTTCGAACTTGTCGGCCCAGGCGCCATAGCTGAACAGCCGGTCGATGCTCGCGTCGACTTCCGCGCGTGCCTTCGCCGGCGACACGCCGGTCATGTCGGCGATCCGCCGGGCGAACTCGTCGCCGCGTGCGGACAGATTCTCGGCAAGATAGTAGAGGATCTGGGCACGATTATGCGCAGTCGCCCGCGCCCACGGCTCGGCGGCGCGCGCCGCGGCCACCGCATTGCGGATGTCCTTGCGATTGCCCTCACCGGCCTCGCCGAGACGCCGGCCCTTCGGCGCGAGCACCGCGCGCGAATAGTTGCCGTCCGGACGGACCTGCTTGCCGCCGACGAACAGTTTTGCAGTTCGATCGATCGGCGGCACGTCGAACCCGGCGCTGGCGCTGGAGGCAGTCGGCAGAGCCGGCGCCTTGGCCCGCACCTTGCGTCCGCTCCAGGCCTTCGGCTTCAGATATTCGTACATCCCCTCACGGCCGCCCTCGCGGCCGAAGCCGGACTCGCGATAGCCGCCGAAGCCGACGCTGGCGTCGAACAGATTGGTGGCGTTGACCCAGACCACGCCGGCCACGAGTTTCGGCGCGATGTCGAGCGCCAGCCCGATCGTCTCGCTCCACACGCTGGCGGCAAGGCCGTAGCGCGTGTTGTTGGCGAGCATCACGGCCTCGTCGGGCGTGCGGAACGTCATCGCCACCAGCACGGGCCCGAAAATCTCCTCGGTCGCTACCGTCGCGGATGGATGCACGTTCCAGAGCAGGGTCGGCGGATAGAAGCATCCTTCCGCAGGGATCGCGCCGGACGCCTGGTATTTCTCAGCGCCCTCCTTCACCCCGGTCTCGACCAGCGCCTTGATCCGCTCGAGCTGCACCGGCGCGACGACCGCGCCCATGTCGATCGCCTTGTCGAGCGGCATGCCGACACGCAGCGTCTCCATGCGGCGGATCAGGCGCCTGCGGAAGGTCTCGGCAATGCCCTCCTGCAGCAGCAGCCGCGAGCCGGCGCAGCAGACCTGGCCCTGGTTGAACCAGATCGCATCGACCACGCCTTCGACCGCGCCGTCGATATCGGCATCGTCGAACACGATGAACGGCGACTTGCCGCCGAGCTCGAGCGTCAGCGATTTGCCGGTGCCTGCGGTGGACTGACGGATCAGCCGTCCGACTTCGGTCGATCCGGTGAAGGCGATCTTGTCGACGGGACTTTCGACCAGCAGCGCACCGGTGGCGCCATCGCCGGTGACGACGTTCAGCACGCCCGGCGGCAGGCCGGCTTCGGCAGTGAGTTCGGCGAACAGCAGCGCCGTGAGCGAGGTGAATTCCGCGGGCTTCAGCACCACCGTATTGCCCGCCGCGAGCGCCGGCGCGATCTTCCAGGCCAGCATCAGCAGCGGAAAATTCCACGGGATGATCTGCCCGATCACCCCGATCGGCACCTGGTCGGCGAATTCCCGCTCCTGCAACTGCGCCCAGCCGGCGTGATAGTAGAAATGGCGCGCGGCGAGCGGCACGTCGAGATCGCGGGTCTCGCGGATCGGCTTGCCGTTGTCGATCGCCTCCAGCACGGCGAACAGCCGGGCGTGACGCTGCAGCATGCGCGCCAGCGCATAGAGATGACGCGCGCGGCCATGGCCGCCGAGCTTGGCCCATGCGGTCTGCGCGGTGCGCGCGGCATTGACGGCGGCCTCGACATCGGCAGCAGCACCCTGCGCGATCCGCGCCAGCATCTTGCCGGTCGCGGGCTCGCTCGTCGTGAGATGCTTGCCCGCATGCGGCGCGACAAACTTGCCGGCGATGAAATTGCCGAACGTGGCGTCGTGCCGCGCCAGCCAGGCGCGCGCCTCGCCGTCCGCCTCGGGCGCGGGGCCATAATCCATGGTCTCGAAATAGTTTGCGACGCTCATCTCATCCCACGGGGTGGCGGTTGAAGGCCGAGTAGTGGCCGGTCACGTGATGCTCGAGCTGCCGCTCGATGTCGGCGAGCAGGCTGGAGGCGCCGATCCGGAACAGGTCCGGCTCGAGCCAGTCGCGTCCCAATTCCTCCTTCATCAGGAACTGGTAATTGAGCACGTCCTTTGCCGTCGAGATGCCGCCGGCCGGCTTGAAGCCGATCTTGTAGCCGGTGCGCTCCTGATAGACGCGGATCATCCGCAGCATCGCCAGCGTCACCGGCAGTGTCGCGTTGACGCCTTCCTTGCCGGTCGAGGTCTTGATGAAGTCGGCGCCGGCCATCATGCAGACCATCGATGCCTTGGCGACATTGCGCAGCGTCTTGAGGTCGCCGGTGGCCAGGATCGTCTTCAGATGCGCGTTGTCACAGACGGCGCGGAAATCCTGGACTTCGGCGTAAAGCGCCCGCCAATCGCCAGTCAGCACGTGCTCGCGCGTGATGACGATGTCGATCTCCTGCGCGCCGTCGCGCACCGACGCCTCGATCTCCTTCAGCTTCAGTTCATGGGGAACGAGCCCCGCCGGGAATCCGGTCGAGACCGCAGCAACCGGAATGCCAGATCCATCGAGCGCTTCGACAGCGGCGGTGACGAACCGATGGTAGACGCAGACCGCACCGGTATGCAGCTCGCGTCCGGCAAAGCCGAGCTTCTCGACAATATCGGCGCGCAGCGGCGCCTTGGCCTTGGCACAGAGGCGCCTCACCCGTTCCGCCGTATCGTCGCCGTTGAGCGTCGTCAGGTCGATGCAGGTGATCGCCTTGAGCAGCCACGCCGCCTGCGCGTCCTTCTTGACCGTGCGCCGGCCCGGCAGGCTCGCGACCCGCCGTTCGGCGGCCGACAGATTGATCCTGATGTCATCGACCCAATCCATCTCGAGCGCGCGGCCGCTGTTGCGCGGGAGCTGATGCTCTCCGCCAGGGGCGTGCGACTGCGCGGCGAATGCGGACGGATTCTGCATGAAGACGCTCTGCGTCATGGCGGCGCCTCGGCTCCTAGCGACGTGGGGTCCTAGCGAATCGACGAGATCGCCAGATAGACTGAATGTGCTGATCGCAACATGTGATCCCTCCCTGAACTCGCTGCTGGGTTCACCGGCTGCCGAGCAACGATACCGTCCCGGCACCGGACCAGCCCGGTCGACCTGATGTTATTATTGTAACAAAACGACGTTGATAAACTCACAACATTGTAAGATCATTGTCAATCGGATAAGCAAGCTCGGCGACAAAATGGCTGACACCTCGAACGCACGACCAAACGAAACACGCGTCCAGCGCCTGCAGAGGCTGCGCCGGGCCGTCGAAGCGAGCGGTACGCTGCACCTGAAGGACGCCGCCGAGCTCCTCAAGGTGTCCGAAATGACGGTGCGCCGCGACCTTGCCGGTCCGGAGGCCGCCCTCGCTTTGCTCGGCGGCTACGTCGTCAATGCGGCGTCGCCGACCGGCATCAAGTACACGTTCGAGCAGGAGATCGACCAGCACACCCAGGACAAGCGTCTCGCCTGTCGCGCTGCGGCCGCCTCGATCAAGGCAGGCGATACGATCTTCATCGACTGCGGCACCACGATGCAGTCGCTGGCGGATTGCCTGCCCGAGGACCTGCCGCTCTCGGTGATCTGCTATTCGATGAACGTGGCGTCGATCGTGACGCACCGGCCGGCCACGCAGGTGATGCTGATGGGCGGGCTCTATCATCCTTCATCGCAGTCCTTTGCGTCGGACGACGGGCTGTCCTATCTGCGACGGCTCGGGATCAGCAAGGCCTTCATCTCCGCCGGAGGCGTGCACTGGACCCGCGGCGCGAGCTGCTCGAATTTTCACGAGGTCGCCGTCAAGCGGGCCGTGATCGAGACCGCGATGGAGAGCATCCTGGTGATCGACGCCAGCAAGCTCGGCAGCCTCAAGTCGGCATTCTTCTCCGATATCGGCGCGTTCTCGCGGATCATCGTCGGCGGCGCGGCGTCATCGGACATGCGCAAGCACTTCCGCAGCCTTCCGGTCGAGTACGTAACCAGCGCAATCTGACCCGGGCGGGGGCTGGCTCGCCCGGGTCAGCTTCGTCCACGATGCACGCCGTTGCGACACCGCGCATCGCGGGCCAAAGATCAGTTGCAGGCAGGCTTCGCCTTGTTGCAGGCGTCGGTCAGTTCCGGCGGCGGCTCCTTCTTGAACACCGTCTTGTAGG
>CALRXG020000404.1:0-7101 GCA_943372075.1 Bordetella parapertussis | reverse complement strand
GCCGCTTCGATGTCGAGGCGAGGCGCGCGGAGGAAGTTCTGTATGCGCTGTCGTCGCTGTCCGGGCAGGGCTTCGTCCCGGATCTGATCTTCGCCCATCCCGGGTGGGGCGAGACGCTGCCGCTGCGCACGATGTTTCCGCGGGCGCGGATCATCCTGTATTGCGAATTCTTCTACGGCGCCGAGGGCAGGGACGTCGGCTTCGATCCCGAATTTCCCATGACCGGTCTCGATGGCAATGTCGCACTTCATCTGAAGAATGCGACCACGTTGCTGGCACTCACCGAATGCGATGTCGGCGTGTCGCCGACGCCGTGGCAGCGGTCGACCTTCCCGGCCGAATTCCGCAGCAAGATCGAGGTCATTCACGAGGGCGTGGACACCGACGAGGTCAAGCCGAATCCTCTTGCGCGGTTCCGGCTTCCGAATGGTGCGACATTGTCGGCGGACGACGAGGTGATCACCTATGTCTCGCGCAATCTGGAGCCGGTGCGCGGCTTCCATGTCTTCATGCGGTCATTGCCGGGGATACTGGCGACGCGGCCGAATGCGCAGGTCGTGATCGTCGGCGGCAGCGGGACATCCTACGGCGCCAATCCACCGAAGGGCTCGAGCTGGAAGTCGATGTTCCTGGACGAGATCAAGTCGGACATCGACCTTCGCCGCGTGCATTTCCTCGGCCGGATTCCTCGGGAACAATATCTCGAACTGCTGCAGGTTTCCTCGGTGCACGTCTATCTGACCTATCCCTTCGTGCTGTCATGGTCGCTGCTGGAGGCGATGAGCGCGGGCTGCGCTGTGGTGGCGTCCGACACCGCTCCGCTGCGCGACATCATCTCGGACGGCAACGGGCTTCTCGCGCCGTTCTTCGATATTGAGGCGTTGTCGGATCAGGTGGTCTCGGTGCTGTCGCGGCCCAAGGCCTTCAAGCGGATGCGGGCGAAGGCGAGAAGCTTCGTGAGAGACAATTACGACGCAAAGCGCGTCTGCCTGCCCCGGATGCTGACCCTCGTTGGATGAAGGCGCCCTTTCGCGCAACCGCGCGGGAACGCCAGGAGTTTGCGATGCCGCTTGTCATCTCAGTCGCTCAACGCAAGGGCGGGGTCGGAAAGACGACCCTTGCGGTCCTGCTCGCCGGAGAACTCGACCGGCGCACCCGCGCGGTCGGCCTGGTCGACGCCGACTCCCAGGCGTCCGCCTGTCACTGGGCCGAGCCCGGCAATCTGTCGTTTCCGGTCTACCAGCTCGATCCGGAAACCCGGCCGGTCGCCGAATGGGCCAGGCTGATGCGCCAGATTCCGCATCAGATCATCGTGGTGGACTCCGCCCCCAACGATCGCGTGCTCGGCGCGGTGCTCGCGGTCGCCAATATCGTGCTGATGCCCTGCACGCCGTCCGGCCTCGACATCGAGGCCACCGCGCGAACGCTCGACATCGTGCGTGAGGTGCGGGCAACGCGGCAGACTGCGCTGCGTGCCATGATCGTGCCGAACCGGGTCGACCAGCGCACCCTCGAAGGCCAACAGTTCATCGAGGAGCTCGATACGTTCGGCGAGCAGATCGGGCCGATGATCGGGAGCCGCTCGGCCTATGTCCGCGCCTTCGCGTTGGGGCAATCGGTCGCCGATTTCGCCAGTGGCACGCCCGCGGATATCGAGATCAAGACGCTTGCCGATCTCGTCATGAGCTGGGCCAGGATCGCGCCGAGGCAATTTGCGACGATTTAACATTTGGCGCCGGCTGCTTCACAATGCGGCTCACGTCGTCGAGGCATCGACATGAAGCTGACCGGCTTGGTCACGATCGCAACGCTGCTCGCCGCCACCGGCGCCCCCGTGCTCGCACAAGGCACCACGCAGGGCGCAACCCGCTATTCGATCGATGGGCCGGGCGGTGGCGTTCCGACATCGCGGCCGCCGGCAACCCGGCCGGTGCCGCCGGCGACGACGATCTATCCGTATGGCAGGCCGCCGCGACATGCGCCGCCGGCCGGGCGGCCAGGCAACGTCCCGCCTGGGTCGCGTTGATCCTCGATCGCGAGAACGGATCGGGCAGGCCCCAACCTCTTAACGCTATTCCGATCGTCGTTTTGCCGCGCCAGCGGGAATGTCGTACCCATGCGGTCGCTGCGCCTGTTGAGACGCAGGATTGGTCCGCACAGGGACGATATTTTCAATGGCGAGCAAGGGTTCGATCCTAATCACGGGCGGTGCGGGATATATTGGATCCCATTGCGCCAAGGCCGTTGCCGAAGCCGGCTATCTCCCGGTGGTGTATGACAACCTCTCCACCGGTCACCGCGAATTCGTGCAATGGGGACCGTTGACGATCGGCGACGTCGCCGATCACGCAAAGGTCACCGCGACCATCCGCGAGCATGGTGCGCTCGCCGTGATGCATTTCGCCGCCTTCAGCGCGGTCGGCGAGTCCGTGGCGGATCCGCAGAAATACTACGCCAACAACGTCGCCGGCACGCTCGGCCTGCTGCGCGGCATGCGGGAGGCGGGCTGCGACCGCCTGGTGTTTTCCTCGACCGGCGCCGTCTATGGCAATGCCGGACGCGATCCGATTCCGGAGAGCGCGGCGGGTCCGACCGTCAATCCCTATGGCCGCTCGAAATTCATGATCGAGCAGATCCTGGCCGACTATCGCGCGGCCTATCGGTTCAACTCGGTCTGCCTGCGCTATTTCAACGCCTGCGGCGCCGATGCCTCCGGCACCATAGGCGAGCTCCGCGATCCGGAAACGCACCTGATCCCGCGCGCGCTGATGGCGCTGCAGGGGCATGTTCCGGACTTCGCGATCTTCGGGGAAGATTACGAGACGCCCGATGGCACCGCGGTGCGTGACTACATCCATGTCGACGACCTCGCGGCCGCGCATATCGCCGCGCTCGAGCTGTTGTTGAAGGGCGATACCGGCGGCGTGTTCAACCTCGGCACCGGCACCGGCTATTCGGTGCGCGAGGTGCTCGACGCGATCCGCAGCGAGACGGGCGAGGCGGTGCCGAGCGTGGTGCGCGAACGCAGGGCCGGCGATCCGCCGATCCTGGTGGCCGATCCCTCCAACTCGGAGCGCGGTCTCGGCTTCAAGGCGAGCCGCTCGGATCTCGGCCACATCATCCGCTCGGCCTGGGCGTGGCACCAGAAAGCACATCCGCGCCGGCGATAGAGCGTTTTCGAACGAAGTGGATACCGGTTCGCGTGGAGCCCCGCTCCGATTCCATCGGAACGGGAAACGCTCGCGTCATCCGGAAGGGCAATTTTCAGGAGTTGACGCGGCCGCTTCCGCGGCAGGCGCCGACGTTCAACTCGGGGAATGCTTGGCAGGCGACCGCAGCCGGGCGAGCTGGCTTTGCATCACGAGCAGAAGGAGGCGGCCCGCGCCGATTCCGGCGAGACCCCCCACCACCTTGACGACGGCATCGAGCAGCCGGCCGTGGCGATCCGGCGTGAGCAATTGCATCGCTTCCAGCGTGAAGGCGCTGCACACGATGAAGATCGCGATCAATGCCGTGCGCCGCGGGTAACCCAGCGCAAAGCCCAGCGCCATCACCGCGAATGCCGCGAAATGCTCGGTCTGCGGATTGGCAATCGACGGGCGGTCCTGAATCGGGGACAGCGTGACGAAGGCGATGAAGGCCAGCGTAAGCCAGCCGGTGATGGCTCCACAAAGCCGTATCATTGAAACAAGCGACAACGCGTAGTCTTCCCGATCCAACTGTGCCAACGCCCCGCGATCCGATTAGCGCATCACTTATGCCAGCGACATGGAAATGGCCACCGAAGGTTAACCAGCCTGCCGCGGTGGGAGAACATGACGCAGTGTCGATACCCGTTTCACCGGCGGCCTGTCCGTAACATTGTTTTGCAGTTTATGGTATTTAAATACCTCGATCTGAAACCCGATCCCGCTTCGTGCGCATCTCATCCAGGAAACCGGCCGCGCTTGCGCGGACTCCGGGGATGGTGCACCTGACGAAAAAATTAGATTGGCGCCGCTGCTCCATTCATAAGCCGTTCACGGCCGAAAGCCTCATTTGATGTCCGATATCGCAATGCTCACTCTCGGAGGCCAACGTGCGTCTGCTCGTCGTTGAGGATGACCCGGATCTGAATCGCCAACTCACCACGGCGCTGACGGATGCCGGCTACGTGGTCGACCGCGCGTTCGACGGCGAGGAGGGGCATTTCCTGGGCGACAGCGAGCCCTATGACGCGGTCGTGCTGGATATCGGCCTGCCCAAGATGGACGGTATCTCGGTGCTCGAAGCCTGGCGGCGAAACAAGCGGGTGATGCCGGTGCTGATCCTCACCGCGCGCGACCGCTGGAGCGACAAGGTTCAGGGTTTCGATGCCGGCGCCGACGACTATGTCGCCAAGCCGTTCCATCTCGAGGAGGTGCTGGCGCGGATCCGCGCGCTGCTGCGCCGGGCGACCGGGCATGCCCAGGTCGAGCTGGTGTGCGGGCCGGTGGCGTTGAACACCCGCACCAAGCGGGTCACGGTCAACGGCAACCCGATCAAGCTGACCTCGCACGAGTACAACCTGCTCGACTACCTGATGCACCATACCGGGCGGGTGGTGTCGCGCACCGAGCTGGTCGAGCATCTCTACGACCAGGACTTCGATCGCGACTCCAACACGATCGAGGTGTTCGTCGGCCGCATCCGCAAGAAGCTCGAGGTCGACATCATCCAGACCGTGCGGGGCCTCGGCTACATGCTGTCGCCGCCGACCACCTAGAGCGGAAAACGTCCAAGCCGATCTTGCAAAAGGCTCATGCTCAACAAGAAGATGAGCTGGCGGTGCGATAGCTGGAAACCCATCATGATCGCGCATCGTCGAGCGACATGGCTTCTTGGTTCGCTTAAAGAAAATACGACCGAACAAGAGGATAAGAGCGTATCCTGTCCTATCGGATGATGCTCTTAAGGCGCTTGATCGCCATGTGGGCATCGGCATGATCCGCGCCGGCAGGAGAGGACTGGATTCGCTGATGTCACGGCGCGCTGACACCACGTTCGAGCTGGTGGCCTGATGGGCGGCAGTTCGCTTGCGACCCGCCTGTTCGTCTCGGCAACCGCCTGGGTGGTGGTGATCCTGGCGATCACCGGCGTCATCCTGTCGTCGGTCTATCGCGACGCGACCGAACGCGCCTTCGACCGAAGGCTCAATCTCTATCTGCGCACCCTGATCGCCGAAGTGGCGACGCCGGACGAGCCCGCCGACCGCCAGTTCCAGTCGCTCGGCGAGCCGCTGTTCGACCTGCCGCTGTCGGGCTGGTACTGGCAGATCACCCGCACCGACACCGAGAAGGGCGAGACCCGTGCCTCGCGCTCGCTGTGGGACAAGAAGCTGCCGAAGCTCGAGGAACACGGTGCGGAGCTCTCCGCCGCCGGCGTTCGCCTCGGCTATGTCGACGGCCCGGAAGGGCAAAGCCTGCGCATGGTGGAGCGGCCGGTCGATCTCGGCGCCGACGGCAAGTTCCTGGTCAGCGTCGCCGGCGACGCCACCGAGATCTTCGATGAGACGCGCAGCTTCGACTATTATCTCGGCGGCACCTTCGCAGCCCTCGGCATCGTGCTGCTGCTGACCACGATCTTCCAGGTGCGCTATGGCCTCGCGCCGCTGAAGCGGATTTCGGATGCGATCGCCGATATCCGCTCCGGCCGCGCCGAACGGCTGGAGGGCCGGTTTCCGGTCGAGATCGCGCCGCTGGCGCGCGAGACCAATGCGCTGATCGACGCCAACCGGGAGATCGTCGAGCGCTCCCGTACCCATGTCGGCAATCTCGCCCATGCGATCAAGACGCCGCTGTCGGTGATCGTGAACGAGGCGGCCGCCCATGCCACCGATCCCTTCGCCAGCAAGGTGCTGGAGCAGGCCGACCTGATGCGGGACCAGGTCGCGCACCATCTCGAACGCGCCCGGATCGCCGCTCGCGCCACCATCGTCTCGACCATCACCGACGTCGCGCCCGTGATCGAGGCGCTGCGCCGGACCATGGAGAAGATCCACCGGGATCGCGACCTCTCCATCGAGGCCAAGGCCGACCCGGCGGCGCGGTTCCGCGGCGAACGGCAGGACCTGGAGGAGATGGTCGGCAACCTCGTCGACAACGCCTGCAAATGGGCCGCTTCGCAGGTCTTCATCGAGGTCGTGGTGGTCCCGCCGGAGGCGCCCGGCGCCGGGCCGAAGCTGCGCATCGTGGTCGACGACGACGGACGCGGCCTGTCCGAGGCCGAGCGCGCCCAGGTGTCGCGGCGCGGCCAGCGGCTCGACGAATCGAAGCCTGGCTCGGGGCTCGGCCTGTCGATCGTGACCGATCTTGCCGGGCTCTATGGCGGCAATCTCACTCTGGGCAACGCGCCGATCGGCGGCCTGCGGGCCGAGCTCGGGCTGCCGGCGGTCTGAAGCGGGATGGGTTTTGATTAAATCGGCCTGACACACCCTCGGTTCACCTCTCCCGGCCGGGGAAAGGTCGGATTGCGCGTGGCGATGCGAAGCATCGTCCAGAGCAATCCGGGTGAGGGCTCTTGCTCTCTCGATAGACCGTAACCCCTCACCCGATTTGCTGCGCAAATCGACTTCTTCCAAGGGAGAGGTGAATCGTGTTCGTGGCCGAACCGTTTCATCCTCACTTCATCCCGATCTAGCTCTGGCGGCGCCACGGATTTAAGGCCGCCAGTATTCCTAAACGGCTTCTTAACGCGCCGACCCCTATGATTCCACGCGGACGGGCTGCGGCGTTTGCCGGGCACCAAGCTTCACGACCGGGCGTATGGGCCAGAAATCGATCGAGCGGCTGAGGGATTATCTCGCGCAGATTCCGCCGCAATCGCAGGCGCTGCTGATGCGGGAGCTGGAGCGCGCCGTGGAACGTGGCGACGATGTCGCCATCGCCAATCTGGTGCTTGAGCAGCTGCGCAAGATCGTGCGCGGCGTCGAGCAGGACGAACAGACCGAGCCGCGCAGCGACGATCCCGCGCGGCTGTTGTTCCGGCCGCTCGAGCCGTTCCTCGCCGAGACCAATTTCCCGACCCGGCCGGGCCAGCTCCGGCGCGCCTCGCTGCTGCCGATCTGGCAGTGGCTGGCGCGCG
>CALRXG020000403.1:0-7118 GCA_943372075.1 Bordetella parapertussis | reverse complement strand
GCTCTCGCTCCTGACGATCGTGTCGGTGAAATGGACCAGCTTTCGCAGCTTCGACAACGCGAAGCCGCGCGATCCAGACTTCTACGACGACCCGATCCGCTCGCGGGCGCTCGGCGCCCATCAGAACGGCATCGAGACCTTCCCGTTCTTCGCCTTCGCCGTGCTGCTCGCCGAATTCCGCGTCGGCCCGCTGCGGCTCATCGACGAACTGGCGGTGCTGTTCCTGATCGTGCGGATCGCCTACGTCTTCACCTATGTCGGCAACCGCCCGACGCTGCGCTCGATCCTCTGGAGCATCGGTTTCGCGATCAACATCGCGATCTTCTTCCTGCCGGCGATCAGGGGATATCTGACGAGGTGAGTTGCCTCTCTCCCCGCCCTCGTTCTTACGTGAGGTGAGTACGCCGGTCAGGCTCCCTCTCCCCGTGCGGGAGAGGGTGGGGAGAGGGGTAGCCCCGGACGAGATCTACGAGGGCGAGCAAAGCTTCATCAGCCGACATCTCGCTCACCGCCTGGCAAGCGCTCGCACCTAACAAGCAGCGGAGCAAGCGGCACCCCTCTCCCTAACCCTCTTGCGCAAGGGGAGAGGGACCATCGCAGCGATGCGTGCCTCACTCAAGAGACCTCTTCCCACAAGCGGGGCCGAGGTGACTTTAAAGGCACGTTGCCCGTTCGGCTGCGACATAGCCGAACAGCAGCCCGAGCCCGAACAGCAGCACCAGCGCGGCGGCGGCGAATTCCAGGCCGCGCATGATCAGCATGCCGCCGCCGTCGCGGGCCGCGCTCAGCCGCTCGGCCATGCCGCGCGCCGAGACCGCGACCAGCGCGATCGCGGCCACCGTGATGGCGGTGCCGAGCCCCATCGCAAAGGTCGCGGCAATGCCAGCCCAGAACAGGCCCTGCGCCAGCGCGAACACCAGCACCAGGATCGCCCCCGAGCACGGCCGGATTCCGACGGTGAGGATCGCGCTCAGACCACGGCGCCAGCCGCCAGGACCGGCAAGCTCCGCCGGCGTCGGTCCGTGCGAATGGCCACAATGCTCGTCGTGGACGTGGCCCGCGTCATGACCGTGATCGTGGCCATGATGATCATGGTTGTAATGGCCGTGGTCGTCATGGGCGTGACGATGATGGTGATCATGGCCATGGTCGTGCTGCGCATGGTCATGATGGTCGTGCTGATGCGCGCCGGCCAGGGCCAGCGCCGGGCGCGGCACTTGCAGCGCGCGGAGGAAGCCGCCGCCCTTGACCCAGACCAGCCGGGCGCCGAACGCCGCGATCAGCGCGTAGCTGGCGATCTCGATCGCCTTCTCGGCCCCGCACATCGTCTTCGCGGTCGCGTTGAGCAGCCAGGCGCAGACCCCGACGATGGCGATGGCAACCAGCGACTGCATCAGCGCCGAGGCGAACGACAGCACGATGCCGCGCCGCGCGGTCTCGCGATTGGCGACCATGTAGGACGAGATCACCGCCTTGCCGTGCCCGGGACCTGCGGCATGGAAGATCCCGTAGGCAAACGAGATCGCAAGCAGCGTCCAGACCGCCGAACCATCGGACTTCGCGGCGCGGATGGTCGCAGAGATCTCGCGATAGAATTCCGACTGTTTTGCCAACAGCCAGCCGACGATCCCGCCCTGTGGCTCCGCCGCGCGCGGCGCGCCGAATGGATTCTGCGCCAGCAGCGCATGCACCGCGCCATCGAGCAGCGCGAACGTCGCCAGCACGGCGGCGCTGAGGGCGAAGCCGCGCAGCAGGCGGGGGACGATCGGCGTCATGGGCAATCCACCGTGATCTTGTTGGCGAACATCATGCCGAAATTGGCGTTGCCGCCGTCGAGGAAGTTCTGCTCGCCGAGCTTCTGCGCCGCGGCGGAGCCGTCGTTCGGCCGCTGGAACTGCATCTTGCAGTCGGCCGCGGCGCCGACCAGCTTGACCGGCTCCTTCTCGGCGAACTGGAAGTCGATGAAGTAGGTCGGGTCGAACACTTCGAGCGAAAGCTGCCTGGCCTTGAACGGCGTCTTCACCGGCAGGGTGAAGTGCAGCGTCAGCGCCGAGTCCTTGTATTCGAGGAAGTAGTCGACCGGCTCGGTGAATTTCTGCTTCTTGCCGTCGCCCTTGGCGAAGGTGAAGTAGGCGTACTCCTTCAGCGATTCGACATTGGTCTGGGCCAACGGCGCCAGTTCCTCGCGGCTGTAGGCGCCCTTCACCTTGGTCTCGATGCCCTGCAGCGCGTAGGTCGAGAACATGTCGTCGAAGGTCCAGGCATGGCGGACCCCGGTGATGGTGCCGTCGGGCGCGTAGATCAGTTCGCTCCTGGCCGTGATCCAGACATGCGGATGCGCCTCGGCCACCGCCGTGCCGAGCACGACGGATACCGCAAGCACGAGCCAGGCGATCGGCCGGCTGAGGGACGACCGCACCTTCAGGCTGCCTCTGGTGTCTCGAGCAGGCCGCGACGGCGCAGCAGCGCATCCGGCTCGGGCTCGCGACCGCGGAACGCGACATAGGCCTCCTCCGGATCGCGCGAGCCGCCCGACGAATAAATGTCGTCATGCAGCCGCTTGGCGGTCGCCGGATCAAAGATGTCGCCGGCCTCCTCGAAGGCGCCGAAGGCATCGGCGTCCATCACTTCCGACCACATGTAGCTGTAATAACCGGACGCATAGTGGTCGCCGGAGAAGATGTGGCCGAACTGGGTCGGCCGGTGCCGCAGCGAGATTTCCGCGGGCATGCCGATCTTCTGCAGCTCCTTCTGTTCGAACGCGCGGACATCGCGGCTCGCCGCCGCCGGCTGGGTATGGAACTCGAGATCGACCAGCGCGGAGGAGACGAACTCCACGGTGGCAAAGCCCTGGTTGAACTTGCGGGCGGCAAGGAAGCGCTTGAGCAGATCGTCCGGCAGCGGCTCCCCGGTCTGGTAGTGGCGGGCGAAGCGCTGCAGCACCTCGGGCCGTTCCTGCCAGTGCTCGTAGAGCTGCGAGGGCAGCTCGACAAAGTCGGTGAACACGGACGTGCCCGACAGCGACGGATAGGTCACGTCCGAGAGCATGCCGTGCAGGCCGTGGCCGAACTCGTGGAACAGGGTCCGGGCATCGTCCGGCGACAGCAGCGACGGCGCGCCGTCGGCGCCCTTGGCGAAGTTGCAGACATTGATGACCAGCGGCGCGACGTCGCCGTCGAGCTTCTGCTGGTCGCGCAGCGAGGTCATCCAGGCGCCGGAGCGCTTCGAAGGCCGCGCGAAGTAATCACCATAGAACAGCGCCGTGTGCTGGCCGTCGCGGCCCTTGACCTCCCAGACCCGGACGTCCGGATGCCAGACCGGGATGTCCTTGCGCTCCGCGAAGGTGATGCCGAACAGGCGGGTGGCGCAGTCGAATGCCGCCTCGATCATGTGGTCGAGCACCAGATAGGGCTTGATCGCGGAATCGTCGAAATTGGCTTTGGCCTGCCGCAGCTTCTCGGCGTAGTAGCGCCAGTCCCAGGCCGCCAGGGTGAAATTGCCGCCCTCTTCCGTGATCAGCGCCTGCAGCGCATCACGGTCGGCGAGCGCCCGGGCCCGCGCCGGCTTCCAGACCCGCTCCAGCAGGCCGCGCACAGCCTCCGGCGTCTTGGCCATGGAATCCTCCAGCCGATAGGCGGCGTAGGTCGGGAAGCCCAGCAGCTTCGCGGTCTCCTCGCGGAGCGCGAGGATCTCCACGATGGTCGCGTTGTTGTCGTTGGCGTTGCCATTGTCGCCGCGGGCGGTGAAGGCCTTGTATACCTTCTCGCGCAGGTCGCGCCGCTGTGAGCTCTGCAGAAACGGCTCGACCGAGGAGCGCGACAGCGTCACGATCGCCTTGCCACCCATGCCGCGCTCTTCCGCCGCAGCCTTGGCCGCCGCCACAAATGTGTCGGAGAGGCCGGCGCGGTCGCCCTCGCCGAGCTCCATGAACCACTCCTGCTCGTCGCCGAGCAGATGGTGGCTGAACGAGGTGCCGAGTTGGGCGAGCCGCTCGTTGATCTCGGCCATCCGTGCTTTTGCGGCCTCGTCGAGCCCAGCGCCGGAGCGGTGGAAGCGGGTATAGGTGCGCTCCAGCAGCCGCATCTGCTCGCCGGTCAGGCCGAGCGAGGCGCGCTTCTCGTGCAGCATGGCGATGCGGCCAAACAGCACAGCGTTCATCATGATCGGATTCCAGTGCCGCGCCATTCTCGGCGACACTTCCTTGTCGATCTCCAGGATCGCCGGGCTCGAATGGGCCGAGACCAGATCGTAGAACACCGCCGAAACCTTCGACAGCAGCTTGCCGGAGCGCTCCAGCGCCGTGATCGTGTTGTCGAAGTCGGGCTGCGCCGGATCATGGGTGATCGCAGCCACTTCCGCCGAATGGTCGGCGAAGGCCTGCTCAAAGGCAGGCAGGAAATGCTCCGGCTTGATCTCGGCGAAGGGCGGCGTCTCGAGCGGCGTCTGCCACGCCTTCAGGAGGGGGTTGGCAAGAGCCTGGGCTTGCGCCTCTGCGCTGGTTTCTGACATCGAATGTCCCGTTTTTCGCCTTGAAATTGCGGCCCAATCTATATCACGCGATACGGCATTTTTGGGCCTTTTGCGCTTGATAGATGGGCCCTTTTCGGAGAGATTGCGCCCCCTGAACAGGACCTATTTCATGAGCATGCAGCCCACCGCCTCAGGCAACAGCCGGATCTACTGGCCGAGCGTCATCACCGTGATCTCGGCGGCGATCCTGATCGGCGCGGAAGTGTTCGGCGCGGCGTTCGCCGGCGGCTGGGCGCTCGCGATCCTGTTCGGACTCAACGACACCGGCGCGCACATCCTGCAAGCCGTGCTGTTCGGCATCGGCGTCCTGATCATGATCGCCTTCGTTCGCGGCGCGCAGCGCATCGAGCCGTTCACGCGCCGCGCGTGAGTTCGTGCGATTCAAGAAAGCGCTGCGGCACAGGGCTAAAACGCACACGCTTCGTTAGTCATTCTTAACGACCGTTCATCTTCAATGCGTGCTGCGCGCGAGATCGCAAGCACGCGTTAGGGAAATTTGTCGCTATCGCAAAAAAATTCTTGCGCCGCGAAGTCAAAAGACTTATTTCCTGCCTTGCCCAATTTCGCACGTGCCTGTGGTCGTGTGTCAGTCGGTAGGTATCCGGACAAGAGGCCGGACAGCCGCCAAGGGGTGGAAGAACCGAGGGTCGCTTACGTCCATTTGGACAGTCCATCTGGACACGAGGCGGCCAGCATCTCTCTCCAGAGATGCCTTGTTGAAGGTCTCGCCACTCTTTGCAACCGTGACTGGCAGCCGGAGGCGAACCGGCGCACCCCGCTCTCCACGGGGGACGCGACTTAAAGCAACGACGGATCGGGCTTTTTTGGTCTCTACCGGCGGTCCAACGCCGGCGCGGGCTACTGAAAAGGCTTGTCCTTCATTGCCAGGTGAGCGGGCGGGAAACTCTCCCAACCAATCCACGGCAGCACAGTCTGGTTTGAGTCTTTTGGCCTCAACGCGCCTCCATCGCGCGATGTGGCCGGAGCGCTCTGACCCGACGTCATGTTGATGCGGACCCCGTCGCTGGGGCCGTTGGAGAGTGCCATGACTGAACGCATTCAGGAGTTCCTGCGCAACCGCCGCCAGGATGGTCTCGACACCGAGCCGTGCCTCGTCGTCGACCTCGAAGTCGTGCGCGACAACTACCAGACCTTCGCGAAGGCGCTGCCGGACAGCCGCGTGTTCTACGCGGTGAAGGCCAACCCTGCGCCCGAAGTGCTCTCCCTGCTCGCCTCGCTCGGCTCCTGTTTCGACACCGCGACCGTCGCGGAGATCGAGATGGCGCTGGCTGCCGGTGCGACGCCGGACCGCATCTCCTATGGCAACACGATCAAGAAGGAGCGCGACATCGCGCGTGCCTTCGCGCTCGGCATTCGCCTGTTCGCAGTCGACTGCGCCGCCGAAGTCGAGAAGATCTCCCGTGCCGCTCCCGGCGCCAAGGTGTTCTGCCGCATCCTCTATGACTGCGCCGGCGCCGAATGGCCGCTGTCGCGCAAATTCGGTTGCGATCCGGAGATGGCGGTCGACGTGCTCGACCTCGCCAAGCGCCTTGGCCTGGAGCCGTGCGGCATCTCGTTCCATGTCGGTTCGCAGCAGCGCAAGGTGAAGGCGTGGGACCGTGCGCTCGCGATGGCGTCGACCGTGTTCCGTGACTGCGCCGAGCGCGGCATCAACCTCACCATGGTCAACATGGGCGGCGGCTTCCCGACCAAGTATCTCAAGGACGTTCCGCCGGTCCTGCAATATGGCCGGTCGATCTTCCGCGCGCTGCGCAAGCATTTCGGCAACCAGATCCCGGAGACGATCATCGAACCGGGCCGCGGCATGGTCGGCAATGCGGGCGTGATCGAGACCGAGGTCGTGCTGATCTCGCGCAAGAGCGACGAGGACGAGGTTCGCTGGGTCTATCTCGACATCGGCAAGTTCGGCGGTCTCGCCGAGACGATGGACGAGTCGATCCGCTATGCCATCCGTACTCCGCATGACGGAGCGGACATGACGCCGTGCGTGCTCGCGGGCCCGACCTGCGATAGCGCCGACGTGCTGTACGAGAAGCTGCCGTATCCGCTCCCGGTGACGCTCGAGATCGGCGACAAGCTGCTGATCGAAGGCACCGGCGCCTATACGTCGACCTACTCGTCGGTGGCGTTCAACGGCATTCCGCCGCTGAAGACCTACCACATCTAAGCCGCCTCCCGATCGAGGCCTGATGAACCGGGAGCCGGCCCCGCCGGCTCCTTCCCGATCATTTTTGATTTTTCAGAACGACGCTTGCCGCGGCGTAGGACATGCCGTTGCGAGCGGGGACTGACGTGCCATGACTGCAAAACGGAACACCCCCGTTGCCCTCATCCGAAATGCCGCTCCGTTCGCGATCCGTGCGGAGTGGGCTTCGGACGTCGTCGCGCGCGAAGCGCTGCTGGATGCCTGCTTTGGCGAGCACCGCCATACGCGCACCTGCCAGCGCCTGCGTGACGGACGCGCGCCCGCCCAAGGCCTGAGCCTTGCCGCCGTGCGCCAGGATGGCCGGCTGGTTGGAACCGTGCGGCTGTGGCACGTCAGCGCGGGGGGCCGCAGCGCGCTGATG
>CALRXG020000402.1:0-7120 GCA_943372075.1 Bordetella parapertussis | reverse complement strand
ACCTGTGCGGGCCGCACCTTCATCGCCGGCGCCGACATCACCGAATTCGGCAAGCCGCCGAAGCCGCCCGGTCTTGCCGAAGTGCTGAGCCTGATGGAAAGCTCGCCGAAGCCGATCGTTGCCGCGATCCACGGCACGGCGCTCGGCGGCGGTCTCGAGGTTGCGCTGGCCTGCCACTATCGCGTCGCCACCAAGGACGCCAAGCTCGGCCTGCCCGAGGTGAAACTCGGCCTGCTGCCGGGCGCCGGCGGCACCCAGCGCCTGCCGCGCGCGGTCGGCCCCGAACTCGCGGTCAAGATGATCGTCGGTGGTGATCCGATCAGCGCCGATGCGGCGCTCAAGGCCGGCCTGATCGAGGAGATCGTGGAAGGTCCGGCGTCGGGCGGCGTGGCGTTCGCGCGCAAGCTGGTCGCCGAAAAGCGTCCGCTGCGCAAGCTGCGTGATGACGACAGCAAGCTCGCGGCGGCGAAGGCCGACCGTTCGATCTTCACCAATGCGGTCGCCGCGCTGACCAAGAAGTCGCGCGGCCTCGAAGCGCCGTTCGCCGCCGCCGACGCCGTCGGTGCTGCGATCGACCTGCCGTTCGACGAGGGCCTGAAGAAGGAGCGCGAAGGCTTCCTCAAGCTGATGAATGGCGAGCAGTCGAAGGCGCAGCGCTATGCCTTCTTCGCCGAGCGCGAGGCGGCCAAGGTCGCCGGCGTTCCCGAAGGCACCAAGGGCCGCAACGTCGCGCGCGTCGCCATCCTCGGCGCCGGCACCATGGGCGGCGGCATCGCGATGTCGTTCGCCAATGCCGGCATCCCGGTCACGCTGATCGAGACCGGCGAGGAGCAGCTCAAGCGCGGCATGGGTATCATGCAGAAGAATTACGAGGCGACCGCGGCGCGCGGCGGCATTCCGGCGGACGCGCCCGCCAAGCGCATGGGACTGATCAACGGGGTCGTCGGCATCGAGAACGTCGGCGACGCCGATCTGGTGATCGAGGCGGTGTTCGAGACCATGGCGGTCAAGAAGGAAGTGTTCGGCAAGCTCGATCAATACGCCAAGCCGGGCGCGGTGCTGGCCTCCAACACCTCCTATCTCAACATCGACGAGATCGCGCAGTCGACCAAGCGTCCGCAGGACGTGCTCGGCATGCACTTCTTCTCGCCGGCCAACGTCATGAAGCTGTGCGAGATCGTGCGTGCCGACAAGACCGCGCCGGATGCGCTGGTGACCGCGGTGTCGATCGCCCGCAAGATCGCAAAAGTGCCGGCGGTGGTCGGCGTCTGCGACGGCTTCGTCGGCAACCGCATGCTGGCGCAGCGCGGCAAGCAGTCCGAGAAGCTGCTGTTCGAAGGCGCGCTGCCGCAGCAGGTCGACGCTGTGGTCACCAAGTTCGGCATGCCGATGGGCCCGTTCGCGATGGGCGATCTCGCCGGTCTCGATATCGGCTGGCGCTCGCGCAAGGACCGCGGCATCAAGTCGGAGATCGCGGATGCGCTGTGCGAAGCCGGCCGCTTCGGCCAGAAGACCGGCAAGGGCTACTACAAGTATGAGCAGGGCTCGCGCGCGGCGCTGCCCGACCCGGAAGTCGAGAAGCTGATCGACGAGACGCTGGCGCGCCTCGGCCGCAAGAAGCGCGTCGTCACCGACGACGAAATCCTCGAGCGCATGATGTACCCGATGATCAACGAGGGCGCGAAGATCCTCGCCGAAGGCATCGCGGCGCGTCCGTCGGACATCGACGTGGTCTGGCTCTATGGCTATGGCTGGCCGATCTATCGCGGCGGCCCGATGTTCTGGGCCGACAGCGTCGGCCTCAAGCACATTGCTGACCGCCTGGCCTACTATGCCAAGGAGACCAACGATCCCTCGCTGGAGCCGGCGCCGCTGCTGAAGAAGCTCGCCGACGAAGGCAAGACCTTCGCCTCGCTCGCCGCGGCGTCGAAGGCGGCGTGATCGAAGGCCAAACCATGTGTCGTTCCGGGGCATCGCGTAAGCGATGAGCCCGGAACCCATTGCGCCCCGGCGCATGCGGCCTGATGGATTCCGGGACTGGCCCTTCGGGCCATCCCGGAATGGACGACTTCTAGAGTCCCAGCGAAGGCATCCATGACCTATCCCGGCGAACAATATTATCCACCCGGCGTGAAGTGGAGCGACGAGATCACGCGCGGCACTTTGCCGGATCTGCTCGCGACCGCGGCCGCCGAATTCGGCCCCCGCCCGGTGCTTGAATTCCGCGACCGGCCGATCAGCTACAGCGAGCTGGAAGCCCTGGTCGAGACCGCTGCCGCGGCCTTCATGCGGGCCGGCTACGGCAAGGGCACGTCGGTTGCGCTGTTTCTCGGCAATTCGCCTGACCACCCGATCAATTTCTTCGGCGCGCTGAAGGCCGGCGCCCGAATCGTGCATCTGTCGCCGCTCGACGGCGAGATCGCGCTGTCGCACAAGCTCTCCGATTCCGGCGCGCGCGTGCTCGTCACCAGCAATCTCTCGGCGCTGTTGCCGACCGCGCTGAAGTTCCTCGACAAGGGCCTGCTCGATCGCCTGATCGTTTGCGAGGACGACAATTGGGGCAAGATCGGCACGCCGCAGACCGCGCTGCCTGACAATCCCAAGATCATCACACACCGGCAGTTCATCGACGGCGTGACCAAGCCGTCGCAATGGCCCGCGGTCGATGTCGAGGACGTGGCGCTGCTGCAATATACCGGCGGCACCACCGGCCTGCCCAAGGGCGCCATGCTCAGCCACGGCAATCTCACCGCGGCGGTATCGATCTACGACGTCTGGGGCAAGCCCGGGCGGCTCGAACGCAACGCGATCGAGCGCGTGATCTGCGTGCTGCCGCTCTTTCACATCTACGCACTGACCGTCGTGCTGCTGTCGGTGATCCGGCGCGGCCATCTGATCTCGCTGCATCAGCGCTTCGATGTCGAAGCCGTGATGCGCGACATCGAGGTCAAGCGCGCGACGGTGTTTCCCGGCGTGCCGACGATGTGGATCGCGATCGCCTCGCTGCCCGATCTCGACAAGCGCGATCTCTCTTCGCTGGTGGTCGCCGGCTCCGGCGGCGCGCCGCTGCCGGTGGAGGTCGCCAAGATCTTCGAGCGCCGCGTCGGCATGAAGCTGAAGAGCGGCTGGGGCATGACCGAGACCTGCTCGCCCGGCACCGGCCATCCCAAGGAAGGGCCGGAGAAGCCGGGTTCGATCGGACTGATGCTGCCCGGTATCGAGATGGACGTGGTGTCGCTGGAGGATTCCACCAGGGTGATGCCGGTCGGCGAGGTCGGCGAGATCCGCATCCGCGGCCCGAACGTCACCAAGGGCTACTGGAACAGGCCGGCGGAAACCGCGGAGGCCTTCGTCGGCGACCGCTTCCTGACCGGCGACATCGGTTACATGGACACCGACGGCTATTTCTATCTGGTCGATCGCAAGAAGGACATGATCATCTCCGGCGGCTTCAACGTCTATCCGCAGATGATCGAGCAGGCGATCTATACCCATCCTGCCGTGCAGGAGGTGATCGTGATCGGCATTCCCGACGATTACCGCGGTGAGGCGGCCAAGGCCTTCATCAAGCTGCGCAACGGCGAGAAGCCGTTCACGGTCGACGAGCTGCGCGCCTTCCTCACCGGCAAGGTGGGCAAGCATGAACTTCCGGCAGCGGTCGAGTTCGTCGACGAGCTGCCGCGCACCCCGGTTGGCAAGCTGTCGCGTCACGAACTGCGCCAGCAGCAGCCGAAGATGTCTCAAGCCAAACCACAACAGACTGCAGGATCCCGTTCATGACCGACGCCGTTATCGTCTCCACCGCGCGCACGCCGATCGGCAAGGCCTATCGCGGCGCGCTCAACGCCACCGAAGGCGCAACCTTGCTCGGTCACGCGATCGGCGAGGCGGTGGCGCGCGCCAAGGTCGATCCGAAGGAGATCGAGGACGTCGTGATGGGCGCGGCGATGCAGCAGGGCGCGACCGGCGGCAATATTGCGCGCAAGGCGCTGCTGCGCGCCGGCCTGCCGGTGACGGTCGCCGGCACCACCATCGACCGGCAGTGCGCTTCCGGTTTGCAGGCGATCGCGCTCGCCGCGCGCTCGGTGATCTTCGACGGTGTCGAGATCGCGGTCGGCGGCGGCGGCGAGTCGATCTCGCTGGTGCAGAACGACAAGATGAATGGCTTCCATGCCCAGGACCCGGCGCTGCTCAAGATCAAGGGCGAGGTCTACATGCCCATGATCGACACCGCCGAGATCGTCGCCAAGCGCTACAACATCTCGCGCGAGAAGCAGGACGAATACGGGCTGGAGAGCCAGCGCCGCACCGCGGCCGCGCAGCAGGGCGGCAAGTTCAAGGACGAGCTCGCGCCGATCACCACCATGATGGCGGTGACCGACAAGGCGACCGGTGCCGTCACGATGAAGGAAGTGACGCTGTCGCAGGATGAAGGTCCGCGGCCCGAGACCACGGCCGAAGGGCTCGCCAGCCTCAAGGCGGTGCGCGGCGAGGGCTTCACCATCACCGCCGGCAATGCCAGCCAGTTGTCGGACGGCGCCAGCGCCTCGGTGATCATGAGCGACAAGGAAGCCGCCAAGCGCGGGCTGCAGCCGCTCGGCATCTTCCGCGGCTTCGTGTCCGCCGGCTGCGAGCCGGATGAGATGGGCATCGGCCCGGTGTTCGCGGTGCCGCGCCTGCTGAAGCGCCATGGCCTCACGGTCGACGACATCGATCTCTGGGAGCTCAACGAGGCGTTCGCGGTGCAGGTGCTGTACTGCCGCGACAAGCTCGGCATCGATCCGGAGAAGATCAACGTCGATGGCGGCGCGATTTCGGTCGGCCATCCCTACGGCATGTCGGGTGCCCGGCTCACCGGCCACGCGCTGATCGAGGGCCGCCGCCGCAAGGCCAAGTACGCCGTCGTCACCATGTGCGTCGGTGGCGGCATGGGCGCGGCCGGTCTGTTCGAGGTGTTGCAGTGATTCCGTCGTCCCGGCCAAGCGAAGCGCGAGCCGGGACCCATACGCCGCGGCCTTCGTAAGTGGCAATGCGGCAGCCGGCTTTGCCAGTTGCAATGGCCGGTGGTTATGGGTCCCTGCTTGCGCAGGGACGACGGGGAGAGAGTTTCGAGCTTATTGAACTTTTAAAAGGAGGATCCGATGGATCTCGCTTTCACCAAGGAAGAGATAGCGTTTCGCGAGGAGGTGCGGGAGTTCTTCAAGAACAACGTGCCGCCGGACACAAGGCGCAAGCTGCAGGAAGGCCGCCATCTGTCGAAGGACGAGATGGTCACCTGGTGGCGCATCCTCAACAAGAAGGGCTGGGGCGTCACCCACTGGCCGAAGGAATATGGCGGCACCGGCTGGAGCACCGTGCAGCACTACATCTTCAACGAGGAGCTGCAGTCCTATCCGGCGCCGCAGCCGCTCGCCTTCGGCGTCAGCATGGTCGGCCCTGTCATCTACACCTTCGGCAATGAGAAGCAGAAGAAGGAATATCTGCCGCGCATCGCCAATGTCGACGACTGGTGGTGCCAGGGCTTCTCGGAGCCGGGCTCGGGCTCGGACCTCGCCTCGCTGAAAACCACGGCCGAGCGCAAAGGCGACAAGTGGATCATCAACGGCCAGAAGACCTGGACCACGCTCGCCCAGCACGCCGACATGATCTTCTGTCTCTGCCGCACCGACAAGAACGCGAAGAAGCAGATGGGCATCTCCTTCATCGTGTTCTCGATGAAGTCGAAGGGCGTCACCGTGCGTCCGATCCAGACCATCGACGGCGGCCACGAGGTCAACGAAGTGTTCTTCGACGACGTCGAGGTGCCCTACGAGAACCTGATCGGCGAGGAGAACAAGGGCTGGGATTACGCCAAGTTCCTGCTCGGCAATGAGCGCACCGGCATCGCCCGGGTCGGCGTCTCGAAGGAGCGGCTGCGCCGCATCCGCGCGCTGGCCTCCAAGGTCGAGTCCGGCGGACGTCCGGTCATCGAGGATACCGCGTTCCGCGAGAAGCTCACCGCCTGCGAGATCGAGCTGAAGGCGCTCGAACTGACCCAGCTCCGCGTCGTCGCCGACGAAGGCAAGCACGGCAAGGGCAAGCCCAATCCGGCCTCCTCGGTGCTCAAGATCAAGGGCTCGGAGATCCAGCAGACCACCACCGAGCTCTTGATGGAGATCATCGGCCCGTTCGCCGCGCCCTACGACGAGCACGGCGACGCCGGCTCCAACGAGAGCATGGATTGGACCGCGCAGATCGCGCCGAGCTACTTCAACAACCGCAAGGTTTCGATCTACGGCGGCTCCAACGAGATCCAGCGCAACATCATCAGCAAGGCCGTGCTGGGGCTGTAGGCCACACATTCAACTGTCGTCCCCCGCGCAAGCGGGGGACCCAGTACGCCGCGGCGGTCGTCATTCCCAATGAGCGCCACTGAGTACTGGATCCCCGCATTCGCGGGGATGACGAGTGGAGATCAGGGCAGGCGCCCTCGTGATTTTGGAGAGATGGTAAAATGGATTTTGATCTGTCCGAGGAGCAGCGGCTTCTCAAGGAAAGCATCGACGGGCTTCTCACCGACGCCTACGACTTCGATGCGCGCAAGAAGTACATGAAGGAGAAGGGCGGCTGGAGCAAAGCGCTCTGGGGCAAGCTCGCCGAGCAGGGCCTGCTTGGTCTGCCCTTTGCGGAGACCGACGGCGGCTTCGGCGCCGGAGCGGTCGAGACCATGATCGTGATGGAAGCGCTCGGCAAGGCGCTGGTGGTCGAGCCTTATCTGGCCACTGTCGTGGTCGCCGGCGGTTTCCTGCGCCATGGCGGGTCGGCCGAGCAGAAGGCCAAGTACATCCCGGGCATCATCGACGGCAGCAAGACCTTCGGTTTCGCGCAGCTCGAGAAGAACTCGCGCTACGATCTGTTCGACGTCGTGACCACGGCCAAGAAGAAGGGCGATGGCTGGGTGATCGACGGCGAGAAGTTCGTCGTGCTCAACGGCGAGAACGCCGACACGCTGATCGTCACCGCGCGCACCAAGGGCGGCCAGCGCGACAAAGCCGGCATCGGCGTGTTCCTGGTTCCGGCGGATGCCAAGGGCGTCACGAAGAAGGGTTATCCGACCCAGGACGGCCTGCACGCGGCCGAC
>CALRXG020000401.1:0-7126 GCA_943372075.1 Bordetella parapertussis | reverse complement strand
TGACGGCGTCGAGAGCGCGAGCCGCGGCATGCTCGCCAATCTCTCGCTGCTGTTCATTCCGGCCGGCGTCGGCGTGGTGCAGAAGCTCGATCTGCTCGCCGAGCACGGTGTCGCGATCCTGGTGATCCTCGCGGTATCGGTCATCGTCACGCTGCTGGCGACGGTCGCGACCTTCGTTGCGGCGAGCAGTCTGTTGTCGCGCGAGGAGGAGACGCCGCCGTGAGCGACAACCCGTTCGCGCTCTGGGTCTATCTGTCGCAGTCGCCGCTGCTCTGGCTGACGGTGACGCTCGTGACCTATGCAGTGACCGACGCGGTGTCGTTGCGGACCCGCCGGCATCCGCTCGCCAATCCGGTGCTGCATTCGCTTTGGATCATCGGCCTGTTCCTGCTGCTGACCAACACGTCCTACACCACCTATTTCGCCGGTGCGCAGTTCGTGCATTTCCTGCTCGGGCCGGCAACGGTGGCACTGGCGGTGCCGCTTTACGAGAACCGCAAGCGGGTCGCGGCCGCGGTGCTGCCGATGCTGGTTGCACTCGCGGTCGGCTCGCTCACCGCGATCGTCTCGGTGGTGCTGCTGGCGAAGGCGTTCGGCCTGCCGCGCGACATCATCCTGTCGCTGGCGCCGAAATCGGTCACCGCCGGTGTCGCAATGGGCATCAGCGAGTCCCTGCACGCCGATCCCTCGCTGACGGCGGTGTCGGTCATTCTCACCGGCATCATGGGCGCGATCATCGTCACGCCCTTGATGAACCTTACCGGGATCACCGACTATCGCGGCCGCGGCTTTGCCGCCGGGATCGCCGCGCATGGCATCGGCACCGCACGGGCCTTCCAGGTCGACGAGGTGGCAGGCGTCTTCGCCGGCATCGCGATGAGCCTGAATGCGCTGGTCACCTCGCTGCTGGTACCGTTGGCCGTGACATATTTGCTGCGCTGACTGCGGTTGCAGGGCAGTTTTGTGCTGTTGGTATGGCGTCAGATAGCAAATCCTTCTAGGGTGCCGCCTCAAACGCGAGTCTGTTCCCCTTGGTCTTCTCCACAACACAAAGCGTGCTTGGGCTGGTATCCGGCATGCTGGTCGGCTTTTCACTGGGCCTGGTCGGCGGTGGCGGGTCGATCCTGGCCGTGCCGCTGATGGTCTATGTGGTCGGGGTGCCCCAGCCGCATGTCGCGATCGGCACCTCGGCGATCGCTGTCGCCGCCAACGCCGCCATCAACCTGTCCAACCACGCCCGCGGCGGCACCGTGATATGGTCCTGCGCGCTGGTATTCGCGCTGTCGGGCATGTTCGGCGCTTTCGGCGGCTCGATCCTCGGCAAGATGCTGGACGGGCAGAAGCTGCTGGCGCTGTTCTCGCTGGTGATGTTGGTCATCGCGGGGTTGATGCTGAAGACCCGCGCGCGGGTCGGGCTGACCGACGTCAAGATCTCGATGTCCAACATGCCCGCGATCGTGGGTCTCGGACTGGCCACGGGAACCATGTCCGGCTTCTTCGGCATCGGCGGCGGCTTCCTGATCGTGCCCGCGTTGATGCTGGCGACCGGGATGCCGATCATGAACGCGGTCAGTTCCTCGCTGGTGGCCGTGACCGCCTTCGGCATGACCACGGCCCTGAGCTATGCGTGGTCCGGGCTGGTGTCATGGGGCCTGGCGGGGCTATTCGTCGCCGGCGGCATCGCGGGTGGCCTGCTGGGCACCCGCAGCGCCCGGCACCTGTCGGAACGGCGCGGCGCGCTGAATATCGTGTTTGCGACTGTGATTATCGTCGTGGCGATCTATATGCTGCTGCGTAACATCAATCTGTCCTGAACGTAGAAGGGCGAGCAGCCCTTGCGAAAGCCAGCCATGAACCAATTGACCAAATCGCCCCTGATCAACGCCGGCGCCAGCCGCCGCGGTGCGCTCGGCCTGATCGGTGCCGGCATCGCGCTGCTGGCCGCGGGCGGCGCGCGCGCCGAGGACGACAAGGTCCTGACCGAGGAGCAGGTGCTGCGCGATCCGGAGATTCCGGTGATCGGCAACCCCAAGGGCGACATCACCATCGTCGAATGGTTCGACTACAATTGCCCGTATTGCCGCAAGCTCGCGCCGGAACTCCGCCAGGTGGTGCAGGACGACGGCAAGGTCCGTCTGGTGCTGAAGGACTGGCCGATCCTCGGGCCGGTCTCCAAGGTCGCGGCGCGGATGGCGCTGGCTGCGAAGTATCAGGACAAGTTCGAAGCCGCGCATGAGGCGATGATCTCGGTCAATTCGCGCATCACCGAGCCGCGCATTGCCGAACTGCTCTCGGGCGCAGGCCTCGACATGGATCGCCTGAAGAAGGATCTCGACGCCAACGCCAAGGCGATCGACGCGCTCCTTTCCCGCAACAACGAGCAGGCGCTGGCGTTCGGGTTCAACGGCACGCCGTCATTCATCGTCGGCAAATATCGCGTGCCCGGCGTGCTCAGCATCGACCAGTTCGAGCAGGTGATCGCGGACGCCCGCAAGGCCAATATGGGCCGCAAGACCGAGCAGAACTAAACGCCTTCGCGTTCGCTCACGCGGAGCCCTTGCGCTTGGCATAGGCGCGCCGCGCGCGTTCACGATTGCCGCATACCTCGCTCGAGCACCATCTGCGGGTCCGGTTCGGGCTTTCGTCGACGAAGAACCAGCCGCAGCCGTCAGCCTCGCAGCATCCGATCCGCCTGGCGTCGTCGGAGGCCAGCAGCGCCGTCAGCGACCAGAGCACCGGCCATAACGGCTCCTTCACGTCGATCCCCGCCAGCGCATGGCGATATGCTCGATCCTGCCATACCAGATCGGGCTGCCGGGGCGCCACTGAAAGCAATTGATTGACCAGGCGAAGGTCTGCACCGCGACCGTCGCGCAGCGCATCCGAGATGCTCCAGATGTCGCGGCGCAACTCATATGCCGTCTGCATCGCGACTCCCGCCTCGCTGCTTGCCGAGCGCGCCTTCAGCTTTCTGGTCGCGGCAAGCGGCAGCGTCCCGCGGCGTTCGCTCCAGGCCAGCAGCGCCGCATAGTCCGGGATCAGCTCCTGCGGATCGTCCGAGGTGCGCCAGTCCAGCGTGTTCGCGAAGTCAAGGCAGACCCGTCCACCGAAAAACTGCGTCGCTGCCCGCGCGGGATCTCTTGACATCACGGCCTCTCACAAAGTCTAATCTAATGGTCATGACCATTACAAGTACTCGCCGCTTGCCAGGTGTCCCAACGATGACCGCCGCCGGCTTCAGGCGGGGCCTCGTCGCGGCGCTGCCCTTCCTGCTCAGCAATGGCGCCGCCGGCCTGGTGATGGGGCTGACCTACAAGGGACTTGGGCTGGGGGCACCACACGCCATTCTGTTCAGCCTGCTGGTCTACTCCGCCACGGCCCAGGCGATCACGCTGAGCATGTGGGCTCATCCGCTACCGATCGCCGCCATGGTGATTGCCTGCGTTGCCACGAATTCGCGATACTTACTAATGGGTGCCCGTCTGCGCCAGCTGTTTGGCGGGCTGGCGCTCAGGAGGATGCTGCCCACGCTGTTCGTGCTGGCCGACGCGTCATGGCTGATGACCAACTCGGACGCCGAGCGCAACGGACCCGACGCGGGCTATCTGCTCGGATCGAGCATTCCAATGGCGGTCGGCTGGGTCGGCGGCACTGCGCTCGCCTACGTCGCCCCGCTCGGGTCGAGCGAACCGCTCAAGCTCGCCGCCGCATTGCTGCCGACGATGTTCATCGCGACCCTGCTGCCGAGCCAGTGGAAGACCGCGAGATCGCCGTGGCCGTGGCTGATCTCGGCCGTCGCAGCGCTGCTGGTCGCCCGGTTCATGGATCCGAGTTGGTCGATGCTGATCGGGGGCGGATGCGGCACGCTCGTGAGCATGATGGAGCCGGCCGATGCATGACTTGCAGGTGCTCGGCGTGATCTGCGTCCTCGGCGTCACATGCTATGCCATGCGTGCCGGCGGCTACGTCCTCGCCGCATCGATGCGCGAGGACGGCATCGCCGCCCGGTTTCTCCGGCTTGCGCCCGGCAATCTGTTCATTGCATTCATTGTCGGCGGCTGCCTGTCGGGCGGGCTGGCAGGCCTTGTCGGGACTGCGGTCGCAATCGCGACAATGGCGATCACGACGAAAGAATGGGCCGCGCTTGGAGCGGGGTTCGGCGCGGCCTTGGCGGTGTCCGCGGTCGGACTGTAAACGTCAGCCGTTACTTCGACGCGACCCTGGTCCATTCCTCACGTGCGCGGGACTTCAGCAAATTCCAGTCATGCGCCGCGACGTCCCAATTGACGATGGTGCGCGTGCCCTGCGCCATATCGCCATTGGCGACGCTCGACGTCCGCGCCGAATCATAGACATAGACGCCGCAAACCAGCAGCAGCGCGCCCAAAATCATGTTGAAAAAAGTCCGCATCGCCAATCCCTCCGGTGTCGGCGGGGTAACGTCGCGGGGCCGGGTGTGGTTCCGGCGACCGTTCAACTCCGCGCGAACATCCGCATCAGATTGCCGATGAACACGCGGACCCGCGGCGAGAAGCTGGCGGTTGCGCGGATAGAGCAGGCTGGCCGAAACCACACCAGTCGGCGATGCTTTAAATGCCGCCAGTTCACGCCCCGTTCAGCCAGCGAAGTATCTCCGCATTGATCTCGCGCGGATAGGTGTGGCTGAGATCCTCGATCTCGCGATAGACGACCTTGGCGCCGGCGGCCGACAGCAGGCCGTGGGTCTGCCGCGCGGCCTGGACCGGGAACATCCAGTCCTGCCGGCCATGGGTGATGAAGATCGGCAGGCCGCGCAGCCGCTCCGCATCGGCCATCTCGGCCATCAGCGGATGGAAGGTCGCCGCGACCGGGGCGAGATGCGTGAAACGCGAGGCGCCGTCGAGCCCGGTGACATAGCTGAACGTGCCGCCATCGCTCATGCCGGTCAGCAGCATGCGCCGCTCGTCGATGTTCCAGCGCGCGCGCACCTGGTCGACGATGCGGTTGAGGTTCGGCGTGTCGGTGTCGTCGCCCATCAGCGCCCAGGTCTGGCCGGTCGCGGTCGGCGCCACCAGGATGGCGCCGCAGCTGCGCGCGTCGCGCAGCCAGCTCCACAGGAAGCCGCGGCCATTGCCGCTGCCGCCATGCAGCGCCATCACCAGCGGCCAGCCGCGATCAGGCGTGTAATATTCCGGCACATACATCGAGAAGCCGCCGCGGCTGCCCGGCTCGTTGCGCTCATGGAAGATACCGGTGTCGTCGTTGGGCTTGGCCGCGAGCCTGGCCTGCAGATCGGTGTCCTCGCGCAACTCGGGCGTGATGAAGAAGCCGCTGACCGGCGGCAGCTCGGTCAACGGATACAGCGCCTCCTGCGCCCGTGGCAGGTAGCGCAGCGCGCGGAACACGTTGACCAGATCGCCTTCGCCGTTCTGCACCGCGCGCAGTCCCGCATAACCCGCCAGCGCCGGTTCGATCGATGCTTCCAATGCGACCTTGATATGCGCGAACTTCTCCGGCCAGTCGGCCAGCCGCGGCCGCACCGCTCGCAACGCCGCCTCGGGCTCGCCCGCGATCTGCATCACCCGGTCGAAGTCGGGCGGGTTGAGGTTGCGCGCGACGAAAGCCAGCGATTCCAGCGTCTGCAACAGCGGCGGCAGCACGGCCACGATATCGTCAACCACGGCCTCGCTCATCGCCGCTGTCCCCTGTCCTAGTGTAGCCGCGGTGCCTTCAAGAGCTTCATGCGGTCGATCGAGGCCAGCGTCACGTCGAAGGTGACGCCCTCATGATAGACCGTCAGCGGCACGTCGACGCCGGCCGCGCCGAGCGACCAGAGCTTCCTGTAGAAGCCGGTCTGATCCGCCACCTTCTCGCCGGCGACCGCGAGGATCACGTCGCCGGTCTTCAATTCGGCGCGCGCCGCCGGTCCCATGCTGGCGACGCCGATCACCACGAGGCGGTTGTCGATCTCCATCGTGTGCATGCCGAGCCACGGTCGCGCCGGCTTGTTGACACGGCCGAATCTGCGCAGGTCGTCGAGCACCGGATTGAGCAGATCGATCGGCACGATCATGTTGACATGCTCGGCGCGGCCCGAGCGCTCGCGTTCGAGCTGCAGCGAGCCGATGCCGATCAGCTCGCCGGCATTGTTGAGCAATCCGGTGCCGCCCCAGTTCGGGTGCGACGGATGGGTGAAGATCGCCTCGTCGAGCAGGTATTCCCAGTAGCCCGCGAATTCCTGCTTCGCGGCGATCTGGCTCGCGACCGATCGGGTGCGGCCGCCGGCGCCGCCGAGCACGACATTGTCACCGATCTGCGTCGCCGCCGAGGAACCGATCGGCAGCGGATCAAGGTCGAGCCTGCCGAGCACCTGCACCAGGCCGAAGCCGGATTCGAAATCGAAGCCGAGCGCGTGGCCCTCGACCGCGCGGCCGTCGCCGAGATGCAGCCATACCGTGGCCGCCTCGGTGATCAGATAGCCGATCGTCAGCACCAGCCCGTCGTCGATCAGGACGCCGTTGCCGGCGCGCTCGGTGCCGAGCGTCTCGGCGCTGAAGGCGTCGGGTGGAATGATCGAATGCAGTCCGACCACACTCCTCAGCGCGCGATCGAGATCGAAGCGGTAATCTTCGGGGCGAGGCTGAAAGGCCGGCGGCACTTTCCATTCGGTGGTGGCGGGCATCAGGATCTCCTGGCGTGCAGGGCGCTGGAACCTCAAGCTAGTCCGAGGTTCTGCCGGCAGGGAAGATGGAATGATATACCTTGCATGGCCGGCTGCACAGCTCATGTGGCGTGCAGACCTGCCTCTCGCAAGATGAAATGAACTACTCGCTTTTCGTCGAAGCGCGCGCCGGCATGATGCGGAAGGCGCGATTTTCCTTGATCCACGCGGCGCGCTCGTCGCGCAGCATAGTGCGGCGGACCTTTCCGGAATCGTCGCGCGGCGCGACGCCGACGCGCTCGAAACTCTCCGGATGCTTGTAGCGGCTCAGCCGGTCTTTGAGGAAATCGCCCATGCCGTCGGCGATTGTCTGCGCGTCGGCTTCGTCGGCGAGTTCGAGGATCGCATGCACGCGCTGGCCGAATTCCGGATCGGGCAATCCCACCACCACGCAGGAGCGCACCTCGGGATGTTCGCTGACCGCGG
>CALRXG020000400.1:0-7144 GCA_943372075.1 Bordetella parapertussis | reverse complement strand
TGCCGCCGGCTGACGCCCGGCCCTGCACTTGCTTGGAGCCGATCAGGTTCACGGCCTCGAGCACACCGGGCCACACCTTGCCGAAGCGCGGATGCTCGGCAAGCGCCATGCCGGAGACGGCGGCGCCGACGCGGAAACCGCCATCGGCGGTCTCGGTGATTTCTGTCATCTCGCCGATCTTCTTGATGTCGACGATCAATCCCGGCCGCACCAGGCCGGAGCGCATTTGCACCAACAAATCAGTGCCGCCTGCCATAATGCGGGCGGCACTTCCGGCGGCAGCAAATGCGCCAATCGCTTCATCAAGCGTGCGCGGTGCTACGTATCGGATATCGGTCATGACGGTTCTTCAGATCTCCCTCGGCTGCTTGCTCGCGCTGCTTGTTCCCTTGTGGGATATGGCCTTATTGCTGGCCGGCAGGACCCGAAGCCTACACGGCGGATCATCGCCCGAACAGCCTGTGAGGTGCGGCAGGAAGCGCAGGCTCCTATGCAGGATGCGGACTTGTGCGGTACCGACAGGGCCGCGCCGTCGTCGCGGTCATCGAACTTTCACGCACCGATAGAGGCAAGTCCGCGGCGTCACGCGGCGCGCGGGATCGGCGGCCCGGCTCTTGCTTGCTTTCGACAATGGATTGGTGAAGCATGCGGGTCGCTGTGGCATGCGCGCCGGCGCAACGAAAAATCGGGAGACGGCGAATGGTCGATGTTTCGCGCAGAACGCTCCTCAAGCTCGCGGCCAGCGTGCCGCCGGCGATGGCGGCCCCGGCGATCCTGTCGTCGGGCGCCATCGCAGCAGCCAAGGGCAAGACCGTCACCGCAGTGATGCATTCCGACCTGCGCATCATCGATCCCGGCTTCACCACCGCCTACATCACCCGCGATCATGGCTACATGGTCTACGATACGCTGCTCGGCATCGATTCCAGCTTCAAGGTCCGGCCGCAAATGGCGGACTGGACCATCTCGGACGACAAGCTCACCTACACCTTCACGCTGCGCGACGGGCTGAAATGGCACGACGGCGCGCCCGTCACCGCCGAGGACTGCATCGCTTCGCTGAAGCGCTGGACCACCGTCGACGGCATGGCACAGAAGCTCGCCGACTTCACCGCCTCGCTCGAGGCCGGCGGGCCGAAGACCATCGTGCTCAAGCTCAAGGAGCCCTACGGGCTGGTGCTGGAGACGCTGGCAAAGGCCTCCTCCTATGTCGCCTTCATGATGCCGAAGCGGCTCGCCGAGACCCCGGCGGGCAAGCAGATCGCCGAGCAGATCGGCTGCGGTCCGTTCAAGTTCGTCGCAGGCGAATTCCAGCCCGGCGTCAAGGCGGTCTATGAGCGCAACGCCGACTACGTGCCGCGCAAGGAGAAGCCCGATTGGCTGTCGGGCGGCAAGGTCGCCAAAGTCGATCGCGTCGAATGGATCACGATGCCCGACGCGCAGACCGCGATCAACGCGCTGCAGTCCGGCGACATCGATTTCCTGGAACAGCCGTCGGTCGACCTGCTGTCGGTGCTCGAGGCCAATCCCGACCTGACGGTCGCAGTGCTGAATAAATTCGGCTTCCAGATCGAGGGCCGGATGAATTTCCTGCACCCGCCATTCGACAATGTCAAAATCCGCCGCGCGGCCTTCCTGGCGATGAACCAGAAGGACGTGCTCGATGCCACCGTCGGCAATGCCAAATACTACGAGATCTGCGGCGCCTATTTCGCTTGCGACACACCGCTCGCCAGTGACGTCGGCTCCGAGACGCTGGTCAAGGCCAACGGCATGGCCGAGGCCAAGAAGGCGCTCGCCGCCTCGGGCTATGACGGCACCCCCGTCGTGATCATGATCCCCGGCGACGTGCAGACGCTGAAGGGACCGCCGACGGTCGCGGCGCAGCTGTTGCGCGAGGCCGGTTTCACCGTCGACGCGCAGGTGACGGACTGGCAGACCGTGGTGAGCCGCCGCGCCAGCCAGAAGTTGCCGAAGGAAGGCGGCTGGAACCTGTTCTTCACCTTCACCGGCGCCACCGAGGTGATGAACCCGATCGTCAACAACCAGATCGCCGCGAACGGCAAGAAAGCGTGGTTCGGCTGGCCCGAGGACGCCAAGCTCGAGCAGCTGCGCGATGCCTACGCGCGCGCCACCTCGCCTGAAGAGCAGAAGAAGGTAGCGGTCGCGATCCAGCAGGAAGCCTACGAGCAGGTGATCTATATCCCGCTCGGCCAGTTCCGCTTGCCGAGCGCGTGGCGCAAGTCGCTCACTGGCGTGCTGGAAGGTCCGGTGCCGCCGGTGTTCTGGAACGTCGACAAGAGCGAATAGCACCGGCCTGGCCGCAGGCTCGTTGCGCCTCTACCACCGGCGGAACCGGCCGCAGCCGGGCGCGGCCAAAAATATCGAAAACAACCCCATGCAAAGCATGCCGGCGGTGGCCGGTGGTCGACAGGGCAAGTCGACGCGTCGGTCAGGGGACACGCGCCACGTCCCCCGGAATGCGACCTATTGGGCGTGACCGCTGTTCATCACCAGTATGGCCATTGCCATGCCTGATAGAGATCCCACGACGACACCAGCGGAGGAGCGTATGGATCGACGCGGTCGTCTTCAGGGCGATAACGATATCGTGGAACAATATTATAATCCCACGGAGTTGGGCTTATCACGGGCGCCGTAATAACAACCCTCCGGCGTTCATGAACGATTTGTCCCTTCCGCGCCCGGGCCTCAGCAACCGACGTCGCAAGATTACACAGCACCAGGGTCGCTCCGAGAGCGCACGCAACGGTCATTCTTTTCATGCATCGGCCTCCTTCTCTGAGAGTGCAAAAGGACTCCAAGCAAGGCAAGCTAATTCGCGCTCGACTGGCTTGAACGCCAGACCTCGCCTCTGCAGCTTCCGGGCGGGCTTCCTTACGATACGCCGAGCCCTCGCCCGCAAGCGACCCGCAAGCGGGAGAGGGTGCGCACATCCTTGCGGCTGCTATTCGACGTCGTCGCACGATCGCCGCATCACTGACCGTTGGTCCGGCGCACGGCCTTTGGCGCCTCGTCCTTCAACTTCTCCAGCGCGCCGGGCATCATCTGCCCGAACATCGAGCTCAGCATCGCGGTCGGGATCAGGCCCGCATTGCCGCCTTCACCCGCCTGTCCGCCGGACATCAGGAATTGCGGCACCAAGGGTTGATTAATCCGCGTCAGCGCATCAGCGAACTTGGCGAAGTTCTGCTCGGCGAGGCGATACTCCGGCCCGCCATAGGCATCGACCGACAGCTTGGTCGCCTGCGCATTGGCGGCACCGACCGCCAGCACCCGATCGGCCTCGCCCTGGCCTTCGAGCCGCGACTGCTCGCCGACCGCGGCCGCCGTCACCTTGCGGGTCTCGGCGTCCTTCTGCGCGCGGGCAAGTGCCGCCGCACCCTCGTTCTCGTTGACCTTGACCTGGATCAGCGATTGCGTGAGCGCGGTCTGCGCGGCCGCCGTCGCCTTGGCCTCGTTGAGCGCCCGCTCCTGCACGGCGGCCTTCTCCTGCTCCTGATAGGTCTCGATCTGCTCGCGCGCGATCTGGCGCGAGCGGAGCTGGATCAGGATGTTCTCGATGGTATGGTCACCGGCCGCCGCGCGCGGCGTGCCGATCAGGACCTCCTGCAGGTCGAGCGAATAGCCCTCGAACTTCGCCTTCATCACGCGCGCGGATTCCTCCTGGATCGCGGCACGGTTCTGAAGCAGCTCGATCAGCGTCATTTTCTGCGCGATGTTCTTGAAGAACGCAGAGACCATCGGGTCGAGCGTCTGCTCGACCAGCTTCTTCACGTCGCCGAAGCGCTGGATGATCATCGGCGCCTTCTTGTAGTCGATATGCATGACCACCGAGAGCGGCAGCGTCGGCTCGAACGCGTCCTTGGTGATCAGCGAGATCTCCGACAGGTTCTCGTCGAGCTTCATCGCGCCGACCTCGCCGCGCACCCATTTCAGGATGAAGTTGACGGTCGGGATCACCTCGATCTTGCCGGCATAGGTATTGAACGCGTACTTGCCCGGCAGCAGCGGGTCCTTCCAGACGCCGCGGCTGCCGTTGAGCACCAGTTCGCCATGGCGATACTGCTCGCCCGAAACGTCGTCGGTGCGCGGGCCGGTGTAGAAGATGACGACGCCGACATTGCCGACCGGGATCACCGTCTTCGGGACCGCCTCGACGGTCGCAAACAGCCGGTTGATGTACCAGGTGCCCTCGACGATGACCTGAAGCTGGCGGCCGCGATAGCCGCCACCGCGCAGGAATTTCTCCGGCTCCTGGAAGTTGTTGTGGAAGGTCGCAGCATCCCGCAGTTCGATACCGACCTCGGGCGCGATGATCTCGCCCGGAGGCAGCGACGGGCCGTCATGCACCGTGACGATGCCGACCAGATCGTGATCGGCCGCGAGCACCACCGGCGCAAAGCCCCAGCGCTCGGAGATCGTGAGTTGCATGCTCTCGAGCACGCCGCGTTCGCGCTCGCTCAGCGCGTGACCATAGACGCGCTCGTCGGTGATCACCGCGAACTGCGTGGTGTTGATCGCATAGGTACCCTCGCGCAGGATCTTGCGTTGCGGTCCTTTCTGGCCGCCGCCGCGCAGGAAGCGGCGCGCGTCCTGGAAGTCCGACTTGTCTTCGGTGTCGTTGGCGCCGAGCACCTGCGACGGCTCCAGCGGCGCACCGTCGCGCGCGAACACATAGGCGATCTTGCCCTGGCCAACGGTCACGAGGTCCGAGCGATGGATGCGGTACATGAAGGGAAACATCACGTGCAGGCCGCCACGCAGCACCTCGGGCTCGTAGCCGGCCTCGCCGTTCAGCGCGATGAAGCCGTCGTCGATCGAGCCCTTCGCCGACCACAACTTCTCGACGATGCCGACCTGATTGTTCGGAATGTAGCGAAACACGTTCGATATGCGCAGCAGGATCACAAGCGCGATCAAAACCGCGATCCAAATGGCCGGTTGGGTCAAACCTGAGCCATTAAGAAAACCGAGGAAGTCCATAGTCCATCTCCACAATTCGCAACTGGGCGGCTTGGGAACCCAAACCTGCACCAAGAATTGCGGTGCGGACATGTGGTGCGGGGCTGCCGGCGCAAGGCAGTGAACAATATTCGCGGCGCCAATCTTTTTTTGATGACACGATGAACCGCTGCGCGAATCGCGCGACGTGAAGCCGCGACGCCGCTGCTGCAGTTGCGGATCAATCGCAGATGAGCTCACCGCCCTGAGCGAGGTACAGGTCAAGAGCTATCAAGCGGGCGCTTCGGGGAAAGCCTAGCCTGCAGTCACCCTCGCACAAACATCCCGCGCAAAGGATGCCGCGGGCGATCGATTGCAGGAGGCACGTCATGCTGCTGGATCAATACCGAAAGCCGGTTGCGATGAGCGACCCCGGCCAACACGCCGCGCGACTGGCCGGCTTGCCGCGCGAGCCGGACGCACTCGCAAGGACCGTACAGGGTCTCATGATCCACCAGCATATCGCTCCCAGCTATGGCGTGACGCTCAGTCCGGACCAGCGCGCCCAATCCCATGTTCGAGCTGTCGAGACGATGCTCGACGCGATCACGATGCGCGACGCGCGGCCGCTGTCCGCGGCGCGCGCGGCCGGCGAGCGGCAGGTCGGGGTCTGCCGGCACTTCACCTTGCTCCATGTCGCAATGATGCGCACCCACGGCATCGCGGCCCGCGCCCGCTGCGGCTTCGGCGCCTATTTCGAGAAGGGCCGCTACATCGACCATTGGGTCACCGAATATTGGAGCGAACCGCACAATGGTTGGCTGCTGTTCGACGCCCAGATCGACGATCATCAGCGCAAATTGTTCAAGATCGGGTTCGATACCGCAAACGTGCCGCGCGATCAGTTCGTGGTTGCCGGCGATGCCTGGCAGCTCTGCCGCAGCGGAAGGGCCGACCCGGGCGCGTTCGGCATCCTCGACATGCACGGGCTGTGGTTCATCGCCGGCAATCTGATCCGCGACGTCGCCGCGCTGAACAATCGCGAATTGCTGCCGTGGGACATCTGGGGCGCGATGCGCCGAAAGGACGACGAGCTCGACCTCGCCTTGTTCGATCGGCTGGCGGTCGTCAGCAGCGACCCGGATGCCCACGCCGACGAACGCGCTGTGCTGTTTGCCGATGAGCGGCTTCGCCTGCCAAAGGCCGTGTTGAACGCCGAACTCAACCAGTTGCAGGAGCTGTAAGGCCGCGGGCGCCGGCGATCAGCTCGCCTTTTTCACCCGCGCGCCCCTGAGGAAGTCCGAAAACGCCTTCAGCGTCGCCTCCGACACGTGATGCTCGATGCCTTCGGCATCGGCCTCGGCGGACTCGCGCGGCACGCCGAGCGCGAGCAGCACTTCGAGCACCAGACGGTGCCGGGCACGGACGCGCTTGGCGAGCGCGTCGCCCTTCTCGGTCAGGAAGATGCCGCGGTAAGGACGTGCCGTCGCCAGGTTCTCCCGCTTCAGCCGCGTGATGGTGTTGATGGCGGTGGGATGCGAGACCCCGAGCCGGCGCGCGATGTCGGTGGCGCGCGCCTCGCCCGTCGATTCGATCAGGTCGGCGATCAGCTCGACATAGTCCTCCAGGATCGCCGTCGATCGCGCCGAACGTGCCTTGCCGAAACGGCGCGCCTGCGCCTGCTCGGTCGGCAGCTCATGCAGCGGCGCCGTCCGAGTCGGTGAAGCCTTCCGGCGCATCGGAGAATCCGTACCCATTGTCCGCGAACCATGGTCTCGCGGGCACGACATTGCAAGCCGCCGATCCGCGCTGTCGCCTTCTTGCAACAGCTTCGCAATTGCAACAGCCTCGCCTTGACTTCGTAGCCACGCCTCTTCAATTGTAGCTTTAGCTACATCTTGGTGCTTTTACTAAGCCTATCGAAGGCGCGTTGGAGGTTAGGAATGCGTGTTTGCGTTGCCCGTCGGGCCCTGTTGGGCTCGACGTCGGTCGCCTTGATCTGCCTGCACGGGATCGCCGCAGCCCAGCAGGCCGCTCCTCCCCCGACCGGCGGCCCGGCCGCGACGCCGATAACCCAGCAGCCGCCCGCGGCGGCGGACGCGCCGGCTCCCCGCCCCACCGCCACTCCCGACGCCGCCACATCGGCTCCCACGACGCAGTCGCCGGCAGCTGCGCCGGC
>CALRXG020000399.1:0-7169 GCA_943372075.1 Bordetella parapertussis | reverse complement strand
GGCTCCTGGTGTGTCCGATGTGCTCCGACGTCGTCGAGAGCTTCCGGAGCCTGCGCAAGCTGCACACGCATTTCCACTGCCATCTCTGTCAAAGCGATTACGACGCCGCGCTCGACGATTACATCACGGTGACGTTCACGGTTTCGCCGGCGGTGCGCGGCATCCGCTTCCACAAGCCGGAGGCGCTTTCTGCCTGGGATTACGTCTTCCACTACAAGCTGACGTCGGGCGGCCTCATGCCGGACGGGGTGCCGTGGAACGAGACCGCCAAAGGGCTGGTGCGGGTGCTCACCCGCATCGAACCGGGTTCGACCGCAAGCCTCGAGGTCGACGCCACCGAAGGCGCGCTGTTCGGCCAGGATTTCGACAGCGACGCCCAATTCCTTTTTCCGGTGACGGAGGGAATAGGCACAACGCCTCCCGGCGTGCCGGTTACGCTCGACCACGGTAGTTGCACAGCCACTGCCGCAAGCATCGCACCGGGCAAGGTCGTGTTCGAGGTTCACAACGCCGGCAAGCTGCCGGTGGTGTTCGGCATCCTGCAGCTTCCGGCGGAGGCCTCTGAGCGCCCAAAGCTTCGTTTCCCGGCATATCTGTCCGGCAAGCGGCTGCTGATGACCCAAACCTTCCGCGATTTCTTCCGCTCGGAGGTGATCAGCGCGACCGAAGGCATCGCGGTTCTCGACGTGACGCTCGTGTTCACCGATCTCAAGGGCTCGACCGCGCTCTACGAGCGGATCGGCGACCTCAACGCCTACATCCAGGTACAGCGGCACTTCCAGCACCTCCTCGACGTCACGGTCCGGCACAATGGCGCCGTTACCAAGACGATTGGCGACGCCGTGATGGCGGCGTTTTCGACCGCGGCCGATGCGGTGCAGGCGGCGTTGGAGATGCGCGAGGCGGTCGATGAACTCAACCGCGACCGTTCGCAGCGCGATTTCATCCTCAAGATCGGCGTGCATCGCGGCGCCTCGATCGCGGTCACGCTCAACGAGCGGCTCGATTATTTCGGCCAAACGGTGAATATCGCCGCGCGGGTGCAGAACCTCGCCGATGGCGACGAGATCTGCATCACCGAGGACGTTTACCGCGCACCTGAAGTGGCCGAGACCATCGCGCCATACCCGGTGACGAGGAGTGAGGCCGAGCTCAAGGGCGTCAGCAAGGCCATGCCGGTCTATCATCTTGCCAGGGCATGATCCGAAATCTCGTCGCGCTTTGGAGCCGCTGCGGGATAAGCCAACCAGACGTTCGAAACGCAGCCGGGCGCATCACCCCCGCTCGGCGGAGAGAAACAGGCGATAGGCCGGGTTTTCGCTCTCATTCCAGTAGGGATAGCCGAGCGCATCCAGCGCCTGAACGAACCGGGCGCGCTCCTGCGGCTTGACTTCGATCCCCGCCAGGATGCGTCCGTAGTCGGCGCCGTGATTTCGGTAGTGGAACAGCGAGATGTTCCAGTCCGGCGCCAGGCTCTCGAGGAATTTCAGCAGCGCACCCGGACGCTCCGGAAACTCGAAGCGATAGATCACCTCGTCCTTGAGCAGCGGCGCGCGGCCGCCCACCATGTAGCGCACATGGTCCTTGGCCATCTCGTTCTCGCTGAGATCGAGGATCGGATAGCCCTCGCGGCGCAGCAGCTCCATCACCTCCCGCTTCTCCGCCTCGCCGCGGCTCAAGGCGATGCCGACGAAAAGCTGCGCCGGCGCGGTGGTCTCGGCAAAGCGGTAGTTGAATTCCGTGATCGCCCTCGAGCCGAGGATGCGTATGAAGTGCCGATAGCTGCCCGGCTTCTCCGGCACGGTCACCGCCAGCAGCGCCTCGCGATGCTCGCCGACCTCGGCGCGATCGGCAATGGTGCGGAGCCGGTCGAAGTTCAGATTGGCCCCGCTGTTGACGGCGATCAGGCTGCCTTCGCTCAGCGCGCCGCGCTCGGCATAGGCCTTCAGCCCGGCAAGCGCCAACGCTCCGGACGGCTCGGCAACCGATCGCATGTCGTCGAAGATGTCCTTGATCGCCGCGCACATCGCGTCGGTGTCCACCGTGATGACCTCGTCGAGCAGGTCGCGGCAGAGCCGGAACGTCTCCGAGCCCACCTTGCGAACCGCGACGCCGTCGGCGAACAATCCGACCTGATCCAGCGCGACGAGGTTGCCCTTGGCGAGCGCCGCCGCCATCGATGCGGCGTCTGCCGGCTCGACGCCGACGACCTTGATCGAGGGATTGAGGAATTTCACGAACGCGGCCACGCCGGCCGCCAGCCCGCCGCCACCGATCGGCACGAAGATCGCTTCGATCGGATCGGGATGTTGCCGCAGGATCTCCATCCCGACGGTGCCCTGGCCGGCGATCACATCGGGATCGTCGAACGGATGCACGAAGGTCAGGCCGCGGGCTACCTCGATCTCCCGGGCCTTGGCTTGCGCGTCGTCGAACGCGTCGCCATGCAGGACAACATCGCCGCCCAAGCGCCGCACGGCTTCGACCTTGATCGCGGGCGTCGTCCGCGGCATCACGATCGTTGCGGGAATGCCGAGCTTGCGCGCCGACAGCGCCACGCCCTGGGCATGGTTGCCGGCCGATGCGCAGATCACGCCCAGCCTTCGCTGCGCATCCGGCAGCCTGACGATCTTGTTGTAGGCACCGCGGATCTTGAACGAGAAGATCGGCTGCAAATCCTCCCGCTTCAACGACACCGTCCGCGACAAGCGCTCCGTCAGCCGCGGCATCGGATCGAGCGGCGTCTCGACCGCAACGTCGTAGACGCGGGCGGTCAGGATGCTTTGGGCGTAGTCGCGGAGTGCGCTTGCGGTCATTGGGTCGCTTCTGTCGATGGGAGGCAATCCTTATCGGTTGCACCTGCCCATCGTCGGCGCCGCCCCGGCGAGCAGACGACACGGAACTGCCGCTGCATCCAGGTCGAAGCATCGCATGACCGGAGGCGCGAGTGAAGTCATCCGGGCTGTCGCGGGGGGCGCGGCCAAAATATCGAAAACAACCCCATGCAAAGCAGCCGGCTGCCGACGGCAACTTGACACGTCGGGCAAATCAGGGGTACATTTCCAGTATTCCGAAATTGAGCACCTCCGACACCGCAGCCCATCGGCGGCCATCCGACAGGCCGCCCCGGCGTGGACCGTTCACGCCATGAGTTTCGGTGAATTCCAATCCCGGCCATGGTCGCCGGGCGCTTCCCAGCCCGTTTCGGAGACGATCAGCGTGTCCTCGAGCTTGATGTAGCCGCGCGCCGGATGCAGCAGCGCGGTCTCGATTGAAATCACCATCCCCGGCTCGAGCGGCCGGTCGGCGTCATATGGCGCGTAGGGCACCGGGCCGGTCGCGGTCAGGCGCGGGGCTTCGTGGCTGACCAGGCCAATCCCGTGCGCGGTATAGTCAAGCACGGCGCGGTGCGGTGAAGTTGCGACGGCGGCCTCGCCCGCCGCGATGATGTCACCACCCATCGCGCCCGGCCGGATCACGCGCCGCGCCGCCTGCTGGATGTCCTCGACCTCCTGCAGCAACTCGCGCAGCTCGCTGTCGGGCTCGCCCAGCACGCCCATACGGCTGAGGTCGCCGATATAGCCCCGGTAGTTTCCGCCGGAATCGATCGAGATCACATCGCCCTCCGCAAGGCGTTGGTTTGACGGCGCGCGGTTATGGCTGCTGCCGCCGGCAATCAGGCAGTATTCGAACACCAGATCTCGCGCATGTTCCTCATGGCGCAGACGAGCGACAATATCGTGCTTGGTCATGCCTGGCACACAGCTCCTGAACGTCGCCAGCATCGCATCGACCACCCGTTCAGAGGCTTCCCTGATGAGATCGAGTTCGGCGGGAGATTTTACGGCGCGAAGCCGCTCGAACGTGAAATGGGCTCCGCGCAGTTCGACACCGTCGAGCCCGGCGCACAGATGATCCCTGGCATCGGCCGGCAGGAAGCTCGCCTCGATACCGACGCGCTTTGCCGCAGTCCCGAGTTGCCGCACATGATCGATCGCGAGGTCCATCGCATCGATCGTTCCCCAGCTGCCCGTCCTGACCAGCGGCGCCCATATCCGTCCGAGATCGTGCTCGAACTTCTCCATGCGGTTGCCGATGTAGATCGCGTTTTCCGGATGCCCCTTCTGATAGACGAACACCGGCAGATAGCGGCTCGTGCCGATCGCCTCCATGACATCGAAGAAAAAGAAGCGATAGCCGCCGAGCAGGTACTGTACGTTATGCCGCGAGGTCGCGATCAGCACGTCGAGCCCTGCATCGTCCATCAGCCGGTCGAGCTTCGCAGTGTCGAACGGCGCCGCGGTTGCGATCGTGTCGTGCGCATTGTCCATGGATTGACCTTCCGTCTTTCAAGTTGCCGTTTTTGCGGCCAACGGCTTCGGTGCGGTGCCTGCGTTCTCGCCGAACAGAACCACCGGTCGTCCGTGCGGCTCGACGCCGAGGAACGTGAAGGCGAGCCCGATCAACAGGCCCGCGCCGGCAAGAAAGCAGAACGCCGGCATCACCGCCGCGGCGGTCGCGCTCGGATGCACCAGATTGTCCGCACCCGCGATCAGCGCGAGGCACAATGGGCCGACGATCTTGCCGACGCCGTTCGAGAGCTGGGCAAGCCCGACTGCGCGTCCCGAAAGCTGGACCGGAAAGATCTCCGCGGGATAGGGCCCGATGTTGGAGAACCCGCCGTCGAAGAACACGGCGCCGATGATCAGGAACACCAGAAACAGCGGCACCGAACCGGCAAAGTCATTGTGAAAGTACGCGGCGAGCGCCAGCGAGATCGCGGTGCCATAACCCATCAACTGGCCGCACGGCTTGCGGCCGATCCGATGCGCCAGAAAGGCAAAGCCGGTCCGGCCGAGCACGCCGGCGAGGCTGACATAGATGAACATCTTGGCCGCCTCCTGCGGCGCGACGCCGAGCAGCAGCGCCACGATCGTCGGTCCCCACAGGAAGACGCCGTAGTTCGCCGTGCTGGCGCCGAACCAGACCAGAACCGTCAGCCAGAAGCGCCGCTGCTCGGCAAACAGATCGGCGAATGTCGCCGGATTGGCCGGCGGCAGCGCCGGCAGCACGAACTCGTCGCCGCCGACCTGATAGAGCTTCCGGATGCTCGCCTGGGCCTCGCGCACGCGGCCCTTGCTGATCAGCCAGCGCGGCGATTCCGGCATGATGATCATGGTCAGAATTGCGAGGATGATCGGCAGGAAGCCGACCGCCGCCAAACCGCGCCAGCCGACGAGCGGCAGCAGGAAGCTCGCGGTGACCGACGCCGACAGCACGCCGAAGGCGACCGGGACCACCACGAGGCTCGTGACCAGCGTGCGATGACGGGTCGGAGCGAATTCGACGATCGCAGGAACCGCCGCCGCCGCTCCCGCGGCAAGGCCGAAGCCCACGAAGAAGCGCAGGATCGCAAACGCGACCCAACCGTCTTCCGGAATGAACGCGATGGCGCCTGAGGTCAGGCCGCAAAGCAGGACGCCCGATATCGCCAGCGGCTTGCGCCCGAAACGATCCGCGAGGAATCCCGCCACGAACGCGCCCAGCATCGCGCCGATACCGGCGCTCATCAGCATAATCGAGGTCTGCCCGAACGTCAGGTGCCATGTCGGCGCCAGCACCGAGACCAGGAATCCGACCACAAAGAAATCGAAGAAATCGACCACGCCGGTGATGGCGAAGATAATGATCGATAGCCAATAGCGCGTCGTCACCGGTGCTTCGTCGAACGGCACCGCTCTCGCCTGCTCAGTCATGGTCTCCCCCTGTTGTTGTCAAGCCGCCTTCTTTTTTGAATTCAGGAATGCCGTCACCGCTTCCGCCACCCGTTCGGGCGCCTGGATCGAGGCGACGTGGCCCGCGTTTGCGATCGTCCTGGTTTCGACGTGGGCAAGATCGCGGGCGAGTGCGAATGTCTCCGCGTTCGGAATCAGCCGGTCTTCGCCGCCGACCAGCAACAGCGTCGGGCGATCGAAGCCTGCCAGGTCGGCGACGACCGGCTGCGCCAGCAGGGCGCCGCGTCGCGCCTTCTGGCCGTCGTCGCGGGTCGAACCACGGAAGATCTCGATCAGTTCGGGCCTGGCACGCAGGTAATCCGGCGGGAAGAAGTACTCCGCGATCTTCGGCGCATTGGCGGCGGTGTCGCCGCGGTACGACGCCAGCGTGCGGAAGACGTCGGCGTTGACGTCGAGCGGGCTCTTGTTGACTTTCCAGGTGCTGCTCAGGACCAGGCGATCGATCCGCCCGGGGTGACGCGCCGCCAGCACTTGCGCGACCAATCCGCCCAGTGAAGTGCCGAAGACATGGGCGCGTTCGTAGCCAAGCCCCTGGATCAAGGCCGCGGCATCGTCGGCCAGATCGGCCAGCGAATAGGACGACGGCGGATTTCTGGTGCAGCCGGAATCGCGCTGGTCGTAGGCGATCACGTTGAAGTGCGCCGACAGCTCGCGGGCAAGGCCGTCGAACATCGAATGATCGGCCTCGCCGCCATGCAGCAGCACGATCGGTTCGCCGTGTCCCGTCTGCTCATACGCCGTGACGACGCCGTTGGATTCCAACGATTGCATCGATGCCTCCGTCAGTGCAGCAGCGTCGAGAGCGCGCCGGCCAGTTGCTTGGCCGGATCCGACGGCAGCCACGGCATCCGCCATGCCACGTGCCCATCCGGGCGCACCAGCACGGCGCCGCGCATGCCGAGCTGGAATCCATCTGCCGGGTCGGCTGACGGCAGTTGCTTCAGCGACAGCGGCAAGCGGGTCTTCTCCGACACCTGCCTTCCCGCCTCCAGCCACTCGCTGCCGAGCGGCCCCGTGACGACGGTGAACTGCTTGTCGAACCAGTCGAGCGTCGATGTCTTGCGCGAAGGCTCGAGCCACATATGCGGGAAGCGCGCGCCGGGACGATCGGTCGGCGTGTAGTAGCGGGAGTTCAACGCCTTCGCGACGGTGCCGTCGGGGATCACCGCGCCCTCCTCATAATTGTGACCGAGGTTCTGGCCGATGCTGTGCAGATGATTGTCCATATCGTTGATCCAGAACTTGATGCGGTCCGGATTGCGCGAGCGCACGGCATCGTCGGTCAACCCGAACCGCAGCCGGTTGCCGTAGCTGAAATTGGCATTCGACTGCGCGATCGGGCGGCGTTCGCTGGAATAGCTGTCGAGCAGCTTT
>CALRXG020000398.1:0-7189 GCA_943372075.1 Bordetella parapertussis | reverse complement strand
GAACAGCCCGGCGGCGATCAGGACAGCGATGAAAAAAACTCTACGCGGGACGGTCCCTGATCTCACGAAGGGGACTTCGGTCGGCCGAGCAGCGAGGCCATCTCGTCCTCGAGATTCTCGAACCCGCTCTTCTGCCCGGCGGCGGGCGGAGCGGCCGGCTCGCTGCGCGGCGGACGCACCGGCGGGGCCTCGGGCGCAACGGGCGGCGCGACGGTCTCGGCGGCACCGGTCGGACGGCGCAGCGCTGCTTCAAGCCGCTGCGCCATCTCGGCGAGGTTGGCGTCGGCATTCGATGCCGGCGGCGGGCCGGGAGGCGTCGGCGCTGCAATCGGCGGCGGAGCGGGAGGCGGCGGCGGGGCTACGGCGCGCTCCGGTGCGCGCAGCGGCGGCGGTGCCTTCGGCGGCTCGGCGGCGCGCGGCGGACGCGGGATCGCGGGTTCGGAGCGGGGCAGGCGCGGTGGCATCGGATCGGGCCGCGGCTCGGGCGCGAAGCCCGCGAGCGGATCGCTGCGGCGGTCACCGATCGGTGGCGGCGGGGGCCGGCGAAGCTCGTCGGCGAAGGTGGGGCGAGCCTGACGCGGCGGCAGTTCGGGCTCGGGAAGCTCGAAATTATCGGCACGGGCGGCTTCGCTCTCGTTCCAGGCCGCGTCGGGAAGCGGTGTGGCGCGCGGCAGCGCAGCCTCGGGAGCGACCGCAGGGCGGCTCGACATCTGATCGCGCCCCGGCATCGCGCGCACGATGTTCGGCTCGACGACGATGTCGGTCGGGCCGCCGATCATCAGCAGATGCTCGATGTTGTCGCGGCGGACCAGCACCAGACGGCGGCGACCATCGACGGCGGCGGCGTCGATCACTGCCAGTCGCGGCATGCGCCCGCGATTGGCATTGGCGCCAAGGCGATTTCCGGCGAAGCGGCGGACCAGCCAGGCGGTGACGCCGATCAGCGCCAGCACGACCACGAACGCCAAGACAAATGTAATGACCTGCATATTGGAGTCCCCGGCCATCGTGGCCTTCCTCAGCTTCCGCCATCAACGAGCGCGGATTGACAACTGCGATTTGCGCAGCGAATCACGCCCGAGATTCGCCTTATTTCTTAATTCCCAGCGGCTTGCAGCCGACTGTTCTATTAATAAACCAAGAATCGCTTGTCCCAAAACGACTTCTCAGCGCCCCACGCTGTCTTGGTTCGTGCTGGTTAACGCAGCATTCGTGGCGAAAATGCGCTCGCAGGCCGCGGTTGCCGTGTTCTCCACGGATCAGTCCGGCATTTTAACCAACCGTTAACCATATACCGGGCAAATTCTGCCTACCTCGGGAGGGCCAAGGGGCGTCCAAGAGGTTAACGGAGCCACGGCGATGGCCATGAACGATCTCCCGATCCTGTCGGCGTTGCGTACCAAGATGCAGTGGCACCAGGAGCGCCAGCGGGTGCTCGCCGAGAACATTTCCAATTCCGACACGCCGAACTTCCGGCCGCGCGACCTGGTCGAGCCGAAGTTCGACCGCGCCGGCACGACGGTCGGCGGCGGCATGGGGACGCTGCCGATGATGCAGACCAGCGCCACCCACATGGCGGCGTCCGGGGCGCCCGACAATTTCGACAATGATCGCGGCAAGAGCGGGTTCCAGACCCGCCCGGCCGGCAATGCCGTCAATCTGGAAGACCAGATGCTGAAAGTGTCGGCCAACCAGATGGACTACGCGGCCGTCACCTCGCTCTACAGCAAGAGCCTGCATCTGCTGAAAACCGCGATCGGCAAGGGCTAGCACGAGGGCTGGCCGCCTGACGGCGGCAGGAGGATCCCATGGCAGATGGAACAAGCGATTTCACCCGCTCGATGAGCATCGCGACGTCAGGCCTGCGCGCGCAGGCAGGACGGATGCGGGTGATCTCGGAGAATATCGCCAACGCCGATTCGACGGCGCAGACCGCAGGCGGCGATCCGTATCGCCGCAAGGTGCCGACCTTCTCCTCCGCGCTCGACCGTACGCTCGACGCCCAGGTGGTGACGCTCGGCCGGATCCGGCCCGATCAGTCGTCGTTCCGCATCAAGCACGAGCCGGGCAATCCGGCGGCCGATGCTTCCGGCAACGTCAAATACCCGAACGTCAACTCGATGGTCGAAATGACCGACATGCGGGATGCCCAGCGATCCTACGAGGCCAACCTCAACATCATCAGCGCGACCCGGCGGATGATCCAGCGCACGCTCGACATCCTCAAGTCCTGACGCAACAAGAACAGGGAACCTAGATCATGGCTACACCGACAGTTGCCGCCAACGCCTATGCCAGCCTCGCCAAGATGATGGAGCGCGGCGGCGTCGAGAAGGCCGGGCAGGCCGTCGCCGGGCCGTCCTTCAGCGCGCTGCTGAAAGACTCGGTCGGCAGCGTGCTGGAAGCGGGCAAGAAGTCCGACGCGCAAACCATGGCGATGGCCTCGGGCAAGGCCAACGTGATGGACGTGGTGACGGCGGTCGCCGACACCGACGTCGCGGTATCGACGCTGGTCTCGGTCCGCGATCGCGTGATCCAGGCTTACGAAGACATCATGAAGATGCCGATCTGACGTCCGCCAGGACGTCATCCCGGACGATGCAAGACAACCAACAGCGAGAACGAACATGACCGGCCCTGAAGCTCTCGACGTGGCGCGCGATGCGATCTGGACGATTGTGGTCGTGTCGTCGCCCCTGATGGTGGTCGGCCTCGTGGTCGGCGTCGTGGTGTCGCTGTTCCAGGCCCTGACCCAGATCCAGGAACAGACCCTGGTCTTCGTGCCGAAGATCCTGGCGATCTTCGTCACATTACTACTGGCGCTGCCATTCATGGCGGACTCGCTGGCCAGCCACATGATGCGGATTTCGTCGCGAATCATCGGCGGTTGATGCACTAATGCCGCGGTCATGCGCATCGATGTCTCACTGCTGCCGGCGCTGGCCGCAATCTTCGTGCTGGTGTTCGCGCGCGTGGGCGCGATGGTGATGCTGCTGCCCGGTTTCGGCGAGAGCAACATCCCGGCGCGGGTCAAGCTGTCGATCGCGCTGCTGCTGACGCTGATCATCCTGCCCCTGCATCGCAACGCCTATCACGTCGACCTGACGTCGATCTCCTCGCTTGGGGTCCTGATGGTGCATGAGCTGATCATCGGGATCGTGCTCGGCGCCACCGCACGGGTGACGCTGTCGGCGCTCAACGTCGCAGGCTCCGTGATCGCGCAGCAGCTCGGCCTCGGCTTCGTTACCGCGGTCGATCCGACCCAGGGTCAGCAGGGCCAGATCATCGGCAATTTCCTCACCATCCTCGGCCTGACGCTGCTGTTTGCCACCGACAGCCACTACCTGGTCATCGCGGCGCTGAGCGAGAGCTACCGGATCTTTTCGCCGGGCGAGATCATGCCGACCGGCGACGTCGCGGCACTTGCGACCTCGGCCTTCTCCGCCGCCTTCAAGATCGGCCTGCAATTGTCGGCGCCGTTCCTGGTGTTCGGCCTCGTCTTCAACATCGGACTCGGCGTGCTGGCGCGGCTGATGCCGCAGATGCAGGTCTATTTCGTCGGCGTGCCGCTCTCGATCATGGTCGGCTTCCTGATCTTCGCCGGCGTGCTCGCGGCGATGATGAACACCTATCTCGACTACTTCCTCGGCGTCATGCGCCAGCTCGCTCCGATGAATTGATGCAGAGCGTTTTCGAGCGAAGTGGGAACCGGTTCGCGTGAAGAAAACGCGTCAAAAATAGGGACCGCAGAACATGATGCGATCAAGTCGCATCATGTTCTAGGGAGCAGCGATGGCCGAGGATACCGAAGACAAAACAGAAGACCCTACGCAAAAACGCCTCGACGAAGCCCTTGAGAAAGGCGACGTCGTCAAGAGCCAGGAGGTCAACACCTGGTTCATCATCGCCGGCGCCACGCTGGTGCTGTCGACCTTCTCGGGTTCGGTCGGCGGCGGCATCTTGATGCCGCTGCGCAACCTGATCGCCAATTCCTGGATGATCCGCACCGACGGTGCCGGCCTGCTTCAACTGACCCAGACGCTCGGCTACGCCGTGGTCGCCGCGATCGGCGTGCCGTTCCTGATGCTGGCGCTGGCGGCGATCGCGGGCAACATGATCCAGCACCAGCTGGTTTGGTCGGCCGAACAGCTCGCGCCGAAATTCTCCAAGATCTCGCCGGCCGCCGGCTTCAAGCGGCTGTTCGGCAAGCAGGCGATCGCGAACTTCCTGAAAGGCCTGTTCAAGCTGATTGCGCTCGGCGTCGTGATGGTCATCGTGCTGTGGCCCGATCGGATGCGGATGGAATCGTTCCTGCGGGTCGATCCGGCCGAGCTGCTGCCGGCCGTCACCGGCATGACGGTGCATCTGCTGGCGGCGGTGGTCGCCATCCTCGCCGCGGTTGCGATCGCCGACTACTTCTTCCAGTACCGGACCTGGTACGAGCGTCACAAGATGTCGCTGCAGGAGATGAAAGAGGAGTTCAAGCAGTCGGAAGGCGACCCGCACGTCAAGGGCAGGATCAAGCAGTTGCGGGTGCAGCGCGCCAAGAAGCGCATGATGGCCCAGGTTCCGAAGGCCTCGGTGATCATCACCAACCCGACCCACTATTCGGTGGCGCTGGCCTATGACCGCGGCATGTCGGCGCCGGTCTGCGTCGCCAAGGGCGTCGACAATCTGGCGTTCAAGATCCGGGAGGTCGCCAAGGAGCACGACATTCCGATCGTCGAGAACGTGCCGCTGGCCCGGGCGCTCTATGCGACCGTCGACATCGACAAGGAAATCCCGGTCGAGCACTATCATGCGGTTGCCGAAATCATCGGCTACGTGATGCGGCTGAGGCGGGGGCTGTCCGGCCTGCGCCAGTAAAGGGCGGAAAACCGCTTGAAATGCGCGTAACTTGCGAAATTGCCGCCTGATGGCCTTGCGTTTTCGGGTCCGATTCAGGCACTCAGGGGCAAGGCGGCCGGACGGGCGCCTACTTGATGCAGACGAGCCATGTCTCTCCAGATGACTGCCGACAGCAACGATCCTCCCGCGACCGAGCCGTTCGTGGCCCACGGGCCAGCGCGGCGCAGCGGCAGTATCCTGCTGGTGCTCCTGATTGCTGCCGGCATCGTTGCAGTGGCGGTCTGGCTGATGACCATCGGCCGGAGCCAGGCGCAGCCCTATATCCTCGGTGTGCTGGCGCTGCTCGCGACCGTCGGGCTGTTCAACCTGTTCGCGCTCGCGGCCGGCATCATCCGCTTCTCCGACCGCACCACGGACGACCCGGTGATGGGGCGGATCGCCGACCACGCCCAGGAGGGGCTCGTCGTCACCGACTCCCGCGGCCACGTGGTCTATTCCAACGCCGCCTATCTGACGCTGACCGGTGCCGCCGGGCCGCAGGACGTCCGTCCCGTCGAGCGCGTCTTCATCGGCAACCCTGACGTCTCCGAGGCGGTGTTCCGCCTCTTGAAGGCGGCGCGCGAGGGCAAGCGGCAGCAGGAGGAGGTCCGCATCGCTGGCCATGAGGCCGGCCAAGGTGGTGGACAGGGCCGTTGGCTGCGGCTCAGGGTACGCCCGCTCGGCGAGGGCAAGCGCGACGCGAGATATGCGGTTTGGTCGATCGCCGACGTCACCCGCGACCGCGAACGCCAGGAAGACGTGTTCCAGGAACTGCGGCACGCGATCGAATATCTCGATCACGCGCCCTGCGGGTTCTTCTCGGTCAATCCGGCCGGCGAGATCGCCTATGTGAACGCTACGCTCGCCAACTGGCTGGACTACGATCTGGCCGAGATCGGCTCCGGCGGCCTGAAGCTGACCGACATCGTCTCTGGCGACGGCGCGGCGCTGTTGACCTCGATCCCGGCAGTGCCGGGCGAGGTCAAGACCGAGGTGTTCGACATCGACCTGCGGATGCGCGGCGGCAAGACCGTGCCGGTGCGGCTCTATCACAAGCTTGCCTTCGGCGCCGACGGCGCGGCGGGCGCCTCGCGCACGCTGGTGATCAGCCGTGCCCGCGACGAGCATTCCGATCCGGAGCGCGCCGCCGAGGTTCGCTTCATGCGCTTCTTCGATCATACGCCGATGGCGATCGCGACCGTCGACCGCGGCGGCAACGTGGTCGGCGCCAATGCGCGCTATGCCAAGCTGGCTCAAGGGCTGAACGGCGACGGCGGCGCGGCCAAGTCGATCTTCCGCGCCGTCAACCCACGCGACCGCGGCCTGCTGATCGCGGCGATCAACCATGCCGCGGAGGGGCAGGGCGATATCGCGCCGGTCGAGGTGATGCTCGATGGGGCCAAGGAGCGCTTCGCCCAGTTCTTCGTCACCACCGTCGAGAAGGACGAGCGCGACGCCGAGACCGCGATCGTCTACATGCTCGAGACCACCGAGCGGCGCGCGCTGGAAAACCAGATCAACCAGTCGCAGAAGATGGAGATGGTCGGTCAGCTCGCCGGCGGCATCGCGCACGACTTCAATAACGTGCTGTCGGCCATCATGATGGCCAACGACTTCCTGCTGAACGCGCACAAGCCGACCGACCCGTCGTTCCAGGACATCATGCAGATCAAGCAGAACGCCACCCGCGCCGCGACGCTGGTGCGACAGCTGCTCGCGTTCTCGCGCCGCCAGACGCTGCGGCCGCAGGTGCTCGATCTCGGCGATGCGCTTTCCGACCTCACCATGCTGCTGCGCCGGCTGATCGGCGAGAAGGTCAAGCTCGACCTCGTGCACGGCCGCGATCTCTGGCCGGTCAAGGTCGACGTCTCGCAGTTCGAGCAGGTGGTGGTCAATCTCGCGGTCAATGCGCGCGACGCGATGCCCGACGGCGGCAAGCTGACCATCCGCACCGCCAACGTGTCGACCGAGGAAGCCGCCCAGCTCGCCAACAAGGGCATGCCGGCGGCGGACTATGTGAAGATCGAGATCGCCGACACCGGCACCGGCATTCCGCACGAGATCATCGACAAGATCTTCGAGCCGTTCTTCTCGACCAAGGAAGTCGGCAAGGGCACCGGCCTCGGCCTGTCCACGGTCTATGGCATCGTCAAGCAGACCGGTGGCTTCGTCTATGTCGATTCCGTTCCGGGCGGCGGCACCACGTTCCGGATCTATCTGCCGCGGCATCGCCAGGAACAGGAGGTTGCCCCGGAGGCGCATGCCGGCAACGGCGCGGCAAAGGACGCCGCGGCCGCCGTGG
>CALRXG020000397.1:0-7196 GCA_943372075.1 Bordetella parapertussis | reverse complement strand
TGAGCCGATCGGAATTCCCGGACCATTGTGCATGCCATAGACCTGCTCAATGCCGAAGCGATCCATCAGGCCGTCCTTGATCATGGCGGCAGCTCCGGCGCCGCCCTCCTCGGCGGGCTGGAAGATCACCACCGCATCGCCGGCGAAGTTGCGCGTCTCTGCGAGGTAGCGCGCAGCACCGAGCAGCATCGCGGTGTGGCCGTCATGGCCACAGGCGTGCATCTTGCCGGGTGTCTTCGACGCGTAAGGCAGGTTGGTTTCCTCGTGGATCGGCAGCGCATCCATGTCGGCGCGCAGGCCGATCACCTTGACGTCGCCCTTGGCCGGACCCTTCTTGCCCTTGATGACCCCGACCACGCCGGTCTTGCCGAGCCCGGTCGCGACCTCGTCGCAGCCGAACTCCCGCAGACGGTCAGCCACGAATGATGCAGTGCGGTGCACATCGTAAAGCAGCTCGGGGTTTTCATGGATGTTGCGGCGCCAGGCCTGGATATCGGGTTGCAGATCGGCGACGCGATTGACGATGGGCATGAGAATTCTGGCCTCGGAGGTTGGACGTGGATTACCTCTAGCATGCAAGAGCCGGTCCACCCAACAGATGTGGCATGCTTCAGACCGGGCCCCGCGGCGCGGCAAATGCAGAGCCGGATGACAGGAAGCCGCCGAAGGTATCGATCGTCGGATGAGTTATCACCGAGTGCACCGATACGTTGATCGCATCCGACCAAAGCATAATGGTGCAGGAAATGTCCGCTGCGGATACTACTTGAGGTTTCCGCCTGACCAAAAACCAAGGAATCGGCTGCATGACGCCGGATCAAGCGGTGTTGTTCTCCACCATCATCCTGCTGGTGCCGATGGGCTATTTCCTGCTGGCGGCGCCGGCCTTCCTGCTCGTGAAGCTCGACCTCCCGCCGGTCACCCGGCTGCTGCGCGGCATGTTCAATGCCTACTTCCTGGTGCTGACCGTATCCGGCGCGATCGGGACACTTGCTTTTGCGACAGCCGGCCGGCCAGCGGTCGCACTCTGCATCGCCTTGATCGCTGGATTCGCGGTGCTGGCGCGCCGATGGTTTCTGCGGCGGCTCGATGCCGAGTCAGACGCGCGCGACTTGGGAGATCCCACCGCCGTGCGGCGACTGCGCCACCTGCATTGGGGCGGCATGCTGTGCAACGCGGTCCAGGTGTTCGCACTGGTAGCCAGCATCCCCTACATGGCGCCGCTGCCTTGATCGCGGCTTGCCCCGCGCGCGAATAGTCGGCTCGCCGCGAGCGGAATAGCCGACCGCGGTTCACCTCGGCTATTTTTTCAAGTCGGCGGCGAAGAACTTGGCAGCCTCGGCCTTGGATTCCTGATCCGCCTTGGCGTCATATCTGATCGGGATGTTGAACTTCTTGCCGAGCTCGGTGGCTTCCGGATTGGTGAAAGCGTGCACTGCGCCGGGATATTCGATGATCCGGTACTCGACCTTGGCGGCGTCGAAGTCCTTCTTCAGCGCAGCGTACTGCTCCGGCTTCACGAAGGAATCGTCCGCACCGTTCATGACCAGGACCTTGGCCTTGACGGTGCCCGGCGCCGGCGCCCGCGTATTGAGGCCAAGCGATGCGTGGAACCCGGCTACCGCGGCGAGATCGGCGCCGGCACGCGCCATGTTCAGCACCACCGCGCCGCCGAAGCAGTAGCCGACCGCGCCGATCCGCTTGGGATCGACCGAGGACTGCTTGGCGAGCTCCGACCGCGCGGCATTGAAACGCGCCTCCATCACCGACGGGCTTTTCATCACCGAGGACGACAGCGCGCCGGCGTCCTTCGGATTGTCCGCCGTCTTGGCGTCGCCATACATGTCGGCGATCAGAACCGTGTAGCCCTGCTGGGCGAAATTCCGCGCCTCGTTGTGGATATGCTTGGTAATACCCCACCATTCATGCACCATCACGATGCCGGGTTGCTTGGCTGTACTCGCGTCGTCATAGACGACGAAGCCCTTCATCGTGGTCGCGCCGTCCGAATAGCTGACCGGCTCCTCGCGGATCGCAGCGTTTGCACTTGTGACCATTGCGATGGCGAAAAGTGCGGCGACGAAATTGGTTCGCATGGCTGTCCTCCCACGGGATTGGCGCAGTCAAATTGGCATACCAGCGCCCGTTGCGCCAGACGATCAGAGCATCACGTTTATGCGTGTCCCCCTCGAAACACGATGAGATCGGGCTGGATCGTCATTGCGCTCCGAACGCCCGAGGACATGATTGCTTCGGGAAGGCGCCACGCACCGTTCCGGATGATAAACTAACCCGGCGTCAGCATCTGGCTGCGGATCTCCTGCGCGGTACGGCGCAGCGGCAGCAGAAACTTCCTACGCGCACCGGCCTCGCTGACCGTGCCGGAGATCGTGTTGACGCTGAGCGCGGCGACCACCGTGCCGGCCGGATCGCGCAAGGGCACGGCGATGCCGCAAATTGCCGGGTCGAGCTCGCCATCGACCCAGGCATAGCCGTCGTTCTCGACCCGCTCCAGCAACTCGCCGAGACGCCCCGGATCGGTCACCGTGCGCGGCGTGACCTGCCTGAAGCCACCGGCCGCGAGATACGTTTCACGCGTGCCCGGCGGCAGCGCCGCGAGCATGACGCGGCCGAGCGACACCAGATGCGCGGGCAGCCGGCTTCCGACGCCGAGATTTGCGGAAAGAATCCGCCGCGCCGGCAGACGTAGCGCATAAACGATCTCGTCCTCGTCGAGCACCGCCATCGCGCAGGACTCGCCGATCTCGTTGCGCAGATTTTCCAGTGCGCGCTGCGCGTGGCCCCAGTATGGCAACGCATTGAGATAGGACAGGCCGAGCCCGAGCGCACGCGGCCGCAGGCTGAAATAGCGCCCGTCGGAGGCGCAATATTTCAGCGCCACCAAGGTCGCAAGGATGCGGCGCGCGGTGGCGCGGTTGAGGGCCGCCGTATCGGCGGCCTCCGCCAGCGTATGCCGTCCCGGCGGCTTGCCGAGCGCCTCGATGATCGAGAAGCCGCGCGCAATCGCGCGCACGAAGCCGTCACTCTCTTTGCTCATGTTGTCGTCTTTGGTGCCGTTCCGCCAGGGCGCCCGCCTTGCTCACCACAACGCAGCCCGCATGGCCTGCCTGCACGTGACGCGGCTCTGCGCGCTTGTCAGGAGCTCCCGACCGCGCTAGCGTCAATTCACACAGCGAATGAAATGTTCGCCTGGCGAATTCAATAGCAGGAGGATACACGATGGCGCAAGCAGAAAGTTCTGCGAACGCACCGTTCGAAACCGATTTCTGGAAGGACGCGAAGCTGCGCAAGGTGTGGGACGACATCGTCCCCGGCGAGCCGCGCCAGACGCTGCCCTACAAGCTGACGCAGGAAGCGATCGCGCTGTATTGCCGCGCGGTGGGCGAGACCAACCCGCTCTATCTGGACGAGGCGGCCGCGAAGGCCGGGCCCTATGGCGGGCTGGTCGCGCCGCCTGCGATTCATATCCTCTTGATGTTCGCCTGCACACCGGCCGACGACTGGATGCGCTCGCCGGGCACCGTCAATGCCGGGCAGTCCTGGAGCTACAACATCCCTGCCCGTCCCGGCGATACCATCACCTTGCAGGCCCGGGCGCTCGACAAGTTCATCAAGCGCGAGCGGCTGTTCGTGGTGCACGACAACGTCTTTTTCAACCAGCATGGCGACGTGATCTGCTCGGGTCGCGGCCAGACCATCCGTCCGATCTGAGGAGGAGCACGATGACACCAGCGAATTTTGAAACGCTCAAGGCCGGCGACACCATCGACGGCCCCGCATTCGCCGTCACGCGCGAATCGATCCGCCTGTTCTGCGATGCCTCGCTCGACTACAACCCGCTGCATCTCGACGATGACTACATGAAGGGCGATTTCGGCAAGACCAATTTCGGTGGCATCATCATGCATGGCATGAACAATTTCGGCCTGATCTCGCGCATGCTGACCGATTGGGCAACGCCCGCGGGCGCGATCCATCGCAGGCTCGAGACGCGTTGGCTGAAGCCGGTCAAGCCCGGCGATACCATCCGCCCCGCTGGCACCATCAAGGCCAAGCAGACGACAGCCAACTCGCGCTGGGTTCTGGTCGACGTCGCCGTGCAGAATCAGCGTGGCGAGACGGTCGCGGCCGGTGAAGCGATGCTGGAATTTCCGGCAAGCGCGAAGGCAAACTAGCCGCAAGCAACTCGACCTGAGCAACGAGCTCCCACTTCGCCTCTCCCTGCGTGCGGAGAGGCCGGAACGCATCGCCAGATGCGTTTCAGGTGAAAGGGAGCCTTCACGGACACAGCTATCGCCGTTTGCGCGGAGACAGCCCCTCACCCCAACCCTCCCCCCGCGACAGCGGGGCGAGGGAGCGCAGCCGCTTTGCGGCGCGATTCAACCCAACGACAACCAGAACAAAATCACCTGAGGAGGTTTCATGCAGGATGCGGCCCATTCGCGGCTCTATGGACGGATCGCCTGGCGCCTGATCCCGTTCCTCCTGGCGTGCTATACGGTTGCGATCATCGATCGCTTCAATATCGGCTTTGCCAAGCTGCAATTCCTGCACGATCTGAACATCGATGACGCGGTCTTCGGGCTTGCAGCCGGCATCTTCTCCGTCGGATACGTCGCGCTCGAAGTGCCGAGCAATTTGCTACTGGTCAAGGTCGGCGTCCGCAAGACGCTGCTGCGGATCATGGTGCTGTGGGGCATCGTGACCGTGCTGCTTGCGCTGGTGCAGAACCAGTATCACCTCTATCTGCTACGTTTCCTGCTCGGCGCCGCCGAGGGCGGATTCTTTCCCGGCATCCTGTATTATCTGACGTTGTGGTTTCCCGACCGCGTGCGCGGCCGCATGACGAGCTTGTTCGTGATGGCGGTGCCCCTTGGCGGCGTCATCGCAGGACCGCTGTCGGGCCTGATCATGGATCACATGCAGGGCGTCCATGGTCTGCATGGCTGGCAGTGGCTGTTCCTCCTCGAAGGCGTGCCCGCCGTGCTGCTCGGCATCGTCGCCTATCTCTATCTTGCCGACGGCCCAGAGGTCGCGAGCTGGCTCAGTACCGACGCGCAGCGACAGGTCGCAAGCGAGCTCGCCCGCGATCGCGCCGCCGTCCCGGGGACCACACGCAGCTTCACAGCGGCGCTGCGCGAGCCGCGGGTCTACCTGCTGTCCTTTATCTATTTCGCGTTCTTCTGCTCGCTCAACACCATCCTGCTGTGGACACCGACGCTACTGAAGCGCGTCGGTGTCGCGACCACCACGGAGATCGGCTGGCTGAGCGGCGCGATCTCGGTCGCATCAGCTATCGGCATGGTCGCGATCGGCTACAGCTCCGACCGCACCCGGGAACGGCGTTGGCACGTGGTCAGCTGCGGGCTCGTCGCGGCGACCTGCTTCATCGCCTTGCAGGCTGCGCAGGCCAGCATCCTCGTTACCGTGATGCTGCTCGCCGTCGCATCGATCGGCATTTTCGCGATCCTCTCGCTGTTCTGGACCATTCCCAACGCGATGCTGGAGGGCAACGCTGCGGCCGGCGGTATCGCGCTGATCAGCGCGATCGGCTCGTTCGGCGGCGCGGTCTGCCCTGCCCTGATTGGATGGATGAACGTCGCGACCGGGAGCATCTACGCACCGCTAGCCCTGGTCGGTGCAGTGCTCGGGATCGGCATGCTGACGCTGATCGTCTGCGTTCTCCGGTCTGGACAGGAGGTCACGCTGGCCGAACAGGGCGGCCTCTGATCGTCCAGCGCAGGCCGACCCATCCACCGCCGGGCTTGTCTCGACCGGCCGCGTCTGACTAATAGACAGATAACAAAAGACGCTTGCCGGGAACGAGGATATGCCGCGAAGGCTCGAGGGTGATTTCGACTACATTGTCGTCGGCGCGGGCACCGCCGGCTGCATCATGGCCAACCGCCTGTCGGCGGATCCGAAGAAGCGCGTGCTGCTGCTCGAAGCCGGCGGCACCGACAACTGGATCTGGTTTCACATCCCGGTCGGCTATCTCTTCGCGATCGGCAATCCGCGCTCGGACTGGATGTTCAAGACCGAGGCCGAGCCCGGCCTCAACGGACGGGCGCTCGCCTATCCGCGCGGCAAGGTGATCGGCGGCTCGTCGGCGATCAACGCCATGATCTCGATGCGCGGCCAGGCCGCAGACTACGACCATTGGCGGCAGCTCGGCCTCACCGGCTGGAGCTACGACGATGTGCTGCCGGCGTTCAAGCGGCTGGAGGATCACTTCCTTGGCGAGAGTGAGCATCACGGCGTCGGCGGCGGCTGGCGCATCGAGGCGCCGCGGCTGTCATGGCAGATCCTCGATGCGGTCGGCGATGCCGCGGAAGAGATGGGCATCAAGCGGATTCCGGATTTCAACACCGGCGACAATGAAGGCACCAGCTACTTCCACGTCAACCAGAAGCGCGGCCGGCGCTGGTCGTCGGCGCGCGGCTTCCTCAAGCCGGTGCTGAACCGCAGCAATCTCAGGCTGGAGACCCATGTGCTGGTTGACCGCCTGATCATCGAGAGCGGCCGCGCGGCCGGCGTGCTGTTCCGTCAGGGCGGCGAGACGGTGGAAGCCCGTGCCAAGGGTGAGGTGATCCTCTGTGCCGGCTCGATCGGAACCACGCAGGTGCTGCATCGTTCCGGCATCGGCCCGGCCGAATGGCTGTCGCCGCTCGGCGTCGACATCGTCGCCGACGTCCAGGGCATCGGCCACAATCTGCAGGACCATCTGCAGCAGCGCGCGATCTATAAGGTCTCGGGCGTGCGCACGCTGAACGAAACCTATTACAACCTGATGCGGCGCGGCCTGATGGGCCTCGACTATGCATTCCGCCGCCGTGGCCCGCTGACCATGGCGCCGTCGCAACTCGGTATCTTCACGCGCTCGGATGCGACGCGCTCACGCGCCAACATCCAGTTCCACGTGCAGCCGCTGTCGCTCGACAAATTCGGCGATCCGCTGCATCGTTTCCCGGCGATCACGGTGAGCGCCTGCAATCTGCAGCCGACCTCGCGCGGCACGGTACGGATCCGCTCGACCGCACCCGACGACAAGCCGTCAATCGCACCGAACTATCTGTCGACCGACGACGACCGTCAGGTCGCGGCCGATGCGATCCGTACCACGCGCAGATTGATGAAGCAGAAGGCGCTGGAGAAGTATCACCCCGAGGAATTTC
>CALRXG020000396.1:0-7204 GCA_943372075.1 Bordetella parapertussis | reverse complement strand
GAATTCCTTCGAGGTGATAGGAGGCCTGCTCGCCGTATTCTGGGGCATTCCGCTCTTCATCTTCTTCGCGATATGCCATCTCATCTACAAGGCAATGCGGCGTCCGAGCGCGGACAGCTAGAGCATGATCCGTAAAAGTGGAAACCGGTTTTCCGAAAAGATCATGCTCAAACGAAGATCATGCTCAAACAAAGAGATGAGATCATGATGCGATTCCGTGGAAACGCATCATGATCTAATGCTCGAGGAATTTTCCTGACGCGATCCGCGGCAGCTCGGCGACCGGCCAGTTGTAGAGATAGGTCCACGCCTCGCTCACCCGGCCGTCGGCGCGCGTGACGGCAAGCATCTCGCGGACGTATTCGGTTGGCGGCGGAAAGCCTTCGCCGCAGGCCTCGTACATGTCGAACTCGCGCAGCATGGCCTCGCGTTCGCGCAGGCGGAACAGTTCGCCGTGCACGATGTCGGCGTCATCGTCCGAGGCGACCAGGCCCGGATAATGCTTCACCAGATAAAGCCGGCCGCGGCACTGCGCGGGTCCGAGGAACTCGGCATTGCCCGCGAGCAGCTTCGCCATCGGATGGTCGAAGCCGCGCATCAGCGTGCCGTAGACGAACAGGAGATCGGAGATCATGGCCCTCTATGTCATTGCCCGCGAAGCGACGCAATCCATTGCGCAGCAGGCGGAGACGTGGATTGCTTCGCTACGCGCGCAATGACGAGGAGGCAGCTCAAGCCGCCACCACCTCATCGGTCACGACGACGAACTTCGTCAGCGTCATGCGGCCGAAGCTCGTGGTGAGCGCGACGTCGGCGGCGTCGCGGCCGGTCGCCATCAGGATGCGGCCGATCCGCGGCACATTGTGGCGGGCATCGAAGGTGTACCACTGGCCGGACAGATAGACCTCGAACCAGCCGGAGAAATCCATCGGCGCGGGATCTGCCGGCACGCCGATGTCGCCGAGATAGCCGGTGCAGTAGCGCGCCGGAATGCCCATGCAGCGGCAGAAGGTCAGCGCCAGATGCGCGAAGTCGCGGCAGACGCCAGTGCGGCTTTCATAGACGTCATGCGCCGACTTCATGTGATGGGCGTGCTGATAGCCGAAGGTGACATGATGGTGCACGAAATCGGTGATCGCCTGCACCCTCGACCAGCCGGGCTGTGTGTTGCCGAACAGCGACCAGGCGATATCGGTCAGCTTGTCGGTCTCGCAATAGCGGCTCGGCATCAGATAGAGCAGCATGTCGTCGGGCAACTGCTCGATCGCAACCTGCTGCGCCGTCGGGTTGACGATGTCGGGCTGTCCGGAATCGCGCACCAGCGCATCACCGCGGAAAGTGAGGCCACCGCCGGGGGCGACGAGCCGCCCGCAGACATTGCCGAAGCCGTCGCGATAGAGGCCGATCGGAACGGCAGGCTCGGTCGAGATGCTCTCGGTACCGACGATGTCGGCATAGCGCGACGGATGGATCGACAGCATGATCACCATCGGTGTCGGCTGCGTGGCCGCATAGGTGATCTCGAAGCCGACCTTGATCTGCATCGTCAGGCTGTCTCCCGTTCCGCTTCCTCGCCGACCGACACCACCTTGATATCGACGTCCATGCCGAGATACGCATCCGCCGCGCCGAGATAGACGCCGTGCAGCGGGATCGCCTGGCGCGGATCGCGCGCCACTGCGACGCGGATCAGATCGCGGGTGCCGACGATGCCGTTGGTCGGGTCGAACTCGATCCAGCCCGCGCTCGGCAGATAGACCTGCACCCAGGCGTGGGTCGAGCCGCCGCCGACATAGCCATGCGCGCTGCCGGGCGGCATCGCGAGATAGCCGGAGACGAAGCGCGCGGCGATGCCGAGCCGGCGCAGCGCCTCGATCATGAACAGCGCATAGTCGCGGCAGGTGCCGGACCGCGTTCGCAGCGTGTCGAGCGGATGCTGGGTGCCCTGCTCGTAGCGCTTGCGATAGCTGAACGCCTCGCGGATGCCATGCGTCATGCCGCTCAGGATCTTGAACGTCGGCGTCGGCGGCTCGCCATCGAGGAAGCGCCGCGCCCAGGCCGACAGCTCGCCGTTCGGGTCGCCATATTGCGGCGTGATGAACTGCTGCAGATCGGGGAATTCCTCATCGTCGTAGAGAAACGGATAGAAATAGGCGGGGTCGTCGGGCGTCAACGCGAACCTGTCGGCCGGATTGTGCTCGACGGTCGCCGTCGAGACGAACGACAGCGTGTCGGCGCGTTCGTCGAAGGTCGCGATCGCGACGCTGTTGCCGAACACGTCATGGATCCAGCGCAGCGACATCGGCATCGGGTCGATGACCAGCGCGCTGTCGAGCACGCATAGGTCATGGCCGTCGCGCGGGCGCAGCATGAGGCGGTGTTCGCCGAACGCCACCGGACGGGCGTAGCGATAAACGGTCTTGTGATTGATGGTCAGCAGCGGCATCGTCAAATAATCATGGTGATTTGGGCCGCCAAATCTATAGAGAATGCTGCCCGATTCCAAACCAGCATGCCGCTCGAATAGGCAAAGTTGAGGAAAAAGCCCGTGAATCACGCCGGTGGTCCTTCCCTTCTGCTCGCGAACACCGACGTTTCACCGGTTCTTGAACACAATCCCGGCGGCCGGTCGCCGTTCCTATTCACCTGCGATCATTTTGGCAGGCTGATTCCCTCCCCGCTCGGCGACCTCGGCCTGCCCGAAAGCGAGCTCGTGCGCCACATCGCCTGGGACATCGGCATCGCCGGCGTCGCCAGGCAGCTCTCCGACCAGCTCGACGTGCACCTGATCGCGCAGCGCTACTCGCGCCTCGTGATCGACTGCAACCGCCCACCGCATGTCGCAAGCTCGATCCCGCTGATCAGCGAAGCCACCACGGTGCCAGGCAATGAGGGCCTGTCGCGCGACGCCGCCGAGTTGCGCCGCGCCCAGATCTTCGATCCCTATCACGCCCGCATCGACGAGATCATCGACGCGCGCGCGCGTCAGGGCATGCCGACCGTGCTGGTGTCGCTGCACAGCTTCACGCCGATCTACGCCGGCATCGCGCGTCCCTGGCACATCGGCACGCTCTACCACCGCGATACGATGTTGCCGCCGCTGCTGCTGAGGCATCTGCGCGCCGAGGGCGATCTCGTGGTCGGCGACAACGAGCCCTATGCGGTCAGCGACGAGACCGACTACACGATCCCGGTGCACGGCGAGAAGCGCGGCCTGATGAATTCGGGCATCGAGATCCGGCAGGACCTGATCTCCGACCAGGCCGGCGAGACCGCATGGGCCGAACGGCTCGCGCGCATCCTCGGCGAGATCGAGACGACGCTGCGCGCGGAAGCGCTGATCTAGTTCGTCGTCCGGTCAATTCGGCCGACGCCGCCAGATGTACAGCACATAGAGCAGCACGGGCAGGCCGAGCGCCACCCAGGAAACGGCATCCCACCAGCCGTCGCCGACCAGCGCGCTGATCAAGCCCACCGTGCTCGCGATCGCGATCACGAGCGGGACGGCGAAGATCTGGGTCAATGAGCGATGTGCGACCATGCTGACGTCACGACGAGAGTGCGGGGTTGTCGATCGAGGCGGCGTTGGCGATGGCGCGCTCCTGGCTCACGCCCGCCTTGCGGCGGCGCATCCAGAGATACACGCCGGTAACGAGGATGAAGATGGTCAGGATGTCGAGCAGCGCCCAGACGATCTTGAGCGGCATGCCGCCGTAATCGCCGAAATGCAGCGGCTGCGAGATGTACAGCGTCGACACATACCAGGGCATGTCGCGGCTGTCGGTCAGCGCCCCGGTCTCCGCGTCGATCAGCGCAGGCTTCAACAGCCGCGAGGTCAGCGGCGTGTCGCCGTGCAGGAACACCGCGTAATGGCTCTTGCTGCTGAACAGAGTCCCCGGGAACGCGACGAAGCTCGGGGTCATGCCGGGCACCGCATGCTTGGCCTCCACGACGGCGGCATTCAGCGAGGACAATTTCGACGGCACCGCCCGGTCCTTGTAATGCGCGGTCATCTCGGCGAGCTGGCCGAATTGCCACGCCTTGAGCACGAGGTCGGCCCAGGTGTTGATGACGCCGGTGAAGCCAACCACCAGCGTCCAGGCGACCAGCAGGATGCCGGCGAGATTGTGCACGTCGAGCCAGCGCACCACGCGGGTGCGCTGCGCGCGGTAGGCACCGAAACGCAGCTTGCGCATCGACGGCACGTAGACAACGATGCCGGAAATGATCGCGACGCAGAACAGGATCCCCATCAGTCCGAGGAATAGCTTGCCGGGCAGCCCTGCGAACATGTCGGTGTGCAGCTTCAGCATGATGTAGGTGAAGCGGCCGGTCACGTCAGGGGAATCGAGATAGGCGCCGGTATGCGTGTCCATCCGGATCAGCAGGTTGTTGGTCGGATCGGCATCGATCGTCGGGCCGACGCTGACCCATATCGCGCCGGGATTGTCACGGTCCCAGATCAGGAAGTGCGGCACCTTGCCCGGCGCCTGCGCCAGCGCGTTGGCAAGCAGGTGGTCGAGATCGGCCGGCGGGGTGCCGGCCGGCACGTCGGCCGCCTTGACCTCGTTGTGCAGCAGATCGTCGATCTCGTCATGGAAGATCAGCGGCAGGCCGGTGATGCACAACATCAGCATGAACAATGTGCAGATCAGGCTGGTCCATTTGTGCACGGCGCCCCATCGCCGCAGGGATTTGGTCGTTGCAGTCAACTTCGCTACCTGAATTCCGGACTCTCTTCCTGCCGTCACTAACACGGTGAGAGACGGACGCAGTCGCTCGGCGATTAGAACTCGTCCAGTGTGGGGCTTATCGTCGATCGTGTTGCGATCCCGCAACGAGCGCTTGCAGGAACTGCGACGAGGCGTCCCGCATTCAGCCCATTCTTAGGATCATTCTAAATCGAATGGCCGTGACCGGGCGGCGTCAGCCGGCCCGCGCAGCGTGGAGAGCATGCTTCGCGCGCCATTTGGGACCCGGCCCGCGCATGTAGTGCTGCTCGGGCCGATAGGGATCGAAAACGCGTGCGATCAACTTCTGCCAGCCGCTCGTGATCGCGTTCAGGCCGCGGCGAGGCAATAACAATGATGATTGCGATGACGACATGGCTCAGCCTCAGTGCGGCTTGCCGAGCACCGATGCGAAGGACAGGATCACGATCTCCTCGCCGGCCTCGTCGCTGACATGCACGGCCCAGTCGCGCCAGTCTTCCATGCTGGCCGATGCGACCAGCGCTCGCATCATGCAGGTCGCCGCCTCGCAGGCCTCCGACAGGCTGGTCACCGCGGTGCCGCGGCGGTCCATCAACACGCCGCGTGTGTTCGAGCAATGGAAATAGACCTGAGCCATCTGCGTATCCTCGCAAGCCGCGGGCGAGCAGGCTCGCCTGCATGACGAAGCTTTACGCAACTAGGGCGCAAGCATCCGTGATGCATTTCACACAGGCCTCGGCGGACCCGGCCGTCCGCTTCACCAAATCGCGATTTGACAGTTTTTCCATTTTTGTCAAAGTCGTCAAATGGGACCGAAAGACCGCATTCTCGATGCCACCATGCTGGTGTTCCGCCGGCACGGCTTCCGCCGCTCCTCGATCGAGCAGGTCGCCGAAGCGGCCGGGCTGACGCGGCAGGCGCTCTATCATCATTTCGAATCCAAGGAAGCGCTGTTCCGCGCCGTGATCGAACGCGTGCACGAGGCCGCGATCGCGGCCGAGGACGTTGCCATTGTCGCGGCAGAAGCAGCCGGGGGCGATCTCGGCGATATCCTGGCCGCGGGCATGACCGCGCGGATGTCGACCATGATCGGATCGCTGGACGGCTCGCCGCATCTCGAGGAGTTGTATTCCGAGCACCTCGTGCATGCGCGCGACCTCTACCAGACCTATGCCGCACGCTATGCGGAGCGGATGGTCGCGACCATCTCGCGGATCGTGCGCACGCAGCAGCTCGCGCTGCCGCAGCAGCTTTCGCCGGCCGAATTCGCCCGGCTGGTCGAAATGGCAATGTACGCCGCGAAGTCGCAATACCCGGCGATGCAGCCGGCGGACGCGTTCCTGAAAGACATGGCGATGATGGTGCGGACGCTCTGCGCGGGCGCCAAACCGAAATCAGAGCCAAGATCAGAGCCAAAATCCGCGCCGAAATCGCACAAGCCGCCCGTCACGAAGGCGGCACTCCGGAAAAGGCCGACACGCAGGACGACTGGAGGACATCCATGACCACGACGACCATCAACGGCCACGCGGCTCCCCTGCCTGACGATCCCGACGCGCTGCTGATCGAGGTGGTGCGCGACCAGCTCAAGCTCACCGGCACCAAGCTCGTGTGCGGTGGCGGCGTCTGCGGCGCCTGCACGGTGCTGGTCGATGGCGCGCCGGTCGCAAGCTGCCTGATGCCGGCGCATGCCGCCTCCGGCAAATCGGTGACGACGGTGGAGGGCATCGGCGCAGCCCAGCTGCACCCGGTGCAGAAGGCGTTCATGGCGCATGACGCCCTGCAATGCGGCTTCTGCACGCCGGGCTTCATCGTGGAAGCCACCGCGTTCTGCGACCGCTGGCGCGCAACCAGGGGAACCGCGGTGCCCACCCGCGAGGAGATCGGCGCGGCGCTGTCGGGCCATCTCTGCCGCTGCGGCGCCTATGACGGGATTTTCCGCGCGGTTGCCGATGCCTGCGCCGGCCGGTTCGACGGCGACAATATCGCAGCGCCCCGCATCGAGGCGCGCGACAAGGTGACGGGCGCGGCGAAATACACCGTCGACATCAATCACGACGGCCAGCTCGAAGGCCTGATCCTGCGCTCGCACGAGGCACATGCGCGGATCGCCACGCTCGATCTTGCGCCGGCGCGCGCGCTGGCCGGCGTCACCGCGGTGTCGCTGATCGGCGATGACCGGATCGTACGCTATGTCGGCGAGCCGATTGCGGCGGTCGCGGCGAAAGACCGCAAGACGGCCCTTGCCGCGCTCGCCGCGATCAAGCTGACCAGCGAACGGCTGCCCGCGGTGATCGGGCTCGACGCCGGCCGCAGGGACGACGCGCCCGTGGTGTTCGACCGAGCGAGCCGCAAGCGGGCCGGCAACGTTTCGGAGGCTGCCGGCGGGCCGGCGCCATGGAAGCAGAACATCCGCGGACCGACCGCGGTGTTCTCGACCCGCGCCAAGAAGGCCCGCAACTGGGTCGATGAGGCGCGCCAGGCGAGCAACA
>CALRXG020000395.1:0-7209 GCA_943372075.1 Bordetella parapertussis | reverse complement strand
AGACCGTTTCGGCTTCACACTTTGCCAACGGGGACGGCGCGGATTTGGGTTGACCGATCGCGGGTCGGTCGTCTTCGAGCAATCGAAGAAGGTCTTCGAAGAGCTCACGTCGTTTGAGAACGTCATTGGCTCGCTGAAGAAGCGACTGTCGGGCACGATCCGACTGGGACTGGTCGACAACACCATCACCGACCCGCAGATGCAGGTTCATCGGGTCATTGCCACGCTCAATCGAAAAGCGCCTGACGTCATCGTGCGTATCGAAGTGCGATCGCCGGAATCCCTCATCTCGGAGCTAGGGAATGGGGGCCTCGATCTCGCCATCCTGCCCGAGCCCGGTCGCTATCCGGGCATCCGGTGCGTTCCGCTCAGGCAAGAGGTTCATTCGCTCTACTGCGGCCCAACCCACCCGCTGTTCGGCCGCAGGAAGGCCGAGATCGTGCGCGAAACGGTCGAACGTCATGCCTTTGTGGTTCGCCCCTACGCCAGGATGCTCGAGCTCGAGCATGTGCCGAAAGCGATCGCCCGCGTCAGCGTTTCGAGCATGGAGGCGCAGGCCATCCTCGTTTTGAGCGGGCTCTATCTGAGCTATCTTCCCGAACATTATGCGAAGGCCTGGGTGTTGCGCGGCGAGATGAGGTCGTTGTCGCCGAGCATTCCCCGCGTGTATTCGAACTTCTTCATGGCGACGCGAATGGAGAAGCGAGTCTCTCCATTGCTCCAGCTTGCCACCAGGGAGTTCGAATCCGCCTTGCGATCGTCAAGCAGAGATCGTGTGTGAGCGCGCCGTCCAAGCATGATCTCTTCGGAAGAGCGCGCCGCACCTCTCCGGATCACACTTTAGCCGTGCGCGGTCTTTTTCTTCTTCGGCTTCGCCGGTTTCGGCTCCGGCGCAGCGTCGGGGCCACGCTCGACAGACGACAGGCGGCCGCCGGAGAACGTGTAGATGCCGGCACGTGGGCCGCGCAACCAGGTGACCACCGCGACCCGCTCGCCGCCGGGGCCGTTCGACAGATTCACGCTGTCAGGGGCACCGATGCCGCGCACGACGTCGCATTCGGTGTGACCGAGCGCGACGCTGCCGCCGGTCGGCTGCGGCAGTGGTCCACCGGGAGCCTGGGCGTTGGCATCGGCGGCGGCGGCCGGCGGCGCCATGCCTGGACAGCCGCCGTCGGCACTGACGAGATCGTCGTTGGTCACAGGCTTGTCCGGTGTCAGCGGCGGCGATTCGATCGAGATGTTGCGGATGAAGACCCGCCCGGGGCGCGAGAACCAGTCCGCGTCGCGCGAAAATATGTCGGATGCCGCGCCCGAGCAGCCAGCAAGACCGGGTGCAAGCACCAGCAACGCCAGCAGCGACTTCCGACTGATTGTTCCGTCTCGCACGATCGACAAGGCTCCTAACCCCTTTACCTAAGAGGTTGTCCGAACATCACTTTGCGGCATGACCGTGACCCACCCCGAGAAAGCTCGGATTATCATTAATTAGTAGATATCGCTATTGGCGCCGCTGCCAGCGACCCCGCTCGTCGGTTTGCCAGTAGGTCACCTCGAAGCCGCGCGCCTTGCAAGCGGTCCAGTTCTCTCTCGCCGCGGCCACCGCGTCGGGGTCGTCGCCGTTGAATACGAGGACCACCCGCTCGTAGCTGTCGCAGTCGGCCGGGAGCGCGGCGTTGTCGACCAGAAACCGGACATTGGCCCGGTTCGGGTTGCCCTCCTCGATCGACAGGATGATCGGCTGGTCCTGCGCATCGGCAACGCGCGACGACGCGTGCGGCAGGAATGAATCGTCGCTGTAGGTCCACAGATGCGCATCGAGCGTCTCGGCGCGCTCCTGCGATGTCGATTGCACGACCACGCGCCAGCCGCGCTCGAGCGACTTCTCGAGCAGCGGCGGCAGCACGCTCTCCAGCGTCATGTTCTGGAGATGGTAGAACAGCACTTCGGTCATGCGTCGGCGAGCATCCTACTTCTTCGCTTCATAATAGTCGGAGACCAGCCGCTCCAGCAGCCGGACGCCGTAACCCGACCCCCAGCTCTGATTGATCTCGGTCTTCGGCGCCCCCATCGCGGTGCCGGCGATGTCGAGATGGGCCCACGGCGTGCCGTCGACGAAACGCTGCAGGAATTGCGCCGCCGTGATCGAGCCGCCATTGCGCCCGCCGGTGTTCTTCATGTCGGCGAATTGCGAGTCGATCTGCTTGTCGTATTCGGGACCGAGCGGCATGCGCCAGACCTTCTCGCCGGTCTCGAGGCCGACCTTGGCGAGGCGCTCGGCGAGCTCGTCATTGTTGGAGAACAGGCCGGCATGATCGGTGCCGAGCGCGACCATGATCGCGCCGGTCAGCGTCGCGAGATCAACCATGAATTTCGGCTTGCACTTCTTGGCGACGTACCAGAGCACGTCGGCGAGCACGAGGCGCCCCTCGGCATCGGTGTTGATGATCTCGATGGTCTGGCCGGACATCGAGGTGACGATGTCGCCGGGACGCTGCGCGTTGCCGTCGGGCATGTTCTCGACGAGGCCGATGGCGCCGACGGCGTTGACCCGCGCCTTGCGCGCCGCGAGCGCGTGCATCAGCCCGACCACGCAGGCCGCGCCGCCCATGTCACCCTTCATATCCTCCATGCCGCCGGCCGACTTGATCGAGATGCCGCCGGTGTCGAAGCAGACGCCCTTGCCGACGAACGCGACCGGCGCCTCGCTCTTCTTGCCGCCGTTCCAGCGCATGATCACGGTGCGGCTGGGCCGAACCGAGCCCTGCCCGACGCCGAGCAGCGCGCCCATGCCGAGCTTGGTCATCGCCTTGACGTCGAGCACCTCGACGGTGACGCCGAGCTTGCGAAGCTGGCTGGCGCGGCGTGCGAACTCCTCGGGGTACAGCACGTTCGGCGGCTCGTTGACGAGCTCGCGGGCAAGGTTGACGCCGTCGACGATCGACGATTCAGGCGCAAACGCCTTCCTGGCCGCGGCGACGTCGTCGACTGCGATCGAGACCTCGGCCCGCACGGTGCCATCCTCGCCATCCTTCTTCCTGGTCTTGTAACGATCGAACTTGTAGGCGCGCAGCCGGATACCGGTGGCGATGGCGGCCGCCTGGCCGGCCACCATCGCGGCATCAGGCAATTCGGCAATGACGGTCATCGCGGCGCTGCCGGCGTTCAGCTTGCCGGCCACCACGCCGCCGAACTTGAGAAAATCCTTCTCCTTGAGGTCGGCCGGCTTGCCCGTGCCGATCACGATCAGCCGCTCGGCCTTGAGTCCCTCGGGCGCCAAAATGTCCAGCGCCGCCCCGCTTTTGCCCTTGAACTGGTTGGCTGCCGCGGCCCGCCTGATCGTCTCGGCGGCGGCGCCCAGCGCCTTCCGGGTCGCGGACCCAAGCTTCAACTGCTCGTCGCAAAAGGCCACCACAATGCCGCGCGCGACCGCGGAGAATGGGACAAAGCCGACCTTGACGGCGTCGGACATAGGAAAATCCTCCAGAACTCAGGGTGTTGCCCGAACCTGAGGCGGCGCTTCCGGCACTCGGGGTGAGCATTGCGATGACGGACCGGAACACCCCGGACCGGGTTTGTCACACACTATGACCTGTCGGCTGCGCCGCTGCCAAGCATCGCAGTGGCCGGAAGGTCACAAAAGCGAATAATTAACCATAAATTAAGCGCGCCTTGGCGCGGCCATTTTGTTGACGGATCAAAGGGATGGTAGTGAGAGAGTGAGCCAGGTGCATTCGCGGCTCGACCATTGGGGAACCCGGGTTGACGGGATTGGTCGAAAGCCGTGCGTTTGGCTGCGTACTAGGGGTCTCGGGGGTCGTACGGGTAGCGATGGGGTCGATCGACAAGTACATCTTTAAAACGACGCTGGCGTCGTTTGCGCTTGTGCTGGTCAGCCTCACCGGCGTGATCTGGATTACCCAGGCGTTGCGCGGCATCGACCTGATGACGAGCCAGGGCCAGACCATCCTGACTTTCCTCGGCATCACTGGCCTCGTGATTCCGGCCCTGGTCCTGATCATCGCCCCGATCGCACTGATGATCGCGATCTCCCACACGCTGAACAAGCTGGCGACCGATTCCGAGATCATCGTGATGAATGCGGCGGGGTTCTCGCCGTTTCGCCTGTTCCGGCCGTTCTTCTTCGCCACCTGCGTGGTGGCGGCGCTGGTCGCCTTCATCGGCGCCTATCTCGCCCCCGACGGCATGCGCCGAATCAAGCAGTGGGATGCCGAGATCACCGCCGACGTCCTGACCAACATCCTGCAACCCGGCCGCTTCGCCCAGCTCGACCAGAACCTGACGATTCGTATCCGCGAGCGACTGCCCGGCGGCGTGCTCGGCGGCGTCTTCGTCGACGATCGCCGCGATCCGCAGCAGCGCGTGACCATCGTCGCCGACCACGGCACCGTGCTGAAGAACGAGAGCGGCTCGTATCTCGTGCTGGAAGACGGCAATCTCGAGCGATTCGAGGTCGGCAAGCGCGATCCGACGCTGGTGGTGTTTCAGCGCTACGCCTTCGACATGTCGAAGTTCTCGCAGGGCCGCGACGTCACCCTCGGGATTCGCGAACGCTATCTTTGGGAGCTGATGTCGCCGGACGAGAAGGATCCGACCTATCAGCAGCTGTCGGGCCAGTTCTTCGCCGAGTTGCACGATCGCTTCATGGCGCCGATCTATCCGTTCGCGTTCGCTGCCCTCACTTTTGCCTTCCTCGGCGCGCCACGCACCACGCGGCAAAGCCGCAATTTCTCGATCGGCGGCTCGGTGTTCGCGGTGTTCGGCCTGCGCATGGTCGGCTTCGCCTGCTCGGTCATGGCGGTGAAGACGCCGGTCGCGGCGCTGGTGCAGTATTTGATGCTGTTCACCGGCATCGGCGTCGGCATCTGGATGATCGTCGGCGGCGTGGTCGTCGAACCGCCGGCGGCGCTGATCGAAGCGATCAACCGAAACAATGAGCGCATCGCGCGCCTGTTCCGGAGGCCGGCAACCGCATGAGCATGGTCACCAACACGCTCGGGCGCTATTTCGCCGGTCGCTTCGTGATCGCAGCGGTGGGCGTGTTCGCGGGCATCTTCGTGCTGCTCGTGCTGGTCGACTACATCGAGATGGTGCGCAAGACCTCGGGGCTGGTCGACGCGTCCGCCATCACCGTCGCCGAAACATCGCTGTTCCGCGTGCCGCAATTGCTCGAGAAGCTGATGCCGTTCTGCGTGCTGATCGGCGCGATGACCTGCTATCTCGCTTTGTCGCGGCGGCTCGAGCTCGTCGTGGCGCGCGCCGCCGGCGTCTCGGCCTGGCAGTTCATCTCGCCGGCACTGGTCAGCGCCATCGTGCTCGGCATCTTCGCGACCACCGCCTACAATCCGATGTCGGCTAATTTGCGCGAGCTCTCGAAGCGGATGGAGGCCGAGCTGTTCGGCTCGGCGCCGGGCGGCGGCATCCAGGACGCGTCCGGCTTCTGGTTGAACCAGATCAACGACGAGGGTCAGGCGATCATCAACGCGGCGCGCAGCGAGCAGCAGGGCGTCCGGCTCACCGGCCTCACCGTGTTTCGATTCGATACGGCGCTGCAGTTCAAGGAACGAATCGAAGCGCGCGAAGCGGCGCTCGAAGACGGTCGCTGGGTGTTCAAGGGAGTACGCCGATACACCCTCGACAAGGCTCCGGTGGATCAGGACACCTTCTACCTGACCACGACTCTCACCCCGGCACAGGTGCGCAACAGCTTCTCCACCCCCGAAACTGTGTCCTTTTGGCAACTGCCGACCTACATCCGTTCGTCGGAGAGTTCAGGGTTCGCGACGGCCGGCTATCGATTGCAGTATCACAAGCTCATCGCACAGCCGTTTTTGCTGGCCGCGATGGTGATGTTGGCGGCTTCTGTGAGCCTTCGCTTCTTCCGGATGGGCGGCGTGCAGAAGATGGTTTTGAGTGGCGTGGGCGCAGGCTTTCTGCTCTACGTGCTTTCGAAAGTAACTGAAGATTTGAGCAAGGCTGAGTTGATGCATCCCATCGCTGCGGCGTGGTTGCCCGTCGTTGTGGGTAGCCTCACCGGTTTCTTAGCCTTGCTGTACCAGGAGGACGGGTAGTGGCTAGTGTCGCCGCCCGCCAGTTGAGGTCGCCTGCTTGCGGGCGGCGCAGTGCTCTGCGCCGTCAACGGAGCCGCATGGCCGCGTTTGGCGTTTCGATCTCAACTCTCCTCGCCGCGTTGATAGCGGTCAGCGCGCTCGACGTCGTCGCGTCAACGCCGGCTGCCGCGCAGGCCTTCACCTACAATCCGCGTCCGCCGAAGCCGCCCCGTCCGCCGGCCAAGAACGACGGGCAGATGCTGGTTCAGGCGACCGAGGTCGACTACGACTACAACAACTCGCGCATCTCGGCGGTCGGCAACGTCCAGATGTTCTACAACGGCACCAGCGTCGAGGCCGACAAGGTCATCTACGACCAGAAGACCAAGCGTCTTCATGCCGAAGGCAACATCCGCATGACCGATGCGGAAGGCAAGATCACCTACGCCAACATCATGGATCTCAGCGACGACTACCGTGACGGTTTCGTCGATTCGCTGCGCGTCGACACCGAAGACCAGACCCGGATGGCGGCGACCCGCGCCGATCGCTCGAGCGGCAATTACACGGTGTTCGACAACGGCGTTTATACCGCCTGCGCGCCCTGTAAGGATGATCCGAAGAAGCCGCCGCTCTGGCAGGTCAAAGGCGCGCGCATCATCCATAACCAGACCGAGAAGATGCTCTATTTCGAGAACGCCCAGCTCGAATTCTTCGGCGTTCCGATGGCCTATCTGCCGTATTTCTCGACGCCCGATCCGACCGTGAAGCGCAAGAGCGGCTTCCTGATGCCGGGCTTCACCAGCTATACGGCGTTCGGTTACGGCGTCGAAATCCCCTATTACTGGGCGATCGCGCCTGACATGGACGCGACCTTCAATCCGCGCATCACGTCGAAACAGGGCGTGCTGCTGCAAACCGAATTCCGCCAGCGTTTCGCGGACGGCGCCTATCAGGTCCGGCTCTACGGTATCGATCAGCTCGATCAGGGCCAGTTTGCCGGCCAGCCGGGTGACCGCCAGTTCCGCTGGGGCGTCGACACCAAGGGCCAGTTCGCGCTGAACGACAAATGGGTCTGGGGCTGGGACGGCGTGGTGCTGTCGGACTACTTCTTCATGTCCGACTACCGGCTTGCCCAGTA
>CALRXG020000394.1:0-7222 GCA_943372075.1 Bordetella parapertussis | reverse complement strand
GATGGTAATAAAATTGGACCGGTTCGACCTGGCCTTCAGCTGAAGGTGGTGAAGTAGCGTCAATGGCCTGAAGGGCCGTCAGTGCGTTCGGAATTGGCGCAAGTAGATCTGCATAAGAGTTGGCTTGGAGGACGTTAGTCGGCGCCGGAGCTACGACGGTCGCAGCATCCGCGACGTTGCAGGCTCCCAGCGTCGCCACAGCTCCTATGAGTCCAGCGATCTTCTTATCCATTCACGCCTCCTGAGTTTCCGAACGGAATGCCCGGCAGGATTTTAACATTCCCAGCACCGCAACGTTCCAAGTTAAAACACCCGGTAATGGGCCAAGGTCGCCGCTCCGATTTTCCAGCATCACGCAGCGTGCAATACGCTGCATTTCACGGAAAGCAGCCGAGAGCGCAGGTCGATCGACAGCTATTCGCAGACCCGGACTCGACGCCGAACCCACTCATAGCCGTCCCAGTACGGCCTTCCTTGAGTCCAATAGCAATCCGGCGCGTATGGCGGCGCAGCCACCATTCCACCGATGATGCCCGCAGCGGGGCCATCACCGTAATATCCGTGCTGGTGATGGTGGTGGTGGTGGTAAAAATGATGATGGTGGTGATGATACTGCGCAAGCTGGACAAGTGGTGTCTCGCCAGTGCGAGTTGCGTCGTCCGCCTTCAACATCGCTACCGCATCGGGGATCGGCTCAAGTAGCTCGGCATAAGACTGAACTTGCAGGTTCGGGCGGTGGTCCCGAGCCGAGGTTGCTGCTTGACCTGCAGTGCTAAAGGTCAGCAGCAAAGCCGTACTGCAAAGCAAAAGCGAGAGATTATTCTTCATTAACGTCCTCCAGCAGCCGGCATCGGAGCCAGCTTGTTTCACACTTTCCTTTCGGCCCGGAACGACCGAGGAGGCTCAATCAATCACGCGCGACCATGTCCTCGGCTTTAGCGACCCGAGATTTGAAATCGGGTCGCGATTTAAAGCGGAATTGTGGCAGGAAGCGCCACCCAACGATCAACAAGATCAAAGTTGCGCAAGATGAAGTAACTACCTTGGTCAACCCGACCGATGATCGCATCAATCCGGATGGGGCCCTTCGGCCTTGCTTTCGAGCACCTTGCCGGTGGCGGCGTCGACCCCGACCTCGTGGGTCCGCGAGCCCGTCCTGATGTCGAACGAATAGCGCAACCCGCTACCACCGGCCTCGCGCTCAAGCTCCTCGTCGGTGATTTTCCCGGTATGAGCCTTGAGGGCGAACTGGCGGGCCTGCGTGATAGTCACCTTGGCGTGACCTGCAAGATTCTGACCCGTGTAGGCCAGCGCCGGCGCCGTGAGCGCCAATAAAATGCCTGCTGCGCCCAAGGCGCCGAAGCGGAACGGGATAGTTCTGATCATCTGTCTCTCTCCAAATTCACCCCCGCTTGCGAACGAATGCGCGACGCGTTGGCGGCGGCACCCATGGGCGAGACACTTCCCTCGAAAACTTAGGGCAAAATGAGGATTGCAACGACGGTTTCCAGTGTCCGACCCGACACTTCATTTCTGGCAAGCGATATCATGATGTCGTCAGCACTGGGTGCTGAGGGTCCGCTTTGAGATCGTTCGGCTGGCGTAGCGCCAAATCCTTATGTCAGTCCGAAGCCGCGCACGAGATTGTAGGTCAGCAGGCTCGCGATATAAGCCAGCGCGAGCATGTAGGTGAAAGTCATAACCATCCAACCGGCGCTGCCCGTCTCCCGCCGGATCACCGCCAGCGTCGATGCGCATTGCGGCGCGAAGATGTACCATACCAGCAGCGACAGCGCGGTCGCGAGACTCCATTTGCTGGCGAGCATCTGGCCGATCTGACCAGCGGCTTCCTTGCCGCCCTCGATGGCGTAGACCGTACCCAGCGCAGCCACCGCGACTTCGCGCGCCGCCATGCCCGGAATCAGCGCCACCGCGATCTGCCAGTTGAAGCCGAGCGGCGCGAGAATCGGCTCCAGCGCATGGCCGATCATCGCCGCGAGACTGTAGTTGATCGCCGGCCCTTCGGCGCCCACCGGCGGCTGCGGAAATGAGGCCAGAAACCAGATCAGCACCATCATCGACAGGATCGTGGTACCGGCCCGGCACAGAAACATTTTAGCGCGGGTGTAGACGCCGATGGCAATGCTGCGCAGCCGCTGCACCTTGTAGTCGGGCAGTTCGAGCATAAACTGCGCAGGCTGGTAGTCACGCCACATGAAGAACTTAACGACGAAGGATACGCCGAGCGCGCTGGCGATGCCGGCCGTGTAAAGCCCGAACATAACCAGACCTTGCAGATTGATCCAACCACCGATCTGTTTGGCCGGAATGAAGGCGGAGATGATCAGCGTGTAAACGGGAATGCGCGCCGAACAGGTCATCAGCGGCGCGATCAAGATCGTCGTCAGCCGGTCGCGGCGATTGTCGATGACGCGCGTCGCCATGATGCCGGGAATGGCGCAGGCGAAACTCGACAGCAACGGAATGAAGGCGCGGCCATGCAGACCAGCGCCGCCCATGATGCGGTCCATTAGAAATGCCGCACGCGCCATGTAGCCGAAATCTTCCAGCAGCAGGATGAACAGGAAGATGATGAATGATCTGCGGCAGAAACACGATGACGCTGCCGACACCGGAGATGACACCGTTTTGCAGGAAGCTCGCCAGCAAGCCGTCCGGCAGCACGTCATGTACCAGCTTGCCGAGCGCGACGAACGCCGACGACAGCAATTCCATCACCGGCTGCGCCCAACTGAACACCGCCTGGAACATGACGAACAGAATCAGCGCAAGAATGATAAGGCCGAACACCGGATGCAGCACCACGGCATCGACGCGCGTGATCAGCGTGTCAGGTTTCGGCGACATCGTTACCGTCTCGCGGATGATACGGTCGGCCTCGCGCTGGGTGGCCTTCAATTCGGCGATGGTCAGCGGCATCCAGGTGTCGTCGCGTGTGTTTTTGCTGAGATGCCCCGCGAATTCGTCGGTGCGCTGGAGCAGTTCGGCGATGCCGCCCTTGCGTACCGCGATCGAGGTGACGACGGTGACGCCGGGATAGTTGGCGACCTTCTGACGGCTGCCGGTTAGCGCGTTGAACAGCGAAGTCTTGCCACTGTTAGGGGCACCGACCAGCGCGATGTGCAAGGGAGCCGCCGTCATCGGTCGAAACCGGTCATCGCACCACGACAGCCATGGCTTCGCGCCGCCGCAATGCGATCGTGATATTGTCAACGCGCACAGCGATCGGATCGCGTGCGATGGCTCCCTCGTGCAGGATTTCGACCCGCGCGCCTTCGATGAAACCCATTTCGATCAGTTGCTGTTCGCGCTCGGCTGCAACCGTCCCGTACGCCGCCGACTTCAACGCCACGATGGTGCCGGCAAAGCCCCGTGGGGCATTGCCGAGCAGCAGTTCGTAAAGTAAATGCGGATAGTCGCTCATGCGACGTTTGTGAGCAGCCACCCAGTCGGCGTCAAGCTGCCTCCCTGCACGAACATTAGAAATGCTCTACGTATGCTCGCCAAGCTGGCCGCGCAGCTGTTCCTTACGGAGCGGCGGGGCTCAACGCGTGCGAGGAGCGCGGCCAACGTGAGGTACGTGATGGCCGAGAGCATTGTGTGGCCTGAGGGGAAGCTCGCCGTGAACACATGCGGGGCATTTGGAACGAGGTCGGGCCGCGCGCGCTCAAAACTCAACTTAAGGAGGGTGCTGATTAATTGACCGCCCGACACTGCTCCGAGGATTAGTAAGGCGGCGGCACGCTTGCGCAGCATAATGAGATAACCCAGCACAGCTACAAAGACGAAACTGAGTACGACCGTACTGCCAAGCGCCGTTAGGTCTCGCGCGGCTTCCTTGAGCCATAAGGGTCCAATTGTGTTCGCCATGTCTCGGGGCTGTCGGAAGAACACGAGAATCGCTTTATCGAAAGCTGCGGTGTCACCCTCCATCACCTCCGCAGCGAGGAGTCCGAACGCGAGGAAAAGAGCGGCAACGCCAAGAAAAACCAGGAGCAGGCCAAACTCCTGCCGAGCAACAGAAGCGCTGAGCCATCGACGGAGTGGGTGCGCGTCGCGCTTGAAAACGTCCATGTGAGAGCAATCTCACGCGCGCTATTTTCTGTCCACGCGCGATGGCCAACATTGGCAAATTGTATAGTCGCAGTCGAACGCCTGTGATCGTCGCAAGCGCATTCTCCTAAACAAGGGCGCAAAGCTCGGTTCGCCGAGCCAAGCACAGGAGAATCCTTATGACGCGTTCCAAACTTCTCAATTTAGCTATGGCCGGAGTCTTTGCCGCCAGCACACTCGGTCTGGTGGGCGCCGCCATGGCGAAAGAGAACGACTCGAAGACCAACGAACCGGCGATCCTGGCCAACGCCAAGGTGACGATGTCGCAAGCGATTGCGACCGCCGAAAACAAAGTCGGCGGCAAGGCGGTGGGCACCGGCATCGAGGATCAGAATGGCGTTGTCGCTTTCGAGGTCGAGATCCTCAAAGACGGCCAGAAACACAAGGTACTCGTCGACACCCAAAGCGGTCAGGTCGTGAAGACAGCCATGGCCGATGACGAGCAGAACGAAAACGGCCACGAGGGCGACGACGACTAACGCTCGAGTTCTGGGCGGCTCGCGCCCGCTGTGAGCCGCCCGCATCGCATCCCTTTTTAGACTTGTGGACCCGCCGTCGCGATGACGTTTCGACAGCCAAGCCGCAACGACCCTTCAAGGAACACCGACATGACCCGATCAAGAAATCACCTCATCGCATCATCACTGGCGTTTGCGCTGGTAGCTTCGATGGCCGTGCCGATCACCGCCGCGCCTGCCCTCGCTCGGGAGACGGCTGTCGCGCCGGAGAGGAATCCACCGGGCGATATTCCGGACAGCCAAGTCTTCGTTGAATACAAGTCGCCATTGGGTTTCGCCATGAAAGTCCCCGAGGGCTGGGCTCGCACCGATCGTGCCGACGGCGCCCGTTTTTCGGACAAGTACAACATCGTCGATCTGGCTGTTTCGAAGACTGACCAGGCGCCAAGCGGCGCGATTGCCAAAACACGGGAAGCCGCCGAATTGCAGAAGGGGGGCCACGCCGTGGAGATCAAGACGGTCAAGGACGTGAAGCTCAAATCGGGCGCTGCTGTGCTCATCTCCTACGCCTCGAACTCCGCTCCTAACGCCGTGACCGGCAAGCAGATCCGGCTAGAGCACGATCGCTACCTCATGTTCAAGAACGGCAGCTTGGTCACGCTCGACCTGTCCGCGCCGCTCGGCGCCGACAATGTGGATCAGTGGCGGCTGATGTCGAACTCTTTCCGTTGGCAGTGACATGAGCGCGCTCCGCGGCCATGAGCTGTATCGGTTCTTCCACGTCGGCGACGATGAGACGCCGGCGTTGAGGGGCGTCGATGTGCAGCTCGAGGCCGGCAAGATGGTTGCCCTGGTCGGCCCGTCGGGGAGTGGGAAGTCGACGCTGCTCGCCTGCCTCGCCGGTCTGGACGAGCCCGACGGCGGTCATGTGGATGTAATGGGAGAGCGCCTATCGCGCCGGCCAGAAGCAACACGGGCTCGTCTGCGCGCTCGCCATATCGGCATGCTGATGCAGTCCGGCAACCTGTTCGACCACTTGACGGTGTCCTCTAACATCGCGCTGCAAATCGAGCTGTCGGGCAAGGGCGAGCAGGGTTCGCTGCTGCAGCGGCTCGGCATCGGCGAGCATGGCGATGCAATGCCATCGCAGCTCTCCGGCGGCGAGGCCGCGCGAGCCGGCCTTGCCGTCGCGCTCGCAGCCGATCCGGACATCCTGATCTGCGACGAGCCGACGGCCGAGGTCGACGCCGACACCGAGCATCGCATTCTCGAGTTCCTCGACGAGAGGCGGCGCGCGGGCTGCGCCATTCTGGTCGCGACCCATAGCGCGTCCCTGGCGCAATGCGCCGACCGCATTCTGCGGATCAAAGACGGGCGGATTGTCCATGATTGATCTCGTCGAAGCGTTCGGAGCGGCCCGCTCCTTCCAGCGCGGCGGCAAGACCGTGGCAGCGCTCGCTCCGACGACGTGTCGGGTCAGAGCGGGGGATCGGATCGCTTTACTGGGACCCTCGGGAAGCGGAAAATCCACCCTCCTGCACCTTATGGCGGGTCTCGACATCCCGAGCGCGGGCGAAATGCGCTGGCCGCTTCTGGGACGCCGGGATGGTCTGCTGCCCGGCAAGGTCGCCATGGTTTTTCAATCGCCTAGCCTCATGGCGCCGCTGAGCGTCATCGAGAACGTCGAGCTTCCCCTTATTTTGAAGGACGGGCGGGACGACGCGCGCGCCACCGCTATGGAAGCACTCAAGCGCGTCGGCCTTGCCGATCTGGCAAATAAGTTGCCCGAGGAACTGTCCGGCGGGCAGGGACAGCGCGTGGCCATGGCTCGCGCGATCGCGGCGCGCCCGCAGCTCCTTTTGGCGGACGAGCCTACGGGGCAGCTTGATCAGGCGACCGGGCTCGCATTGATCGATGGTCTCTTGAATTGGCTGGCAGGCTCTCCGACCGCGCTGGTGATCGCCACGCATGATCTCGCCATTGCCGAACGCATGGAGCGGATCTGGCACATGGACCACGGCCAAATGTGTTCCGCGGCGGGAGATGAGCGATGATAGGGCCATGGATCTCCGGACTCGTCCGGGCGCGCTCGGGACGCTTGATCGGTGCCGTCGCAGGGGTCGCGTGCGTGGTGGCTCTTATCGCCGTCCTCGGCATATTTCTTCGGGCCAGCTCTGCGAGCATGACGACCCGGGCGATCGCCACCGTGCCTGTCGATTGGCAGATCCAATTGGCTTTCGGCGCCTCACTCGAGGCCATAAAGGAAGCAGCCTCGAAGGCAAACCCGCTCGCGAAGGTGCAGACGGTCGACTACGCATCTGTCGACGGCTTCGAGTCCTCGACCGACGGCACGGTGCAGACGACGGGAGCTGGACAGGTCCTTGGCCTCGACCCCTCCTATACTGCCTCGTTCCCCGGCGAGATCCGGCTTCTTCTTGGGTCGTTAGACGGCGTTCTCGTCGCCCAGCAGACGGCAGCCAATCTGCACGTCGGTCTCGGAGACATGGTGATGATTCACCGGCCGGGGCTGTCGAACTCCGCGGTCAAAGTGGGCGGAGTGATCGATCTCCCGAACGCCGACTCGCTCTTCCAGGCGGTCGGCGCCCCGAAAGGCCTCGCACCGCAGGCTC
>CALRXG020000393.1:0-7226 GCA_943372075.1 Bordetella parapertussis | reverse complement strand
GCCGAGGGTTTCGAACACCTTGGCAACGATGCTCTTGGCGTCGAGACCAGCGCGGGCATACATCGCCGCCGGCGTGTCGTGGTCGAGGAACACGTCGGGCAGGACCATCGAGCGGAACTTGAGCATTCCACTGTCGAGCATGCCGTGGTCGGTCAGGAACTGCACCACATGCGAGCCGAAACCGCCGACCGAGCCTTCCTCGATCGTGATCAGGATCTCGTGGTCGCGCGCGAGTTTCAGGATCATGTCCTCGTCGAGCGGCTTCATGAAGCGCGCATCCGCGATCGTGGCGGAGAGGCCATGCGCGGCGAGCTCGTCGGCCGCCTTCTCGCACTCGGCGAGGCGGGTACCGAACGACAGCAGCGCGACCTTCTTGCCCTCGCGGATGATGCGGCCCTTGCCGACCTCCAGGGGAATGCCGACTTCCGGCATCTCGACGCCGCGGCCTTCGCCGCGGGGATAGCGCAGCGCGCTCGGACGATCGTTGATCGCGACCTGGGTCGCCACCATGTGGACCATCTCCGCCTCGTCGGAGGCCGCCATGATCACCATGTTGGGCAGGCAGCCGAGATAGGCGTTGTCGAACGAGCCGGCATGGGTCGCGCCGTCGGCGCCGACCAGGCCGGCGCGGTCGATCGCGAAGCGGACCGGCAGGCTCTGGATCGCGACGTCATGGACCACCTGGTCGTAGCCGCGCTGCAGGAAGGTCGAGTAGATCGCGCAGAACGGCTTGTAGCCTTCGGTGGCGAGGCCGGCGGCGAAGGTCACCGCGTGCTGCTCGGCGATGCCGACGTCGAAGGTGCGATCCGGGAACGCCTTGTTGAAGATGTCGACGCCGGTGCCCGACGGCATCGCCGCGGTGATGGCGACGATCTTGTCGTCCTTCTGGGCTTCCTTGACCAGGCTCTGGCCGAACACGTTCTGGTAGGCCGGCGCGTTCGGCTTGGCCTTGGCCTGGGTGCCGGTCGCGACGTCGAACTTGACGACGGCGTGGTACTTGTCGGCGGAGGCTTCGGCCGGGCCGTAGCCCTTGCCCTTCTGGGTCACGACGTGGACCAGGATCGGCCCGGTCTCCATGTCGCGGACGTTCTTCAGCACCGGCAGCAGATGGTCGAGATTATGACCGTCGATCGGGCCGACATAATAAAAGCCGAGCTCTTCGAACAGCGTGCCGCCGTCCATCATGAAGCCGCGGGAATATTCCTCGACGCGGTTGGCGCGGTTGGCGAGGATCTTGGGCAGGCGCTTGTTGATTTGCTTGGCGGCCTCGCGCAGCGAGCGGTAGGTCTTGCCGGAGTACAGGCGCGACAGATAGGCGCTCATCGCACCGACCGGCGGCGCGATCGACATGTCGTTGTCGTTGAGGATCACGATCAGGCGCGAGTTCATTGCGCCGGCGTTGTTCATGGCCTCATAGGCCATGCCGGCTGACATCGCACCGTCACCGATCACGGCGATAACGTTGTTCTTGCCGCCCGAGAGATCGCGCGCCACGGCCATGCCGAGGCCGGCCGAAATCGAGGTCGAGGAATGCGCGGCGCCGAACGGATCGTAGTCGCTCTCGGTGCGCTTGGTGAAGCCGGAGAGGCCGCCGCCGGTGCGCAGCGTGCGGATGCGGTCGCGGCGACCGGTCAGGATCTTGTGCGGGTAGGCTTGGTGGCCGACGTCCCAGATCAGGCGGTCGCGCGGGGTGTCGAAGATGTAGTGGATGGCGGTGGTCAGTTCGACCACGCCGAGGCCGGCGCCGAAATGGCCGCCCGTCACCGACACGGCGTCGATGGTTTCCTGGCGGAGCTCGTCGGCAACCTGCCGCACCTGCTCGACCTTCAGCTTGCGCAGGTCATCCGGCGTGCGAATAGTGTCAAGAAGCGGCGTTTTACTAAATGTGGTCACAGCGAATTTCCAATTTTTGCCTGTCGGAGCGAACCGCCCGACGCGAGATGGGTTGGCGCGCTCACCGCGCAGCGAATGCCAGACACTGGGTGCCGCCCCGGCAGGCCGGTGCCTGGTTGTAAAGCTAGATTCACTCCGGATTGGACCACGTGATATGCATCACCTTGGTCGCTCTTCACCCGTCCCGGTTCAGTTTTGTCGAACCATTTGAGATGCTTGCCGCCCGAAGAATCCGGGCCGCCCGCCACCCTCAAATGCCCATAGAACTGGAAGCATTACACCAAAGCCGTCGCCAAAGCCAACCCGCTAGGGGCGCTGGGTTCCTATGCCTTGTATTGAAAAAGCCAGTCTTTTCAATGCTTGGGGCTGATCATGGGTTCCATGTCGCCCAATTTAACGGCAGCCGGCCGGTCCGGATCGGCCTGATTCGTGACCGCGGCCGGCCGCCACGGCCAGCCCGTAGTCCCACGGATTGCTGGAAATGCGTAGCAATAATCGTCCGCCGGCGCGGACATTCTGTCGCATGATCGTGGGGGTTGTCGCAGCGTGGCGCTACTGGACGTCGAGCGGCTCCGTGCCGGTCGCCTGGCCTGACGCGTCGGTGGTGATCTTGTCGACGCGGGCCTCGGCCTGACGCAGCAATTCCTCGCAGCGCCGCTTCAGCGCTTCGCCGCGCTCATAGATCGTCACCGATTCCTCAAGCGGGACCTTGCCGTCCTCGAGCCGCTTGACGATCGATTCGAGTTCCTCGATCGCGCGCTCGAAGGACAGCTTCTTGACGTCGGCTTGGGTATTTTCGGCCATCTCGTGTTCCCGACTGCGCACGTGTCTGTGCGCAGAATCAATCGAATTTTTGCGAGCTTATTGTGGCGGGGTTTTACGCGCCCATCAATGCGGTGACGTGAGATGCCACCGACTCTTTCAACCCCTCGAGATCGTATCCGCCCTCCAGGACGGAGACAACGCGGCCGCCGGCGCTCTTGTTGGCGAGATCCATCAGCTTGCGCGTGACCCAGCCGAAATCCTCGCCCGTCAGGTTGATCGAGGCCAGGGGATCGCGGTGATGCGCGTCGAAGCCCGCCGAGATGACGACCAGCTCTGGGGAAAACTTCTCGAGCTGTGGCAGGATCAGGTTCTCGAACGCGGCGCGGAATTTGGCGCCGCCGTCGCCGGGCGCCAGCGGCGCGTTGACGACAGTGTCGTGCTCGCCGCGCTCGCCGGAGGCTCCGGTGCCGGGAAACAGCGGCATCTGATGCGTCGAGCAGTACATCACGGTCGGATCGGCCCAGAAGATATCCTGCGTGCCGTTGCCATGATGGACGTCGAAATCGATCACCGCGGCGCGCTTGATGCCGTATTTGCGCTGCGCGTGGCGCGCCGCGATCGCGGCATTGTCGAAGAAGCAGAAGCCCATCGGCGTCGACTTCTCGGCGTGATGGCCCGGCGGCCGAACCGCGACGAAGGCGTTCTGGTGCTTGCCTTCCATGACCGCATCGGTGGCGGCCACCGCGCCGCCGACGCCGCGCATCACGGCTTCCCAGGTGCCGGGCGACATCGAGGTGTCGCCGTCGATATAGATCATGCCGGAGGTCGGCGCGATGTGGCGCAGCTCGCCGACATAATGTTCGCCATGGCAGAGCAGCACGGTGTCGAGGTCGCCTTCCGGCGCGAGGTCGCGCACCAATGTCTTGAAGCGATCCTCTCCCAGCACCTCGGCGACCGCGCGCAGCCGATCGGGACGTTCGGGATGTCCGGGAGGGGTCAAATGGTTGAGGCAGGCGGTGTGCGTCAGAAGCAGTGTCATGCAAATTCCCGGCGCAAAGGAAGCGCGTGCGAGGACGCATGATCCGAAAATGCGCGCAGCGGCATTCCCGTAAAGTTCATGCGCGAACGATCCCTAATGTAGGCCGTTGCCGGCCCACCGGAAAGGCCCAAGCTTCGATCATCCCGTATCGTTCCACTCACCGGTTCGAAAGCGGGGTGGCCGGGTGGCTCAATTGATCCGCTCGATCCGCTTTCCTGCGGCTGGGCCGACCGGGCTGCTGGCCTTGAAGTAGGCATACAGCGCATCGACGTCATAGACGCCGAACTGCTGCGCCGTTCCCGCCTTGAACACCGTGAAGCCGTCGCCGCCCTCGGCGAGATAATTGTTCACGGTGACACGGTAGCTCGCGGCGGGGGCGATCGGCTTGCCGTCGAGCGACATCCGTTCGGCGATGATGCGCGCGCCGTCGGGCTTGCTCGCATCCCACGCGTAGGAGAATCCCCTGGAGACCTGGAGCGCGCGCGGTCGCTTCGGGTCGGCCCATTGCTGTTCCAGCACGTCCTTGAGCTGCTTGCCGGTCAGCGTCATCGTCACGAGCTGGTTGCGGAACGGCTGGCTCGCGAAGATGTCTGCATAGGTCACCGCGCCGTCCTCGCGCTTTGTGATGTCGGTGCGCACGCCGCCCGGATTGGTGAAGGCGATCACCGCGCCGCCATTCGGCTCGGAGCTCGTCGCGAGCAGCTGTGCGTCGGCGACGATGTCGCCGAGCACGCTCTCGCCGGTTTCGGTGGGCGTACGTGACAGGGTTTCCGTCACCGAGCCCGCCGGGCGGTTGGCGATCGGCGCGGCGAGCCGGTCATAGGATTCCAGCAGCGCGCTTTGCTCGGGGTCCTTGGCCGTACCGGCGATCCGTACGATGGTGTTGTCGGCCCTGGCGCTGATCACGTCATGGGTCTTCGGATCGAGCTGAAGATCGATCGCGGTGACCAGCGTGCCGTATTTGTCGCCTGACGTGACCAGCCGTCCGTCGATCTGGCAAATGTAGGCCTGGTGGGTGTGGCCGGAGATCACGACGTCGACTGCCTTGTCGAACTTCTTGACGATGTCGACGATCGGTCCCGAGATGCCGGGACATTCATTATAGTTGCCGGTGGGAAAGCCGCCCTCGTGGATCAAGACCACGATCGCCTCGACGCCTTTCGCCTTCAATTCGGGGACCAGCGCATTGACGGTGTCGGCCTCGTCGCGGAAGTCGAGGCTGGCGACGCCGGCCGGCGAGACCAGGTTCGGGGTGTTCTTCAGCGTCAGCCCGATGAAGGCGACCGGGACGCCGTCAAACTCCTTGATCTCGTACGGTGGAAACACCGGCTTGCCGGTGGTCCGGTCGATCGTGGAGGCGGCGAGATAGTGGAATTTGGCGCCCGTGAACGGGTGCGGCCCCTGGCATTTGTCGACCGGGTGGCAGCCGCCGTTCTGCATCCGCAGCAGTTCGTCCTTGCCCTCGTCGAATTCGTGATTGCCGACCGAGGAGATCGCAAGCCCCATCATCGAGAGCGATTCGATGGTCGGCTCGTCATGGAACATGGCCGACAGGAACGGGCTCGCGCCGATCAGATCGCCGGCCGCAACGAAGATGTTGTTCTTGTGTCCTTCGCGCAGCCGCTTGACGACGGTGGCCATCCGCTCGGAGCCGCCGGCGGGCACCATGATCTTCTTGGTCGCATCAGCGGGATCGGTGATGTGGATGCCGCCCGGCGGCGGCCGCAGATAGCCATGGAAGTCGTTGATCGCGAGGATGCGCAAGTCGACCGGCGTGGCGCCCTGCGCCAGGCCGGGGCTTGCTGCGGCCAGTTCGAGCGCGCACAGCGCGGCGAGAAACGTCAGGCGGGGCTGTCTCATGACCTGTCCATGGAACACACGATCATGGCGCGACGCCACTACAATTTTGCGACGCTTCGTTTCAATCCCGACGCTTCGTTCAATCCTTCGTGCGCGCCATGAACGCCTTGAAGGCACCGATTGCTTCCTTCGAGCGCATCCGTTCGCCGAACAGGTGGTTCTCCTGCTCGATGCGGCGGGTGACGTCCTCCGGCGGCAGCCGGATCAGCCGCCGCGAGATCGCCACCGCCTCGGCGGGCAGCGCGCATATCTCGCGCGCCACCTTGTGCGCCTCGACCTCGGCATGGCCCGGTGCCACTACGGTGTTGACGAAGCCGGCAACACGGGCGTCATCGGCCGACATGGTGCGGCCCATCACCAGCATCGCGAAGGCACGTTGGTGGCCCATCGTGCGCGGCATCAGCAGGCTGGAGGCACCTTCCGGCACCAGGCCGAAATTGGAGAATGGCGTCGAGAACAGCGCGGTCTTGCTGGCCAGCACGTAGTCGCAGTGGAACAGCATGGTGGTGCCGATGCCCATCGCGACGCCGTCGACGGCCGCGATGACCGGTTTCACATTGTGGGCCAATGAATACAGGAACCGGACCAGGTCGGAGGCGGGCGGCGTCTCGCCGGTCGAGGTGCCCTGCGCGAGCATGTCCTCGATGTCGTTGCCGGCAGTGAATACGCCGGAGCCGCCGGTGACGATCAGGCAGCGGATCTTCGGATTATTCTGCGCCTTGTCGATCGCGTCGCTGATCGCGCGAAACATCTCCTGGGTGATCGCGTTCTTCTTCTCGGGCCGGCGCAGCCGGATCACGCGGGTGGCGGCTTCGTCGGTCACTATGACATGCGCAGTCATTAGCCAGTTCCATGGGGTCGGCGGGCGGCGGGATCGTCACGGCATCCTACATGATCCTGCGCAAGCCCAAAGCGATCCGTACAGCCGGTTATTGGACCGGATTGCGCAATTATGTCGCGCATGGGCGGTCCCAATCCCCATGCATTCATGAGCCCCGTCGATAGGTGCATGCAGGTTTCGGCATCTAACGCGTTCATCGCCGCACGCCTAGCTGTCGCCAAGTGTGCCGGCCCCCGGGTGACGACGCGAATTGAAACACCCGGCCGGTCTGCAAGTTGGAATGCATCACGACGATGGAGAACGGTATGCCAAGGCGCAGTCCAGGACCTGGTGGTCCCATTGGTCTGGAACTTTCCCGGCGCGAACTCTTGATCGCCGGCGCAGGCACGTTGGCGACGCCGGCCTTTGCGACCGAGATTCCGCGTCCGGGCCGAGCGCAAGGTCCGTCAGCCCCGAGCGGAGCCCCCGCGATGATGAAAGTATCCTTCAACGTCAACGGCAATGCGCATGCCCTCGAGATCGACACCCGGACCACGCTGCTCGACGCGCTGCGCGAGCATCTGAAGCTGACCGGCAGCAAGAAGGGCTGCGATCATGGCCAGTGCGGCGCCTGCACGGTGATGGTGAATGGCCGCCGGATCAATTCCTGCCTGTCGCTCGCGGTGATGCATGAGGGCGACAGTGTCACCACCGTCGAAGGGCTCGGCACGCCGGACCGTATGCACCCGATGCAGGCGGCTTTCGTCGAGCATGACGGCTATCAGTGCGGCTATTGCACGCCTGGCCAGATCTGCTCCGCTGTCGCTGTCCTCGCCGAGGTCAAGGCCG
>CALRXG020000392.1:0-7237 GCA_943372075.1 Bordetella parapertussis | reverse complement strand
CTGGGCGAGAATGGTGCGGGAAAGTCGACGTTGTGCAAGGCGATCGCCGGCGCAATCGTCCTGACCTCCGGGGACTATATGATCCGCGGACGCAAGGTCTCGTTTGCCTCGCCAAAGGAGGCGCTCGAGGGCGGCGTCGCGATGGTCTACCAGGAGTCCAGCCTGGTGCCGTCAATGACGGTCGCGCAGAATCTCGAACTCGGCATGGAGAAGTGGGTTACTGTCTACAGCAAGATCAATATTGCGGCGACGCAGTCGTTGCAATCGATGAACTTCAATGTCGATCCGCTGGTGCTGGTCGAGAATCTCGGAACTGCCAAGCGGCAGATGGTCGAGATCGTGCGTGCCGTACGTCACAATGCACAGGTCTTCATCTTCGATGAACCGACTGCGTCGCTGACGCCCGAAGAAACGCAGCATCTGTTTCATCTTCTCAACACCCTGAAGGAGAAGGGCGCCGGGATCATCTTCATCTCGCATGCGCTGGAAGAAGCGCTCAATATCGCCGATCGCATCACCGTACTCCGGGACGGCAAGCTCGTCGCCACGGTGCCCGCAAAGGACGTCACCCGCGACTCGCTCGTGCGCATGATGGTTGGCCGCGAGGAAACGGCAGCTCAGTACGCGACCCACGGGGCTGATCCGGCTGCACCGAAGCCGGAGTCGGCGCGCGGAGAGAAGGTGCTTTCGGTCGAGAATGTGACTATGGGCAGCATCGTCAAGAATATGTCCTTCTCTGTCTTCAACGGGGAAGTGGTCGGAATTTTCGGACTGGTTGGCGCAGGACGTTCCGAGATCGCGCAGATCGTCAGCGGCGCGCGCAAGCGCAACTTCCTCCGCGGCGGGATGATCTACCTGCGGGATAAGCCGGTCCGCTACCGGGTGCCGCGGCAGGCGGTGCGCGACGGAATCGCATATATCACCGAGGATCGGAAGGTCGACGGCTTCTTCGAGACGATGACGGTGGATCAGAATATCTATCTTGGCTATCTGTCGTCGCCGCGCATCAGGCGGTTCTTCTACTCCGCGCGCGAGATGAAGCGGATTGCCGATCGATGGATCTCGGCACTCTCCATCTCTGCGCTGAAGCGAACGTTGAAGATTGTGGAATATTCAGGCGGCAATCAACAGAAGGTCGTGGTGGGGAAGTCTCTGGCGCAGGAACCGACAGTGGTCATCTTCGACGAGCCGACGCGAGGCGTCGACGTCAGCGCCATTCCGCAGATCCACCAGGCAATTCGCGGGCTGGCGCGCGAGAACAAGGCGGTCGTCGTGATCTCTTCCTATTTGCCGGAGATCCTGGCGATCTCGGATCGAATACTGGTCGCGCGCGGCGGGCGTATCGTCGAGGAAATGACGCGGGCCGATGCGACCGAAGACAAGATCATGTACGCGGCCATTCACTGACAAGGAGGGCCTTTCATGAGTGCCTATCAGCGGCCTCCCCATTGGAACGACGCGGCGCGCGACGCCAATGAAGACGATCCGGATGGCGGTCGGCTGATGAGCGAGCGGATCGCAAGTGAAATCCGCAGCGCGGTTTTGAGCGGGGAGATGCGGCCGGGTACGCGGATCCGGCAGGAGCTTCTCGCGGCGCATTTCGGAGCGAGTCGCATTCCCGTGCGCGAAGCCCTGAAGCAGCTCGAGAACGAGGGGCTGGTCGTGATGGCGCCGAATCGCGGTGCCTGGATTGCGGACGTCAATTCCGAGGAGTCGATCGAGATCTACAAGATCCGCGAAGCAGTCGAACCGCTGGCTATCGGCGAAAGTGTACCGAACCTGACCGACGAGGACATCGAGACGCTTGACCGCATCGTGCGTGAACTCGAGCAGGTCACGACGCTCGAGGAATACATCCAGCTTGATCGGGAGTTTCATCTACGCACATATTCGCGCGCGCAGATGCCGCAACTGCTGGCGATGGTCGAGCGTTTCTGGAACAGCACGCAGCATTTCCGGCGACAGTTCGTCAGCGAAACCTATGCCAAGGACGGCTTCCCTTTCTCCGATCCCCAGCACGTCCTGATCATGGATGCGATCCGGGCGCGCGACGTTGACGCCGCGCAGGTGCTAGTACGTCTCCACATCCGGCGCACGCGCGTTGTCATTCAGGCAAAGGAGAGCGGGATGGTCCGACCGCCCCTTGCGAACCGCGCCGCGTCGCCGCACGCCCGTCTCGGCTCGGTCTATCGAGGGAAAAGGTCCAATGAGTAGTTTCCGGAGCGCCGGCGTCGTCCGCGACGCGATGATGACGGCGGCCGGCCATCGAAGCGGCAGGGCTGGGCGCGGCGCGAATCGTCGCGACCACGGTGGCAACGGGCAACGAGGATGATGGCCGACTCCGATTCCGCATCACGGCTGCGCGCTTATGAGGAAGCCGCAGGCCGGCTGCGGGCGCGTCTCGGGGATGCGCCTGTCGCTGTTCCCGATCACAGAACGCTGACGGCGCTCGATCTGTTTCGTGCCGCGCCGCGCGGGGCACCAGCACTGTTCTATTTCGATGCGACGTGGACCTATGGCGATGTTGACCTGTACAGCGACCGGCTCGCGGGAGTGTTCGCGCGCAAAGGAGTTGGGCGGGGGGACCGGGTCGCCATTATTCTTCAGAATGTGCCGCAATTCGTCATCGCCAGCTTGGCGGCCTGGAAGGTCGGCGCCATTGTCGTCAGCCTCAACCCGATGTACCGCACGCCGGAGCTTCGGAAGCTGTTCAAGGACTGCGAACCCAAGGCGGTGATTTGCCACGATGATCAATGGGAGAATGTTTTCCCGGCGGCCACTACGGTCGATCCCGAACTGGTGCTCTGGACTGCCGCTTGCGAATTCCAGATGAGAAATGATGTCCGCGTGCTGCCGGAGCCGGGCCGAGCGCCGCAAGTTCACGCGCTGGACATGATCCTCGCCGAAGACCAACTGGCCCCGCCGGCTCCGGTTCTGACCTCCGACGACATCGGTCTGCTGCTCTACACGTCCGGAACCACGGGCGTTCCCAAGGGTGCGATGCTGGCGCATCGTAATCTGGTGGCTACGGCGGTGATCTGCCGCGATCATTTTGAGCTGAACGGCATGTCGCGGATCTTTGGTGTCGCGCCGCTGTTCCACATCACCGGCTTCGAGATCCAGATGGTCGCGGCATTTGCCGCGCACGCGGCGATGGTGCTGACCTATCGCTTCCAGCCGCAAGTCGCGCTCGATGCCTTTCTTGAATGGCGGCCGACATTCATCGTGGGCGCCATTACCGCGTTCATCGCACTCATGAACCAGGCCGACGCGACCAGCCGCCATTTCGAGAGCTTTGTACATCTCTATTCCGGCGGCGCGCCGATTGCTCCTTCGGTCATCGACGCGTTCGCGAAACGGTTTGGGAGGGCGATCCGCAGTTCCTACGGAATGACTGAACTGACCTCTGCAAGTCACCTTGCACCCAACGAAGGTCCGATTCCCGTCGATCCAGGGTCCGGTGCGCTTTCTATCGGCAGGCCGACGGCCGCCGTCGATGCGATCGTCGTTGATGACGAGCGTCGCCCGCTCGGGCCCGGCGAGCATGGCGAAGTAGTTGTGCGCGGCTCGGGCGTGATGGCGGGCTACTGGAAAAAGCCGACGGAAACCGACGAGGTGCTGAGCAATGGTTGGCTGCACAGCGGCGACGTCGGCTTCTTTGACGAGAACGGCTGGTTCTATCTGGTGGACCGCAAGAAAGACATGATCTCCGCCTCCGGCTTCAAGGTCTGGCCACGCGAGGTTGAGGACGTGATCTACGGCTTTCCGGGTGTGCGCGAGGCAGCCGTCGTCGGCGCCGCCGATTCCTATCGGGGAGAGACGGTGGTGGCGTTCGTGTCCGCCCAAGCTGGTACGATAATCGATGTCGCCGCGCTCTCCCACTTCTGTCGCGAGCGACTGGCAGCCTACAAATGCCCCGTCGACATTCGCGTGTTGGACGATCTGCCGAAGACGGAATCCGGAAAGATCACCCGAAACACGCTCAGGGACGGCCTGCGCACCCGTTAAGGAGAATTTACGTGGATATCACCCAAAGCAAACGCAGCCTTGAACTGGCCGAGCGCATCCAGCGCTTTATGATGGAGCACATCTATCCGAATGAGCACCGATACTATCAGGAGGCGGAACGCCTCGGGCCCTGGGCCGTGCATCCGGTTGTCGAGGAGCTGAAGCCGCTCGCCCAACGTGCCGGCTTGTGGAACCTGTTTCTGCCGGCTCACGAGGACGGGCTGACGAATCTCGAATATGCGCCGCTGTGTGAAATCATGGGGCGCTCGCATCTTGCTCCCGAGGTCTTCAACTGCAGTGCGCCGGACACCGGCAACATGGAGACGATCCTGCGCTATGGTACGGAGGCGCAGAAGGAGCGCTGGCTGAAGCCGTTGCTCGCGGGCGAAATTCGTTCTTCGTTCGCGATGACCGAGCCTGACGTTGCCTCGTCGGACGCGACCAATGTCGCCAGCCTAATCGTGCGTGACGGCGGCGATTACGTGATCAACGGCCGCAAGTGGTACACGACCGGTGCCACCGATCCGCGGTGCAAGATCATCATCTTCATGGGGCAGACCGATCCGGCACACCCTGACCGTCACAAGCGCCAATCGATGATTCTTGTGCCGAAAGATACACCGGGCGTGCACGTTGTCCGTTCGCTGCCGGTGCTCGGATTCTACGGCGTGCCGGATCGTGCATCCGAGGTGATGTTCACCAATGTGCGCGTGCCCGCCACCAACATGTTGCTTGGCGAAGGGCGTGGATTTGAGATCGCGCAGGGACGGCTTGGGCCTGGGCGCATCCATCATTGCATGCGGTTGATCGGTCTTTCCGAGCGCGTGCTCGAGCGCATGTGCCGGCGAGCGCTAAAACGTGTTGCTTTCGGCAAGCCTCTCGCCGAGCAAACGGTTACGCTTGAGCGCTTGGCCGAAGCGCGCATGAAGATCGAGCAGGCCCGCCTGCTAACTCTCAGAGCGGCCTATATGATGGATACGGTCGGCAACAAGGCCGCGCGGCAGGAAATCGCGATGATCAAGGTCGTCGCGCCAAACATGGCGCAGACGATTGTTGACTGGGCAATACAGGTTTTCGGTGGGGGTGGAACCAACAACGACCATTTCCTTTCTGCGGCGCTCGCTACGACCCGCTTGCTGCGGCTAGCCGACGGACCCGACGAAGTCCACCGCAACCAGATAGGCAAGCTCGAGTTGCACCGCTGGCTCAATTCCGATCCTGCACGGACCGGCGGCGGAGCCGATCCGATGTCTCCGGAAGAGTCTGAATCATGGTCCGAAGGAGGCCTGTGGCCGCGCCCAAAACAGCTCTCGTAGACGAGGTCCGGAGCGACGGGGCCAACCTGACCTCGTATGCGGCAGGGTTCTTAATCAGCGGTTGGGCCAAAAGGCACTTTTGGCCACGAATTGCACCAAAACTCGACGCCGTCAGCCGTAACTCTTTGAAAATCACGTCAGATGCGAACGCCCTCCGAGCGCACCATAAAGCCACAAGGTCGGCGAAGACGTGTAAGTGTGGCCGCCCCGCGACGTCGCTTGTCGCCAAAGCGCCCCGCATCACGCGACCTGGACTGGCCGACCGCGACGTCGTTCGTGTCCCTCACCCTTTCGCGCGACTTACAAGTCCGGATTAAACTTCTGCACCATCAGAGCTTGGGACAGTCCGCCGTCGCAGTTGAGGTTTTGGCCGGTAATGAACGAGGCCATCGGTGAGGCGAGGAAGACGATCGTGTCGGCCAATTCTGATGGCTGTCCCAATCGTTGCATCGGGATGCGCGCCGCACGCTGCTGGACAACCTCTGGCGTCAGGACCGCGCGCATCAGCGGCGTCTCGACCGTGCCGGGGCTGACAACATTGACGCGAACACCGTCCTTGACCCACTCCATTGCCATCGTCTTGGTCAGGGCGATCAGCGCCGCCTTGGTGACGCCATAGGCGCCGCCGTTGGGATAGGCACCGATGCCGGCCAGCGAGGCGACCTGTACGATCGATGCGTCGGCGCTCTTGCGCAGATGCGGCAGACAGGTGCGCGCCAGCATGAGTGCGCCCTCGACGTTGATTCGGGAAGACAGCTTCCAATCCTCGAGGTCGGACGTCTCCAACGGACCGGCCTTCACCATGGCGGCGGCGTTGACCACGATATCGAGTCGACCGAACTCGCGGATCGTTCGTGCAACAGCAGCGTCAATCTGTGCCTGATTTCCGACGTCGAGCATCACAGCGATGGCTTTGCCGCCATCCGCGACAATTGCAGACGCAACATCGTGCGCGGCCTGTTCGCGAATATCGGCGACCACCACCATGCCCTCATTGGCGGCAATGATGCGTGCGGTCTCCTCGCCGATGCCGCTGCCCGCACCCACGACGATCGCGACAAGGCCCTTCAGACGGGAATGACGCATCCAATCGCGCGGGCGGTCCTGAGTCCCTTTCATCATTCTCTCCGTTTTTCAGCGCAATCCCTGTGATTGCTCTTGATCCGTCGCGGCGATTACAGGCAGCAACCGTTCGATGCTAGCACCCGTAGCAACTTCGATTCGAAGGGTTCGCGCCTTACGCTTCCACGCCCAGGTCTTGCTTCGCCCGATCGCGAAGGAGAACGCGCTGCACCTTGCCGGATGCCGTCATGGGCAGCGCGTCGACCGTGACCAGATAGTGCGGGATCTTGAAGCTGGCGATCTTGCCCTTGCAGCGCGTCTTCACGTCCTCGATGGTGCAGGTCGTTCCCGACTTGAGCACGATGTAAGCGCAAGGCACTTCCGCCAGCCGTGGATGGGGCACGCCGACCACCGCCACTTGCTCGATGGCGGGCACCAGCGCCAGGAGCTCCGTCTCCAGCGCGGCGGGCGACACGTTCTCACCGCCCACCTTCAGCATTTCCTTGTATCGGCCGAGGAATTGCAGGAACCCATCTGGCCGCAGGAAGCCGCGGTCGCCGGTGCATAGCCAGCCATCCTTGATGGTCGCCGCGGTCGCCTCCGGATCGCGGAAATAGCCGCGCATCGTGGTGTAGCCATGCCACAGGATCTCTCCCTCGACGCCGGGAGGCTGCTCCTTGCCGCTCATCGGCTCGACGATCTTCACGTCGAGTCCGCTCAAGGGGCGGCCTGAGGTCGTGCAGCGCTGTTCTTCGGTGTCGCTCAGCGTGCTGACGCAAACATAGCAGCCTGCTTCCGACATGCCCCAGCCGCTCACTGTCGGACACAGCTCGGCCTGGACCTGCCTGGCG
>CALRXG020000391.1:0-7239 GCA_943372075.1 Bordetella parapertussis | reverse complement strand
CTGAAGGGCGAGACCGCGGTGATGCTGCGCGAGCAGCCGGAAGGCGCGCGCAACCGCGCGGTCCGCGGCAAGTCGCGCCGCGGTGATCTCGCGACCGCAGCCGACAGCCCGGGCGGCATCGCAAACCCGGCGCTGCATGCGGCGTTGCGCGCCTGGCGCTCGGAGGTCGCGCGGGCGCGCGGCGTGCCGGCCTATGTCGTGCTGCACGATTCCACCATCGACGGCATCGCCGCGATGCGTCCGGACACGCTGAACGATCTGCGCAACATCGCCGGGATCGGCGACAAGAAGCTCGAGCATTACGGCGACGAGTTGATCCGGATCGTGAAGGCCAACGACGGCTGAGCAAGCGCGCTGCGCGCGCTCGCCCGCACGTCTGGCTGCTCCAGATACCGCTGCGATCAACGCCGCGGCATAGGAGCCATACCCGACCCGGCAGCGCATGCGCTTGCGGGCTGCACCGCAACCGACCTAATCTTTTACTCGTCGCGTCCAACGAGGCGCCGCCAAGACATAACGACACGACACAGGGAAGAGACGGGCCATGGCTCAGGAGAGCACCGCGCGCACGACTGCGCGCCCTGCCGAAACCGGAACGTTCGATGCCGTGGTGATCGGCGCGGGCTTCGCCGGCATGTACATGCTGCACCGGCTGCGCGGGCTTGGCTTCACCGCCCGGGTCTATGAGGCCGGCGGCGGCGTCGGCGGCACCTGGTACTGGAACCGCTATCCCGGCGCGCGCTGCGACGTCGAGAGCCTGCAATACTCCTTCTCGTTCTCCGAGGAACTCGATCAGGACTGGAGCTGGTCGGAGAAGTATTCTCCGCAGCCCGAAATTCTCGCCTACGCCAATCACGTCGCCGACCGCTTCGACCTGCGCAGCCAGATCGTGTTCGATACCCGCGTCACCGCGGCGACCTTCGACGAACAGGCGGCCAACTGGCTGATCGAGACCGACCGCGCCGACCGGGTCACCGCGAAATTCTGCATCATGGCGGTCGGCTGCCTGTCGGCGCCGAACCGGCCCGCCTTTCCCGGCATGGCGGATTTCCGCGGCCCGATCTACCACACCGGCGAATGGCCGCATGAGGGCGTCGACTTCACCGGCCTGCGCGTCGGCGTGATCGGCACCGGCTCGTCGGCGATCCAGTCGATCCCGATCATCGCGCAGCAGGCTTCCGAGCTCACCGTGTTCCAGCGCACCGCGACGTGGTCGGTGCCTGCCTGGAACGAGCGGTTGACGGCGGACTATCTGAAAGAAGCCAAGGCGCACTATCCGGAGCTGCGCGCGAAAGCGCGCGCACGGCCGACTGGCTTCTATTTTCCGTTCAACGCCCAGCCTGCCCTGCAGGCGAGCGAGCAGGAACGCGAACAGCTCTATGAGGAAGCCTGGCAGCGCGGCGGCCTGCCTTTCCTCGGCTCCTTCGGCGATCTGCTGTTCGAGAAAGCCGCCAACGACACCATCGCCGATTTCGCGCGCGAGAAGATCCGCGGCATCGTCAAGGATCCCGCGACGGCCGAGTTGCTGTGCCCGCAGAACGTGTTCGGCTGCAAGCGGCTCTGCGTCGACACCAATTACTTCGAGACCTACAACCAGCCGCACGTGAAGCTGATCGACGTTTCGAAGACGCCGATCGAGCGCTTCACGACCGAGGGAATCGTGGTCGACGGCAACGAATACAAGTTCGATGCGATCGTCTCCGCCACCGGCTTTGCCGCCATGACCGGCTCGTTCGACAAGATCGCGATCACCGGCCGCGGCGGACGGACGCTGGCGGAGAAATGGCGCGCCGGCCCGCGCGCCTATCTCGGCCTCGCCTCGGAGGGCTTCCCGAATCTGTTCATGATCACCGGCCCCGGCAGCCCTTCGGTGCTCGCGAGCATGATCCAGGCGATCGAGCAGCATGTCGACTGGCTGGCGGATTGCATCGGTCATATGCGCGACGTCGGCGCGGGCACGATCGAGGCGGTCCGCGATGACGAGGACGCCTGGGTCGCCCATGTCAACGACGTCTCCACGGTTTCGCTGCGCTCGACCTGCAGCTCCTGGTATGTTGGAACCAACATTCCCGGCCGGCCCCGCGTGTTCATGCCCTATATCGGCGGCTTCCCGATCTATGTGCAGAAGTGCAATGCGGTGATGAACTCCGGCTATGACGGCTTCGTATTGGAGGGTGGCCGCAACGGCAACGCGCCGCCGCAAATCCGCTTCACCGAGCGCTGGCAGGTGCCGCTCGACATCGAGGTGATCTCGCCGGCCGCGGTCGCCGCCAAGCGCGTTCCCGTGGTCTGAGCAGTATCCCGCACCGGGATCGTGCATGCTAGTGTCGTGCCGACTCGCGTTTCACACCGCGGGTCCGCACGGGGGACGATGGCCGACGCGGCTTTGCAGGGATTGATCGAGCGGATCGGCGCCGACCATGTCGCGCGCCGGCTCGCGGTCGAGGACAAGCGCGAGACCCAGCTGATCGGCCAGGGCACGCTGCTGTTCAATGTCGAGAACTGGAGCCTGGCGCCGTGGCTCGTCGAGACCGCGCTCAAGCTGGCCGGTCTCCATGGCCGCGCTCGGCGCAACGCCGATCGGGTCGAGGTGCGGCGCAATCTGGTGACGTCGACGCGGCTGCCCGCGGCGTTCGACGGCTTCAGCATCCTTCAGCTCAGCGACCTTCATACCGATATCAGCCGGGGCGCGATGGGACATCTGATGGACATCGTGCGCTACATCGACTGCGACATCTGCGTCCTGACCGGCGACTATCGCGGCAAGACGTTCGGCCCGTTCGAGCAGAGCCTTGCGCTGATGGGGGGTGTCTGCGCGCGGATCAAGCGGCCGCTCTATGGCGTCCTCGGCAACCATGACAGCATCCGCATGACGCCCGCACTCGAAGCGATGGGCATCCGGATGCTGTTCAATGAGCAGGAGCCGATCGCGCGCGATGGCGCGACGATCCATCTCGCGGGGATCGACGATGCGCATTTCTATCGCACCGACGACATTCCAAGGGCGGCAACCGCGATCCCGCGCGATGCATTCTCGATCCTGCTCGCGCATACGCCGGAATCCTATCGCGAGGCGGCGGCCGCCGGCTTCGATCTGATGTTGAGCGGGCATACCCATGGCGGCCAGCTCTGCCTGCCCGGCGGCATCGCGATCAAGCTGGAAGCGCGATTGCCGCGCCGGATGGGCAGAGGCGCGTGGCGCTTCGGCGAGCTCGCCGGCTACACGTCAACCGGCGCCGGCACCAGCCTCGCGCCGGTGCGGCTGAATTGCCCGGCCGAGATCACGCTGCACACGCTGCGGCGGCTGACGTAGACCGTAGGATGGATAGAGCGCAGCGAAACCCATCCTACGAACTGCCAAATATCGAAAACAACCCCATGCAAAGCAACCGGCGGCCCGCCCGGCCCCTCGAGGGGAAGACATGTGGCATGTGTGCCACATGCGATCACCCGACCGCAAGGACGGAGAGAGGGACTGGCAGAGGTCTCAATTTTTCGGCTTCTTCGCGCCCGCGCTCTGTTCGTTGACCTTGCAGGTGATCAGAAGCGTATAGCCGCGCGCGTCCTTTGCGATCTCGGACGTCTCCCGCTTGGACGCATCGTGCCATTCGGTGGTTTGGTACTGCACCGCGCTATTGTCGAGGAAGTCGCGCAGCGCACCGGTCTTGATCGCGAAATTGATGTTCTCCGGGATCGATCCGGTCGCACGCGCGACCGTGACGGCGTCGAGCTTCGCGGCCACGACGCCCACGACACCGCCGCCGAGATCGAACAGCGGGCCGCCGCTGTTGCCCGGCTGCACGGCGGCGCTGATCTGCAGGAAGCGGGTATCGTTCAGGATGCCGCTCAGCGAGCTGACGATGCCGGTGGTCACGGTGAAATCGGACGTCAGCAGCCCGTGATAGGGATAACCGATCGCCACCACGCCATTGCCGACCGGAATGGCATTCTGCCTGATCTTGGCGACATCCTTGAACGGCGACGGCGCCTGCAGCAGCGCGAGATCGTTGGTCTCGTCGCCAGACACGAGCCGCAATTTGACCGGCGCCTCGCCGCTCAAATTGCCAGTGATCTCGCTGCATCCATCGATGACATGATGGTTGGTGACGACGTGACCGCTGCTGCTGACCACGAAGCCGGTCCCGGTGCCGGACCTTGCCTGCTTCTGCGCCGGCTTCGGAGCCGCCTGCTGCGGCGGCGGTGCGGCCGCGGGCTTCGCGGCGACCGCGAATTCCCCGGCATTGGCGACACCGTTCTTCTTCACCGAAGCTACGCAATTGACCAACGCGGGCAGCAATTGTCCGGTTTGATTCAGGTTGAACTGAAACAATTGTCCCTGCGCGAACGCCGTCATCTGGCGCGCCTTGCGGAACTGATTGATCAGGTTGGAGGTCACCGGCATCTCGACATTGACGAGCTGGGTGCCGAGCGGCATGCCGTAGACATTGAACGCGGGCTGGCCGTCGAAGGTCAGCGTGAGCGGAAAGGCCTCGCCCGGCGTCAGTCGCCAGCTCTCATGGGCAAAGCCGAGCCGCCAACTGCCATTCGCGGTAATCGCCACCACGAAGTAGATGCCGCTCTGATAGACCGTTCCCGCCGAGCAATGGGTGAACGTGCCGTCCTTGTCGTTGGTGAACGCGCCGCCTTTCCAATTGCCGACCGTGATCGAGCCGTAGGGACCGCGGGCACTTGTTGGAGTTGCAAACGCAAGCAACCATGCGGCCGCAACGGCCGCCCCGATCGCAACTCTCATGACGCGCACTCCCCAGCCACAACCCAACCCGCGAGGCGGAGAAATTCACCCGCAAGTGGTGCGCGGCCGGATCCTCAGTGCTTGCGGCCAGCAACACCACGGCGGCTGAGGCGATCGCCACACCCTCTGGTTACAAAGGGTATGTTCCCATTATGTTCCTTGGATGTCAATCCAGACACATTCGACCAAGCGCAAGGGCTACTGCTCCCGGGCGGACGACGGGGTCGGCGGATTTGGATCGCTGAACCAGTACCAGGTTGCGAGAGCATGGACGCCGACGCCGATCAGGAAGATGCCGGCATACAGCTCGACCGCGCTGTTCATCGCCAGCAGGCCGGCGCGCGGCGCCATGCCATGGGCCTCGGAAACCCAGAACCAATGCCCCACAGCGACGATGCCAATGCCGAGCGCGGCAATGGCCCGGCCGGCCGCATTCATCTTCACACCACGGTCTCCCGACTCGCCCGGCTCGACGAAAGTAGCGAGCGAAGCTGACGCGGACCTTACGCGGCAGCCCCGTAAGAGCCCGTAGCCCGGATGGGCCATGCGTCAGCCGTTGCGGAACGCGTAGGCGTAACCGTTGAGTGCCGGCGCGCCGCCAAGATGGGCATAGAGCACCTTCGATCCGGCCGGGAAGAAGCCCTTCTGCACCAGGTCGATCATGCCCTGCATCGACTTCCCCTCGTAGACCGGGTCGGTGATCATGCCTTCCAGCCGCGCGCTGAGCCGGATCGCCTCCTTGGTCTCTTCAGACGGCACGCCATAGGCCGGATAGGCATAGTCCTCGATCAACACGACATCATCCGCGACAATGTCACGGCCGAGCTCGACGAGATCAGCCGTGTTCTGCGCGATCGACAGCACCTGCGCCTTGGTCTGATCAGGCGTGAACGAGCCGTCGATGCCGATCACGTTGCGGGCGCGGCCGTCGGCGGCGAAGCCGACCAGCATGCCGGCATGGGTCGAGCCGGTCACCGTGCAGACGATGATGTAGTCGAACTTGACGCCGAGTTGGCGCTCCTGCGCGCGCACCTCCTCGGCGAAGCCGACATAGCCGAGCCCGCCAAATTTGTGCACGGAAGCGCCCGCCGGTATCGCGTAAGGCTTGCCGCCCGCCGCCTTCACTTCCTCGATCGCCTGCTCCCAGCTCTTGCGGATGCCGATGTCAAAACCTTCATCGACCAGGCGCACATCGGCACCCATCACACGCGACAGCAGGATGTTGCCGACGCGGTCATAGACGGCGTCCTCATGCGGCACCCAGCTCTCCTGCACCAGCCGGCACTTCATGCCGATCTTGGCCGCGACCGCGGCGACCATGCGGGTGTGGTTCGACTGCACGCCGCCGATCGAGACCAGCGTGTCGGCGTTGGAGGCGATCGCGTCGGGGATGATGTATTCGAGCTTGCGCAGCTTGTTGCCGCCATAGGCGAGCCCGGAATTGCAATCCTCGCGCTTGGCATAGAGCTCGACCTTGCCGCCGAGATGCCTGGACAGACGCTCGAGCTTCTCGATGGGGGTCGGCCCGAAGGTCAGCGGATAGCGCGCGAATTTCTCCAGCATGCTGGCATCCTCTTTGGTGGTCTGGAACAGCGGCAAGAGCTATCATCACGGACGCGAAAGGTGCTCTCTAACTTGGCCTGCATTGCTATCTAAGATTGCTCATTTTGCGCCTGATGATATGGTTTCTCTCACAAATTTGACTATTTATGAGAGATTATTTCATGTCTGCCCGGCTCGATCGTACCGATCTTAAGATACTGAGATTGCTGCAAGAGAACGGCCGGCTCAGCAATGCCGAGCTGGCCGATCAGGTCGGCGTCAGCCCCGCCACCTGCCATCGCCGGACCCAGGCGTTGTTCGACGACGGTTATGTCAGCGGTGTCCGCGCCATGGTGGCGCCGCGCAAGCTCGGCAAGGGCACGCTGGTGATGGTCGGCGTCGTGCTCGACCGCTCGACCCCGGAAAGCTTTGCGAGCTTCGAACAGGCGGTGGCCAAGCTGAGCTTCGTGCTCGACTGTCACCTCGTCGCCGGCGACTTCGACTACTTCCTGAAGATCCGCGTCGGCGACATGGAGGATTTCAACCGCATCCATGGCGACCAGCTGATCGCGCTGCCCGGCGTGCGGCAGACCCGCACCTTCTTCGTGATGAAGGAGGTGGTGGACAATGCCGCGCTGGAGTTTTGAGCCTGCAACAGGGGCCGCCCATGGTGGCGCGTCGGGCCGGGCACCGACATCGACACGCCCTGGCGCGGAGCGGCGGTGAGCTGCCGGGCCAGCCCGGCTCGCCGACAAGAGTAATCCTTTCATCCGACTTGATGGGCGGTGCAAACGAGCGCAGTCTCTCCAGGAATATCTCCACGGGGCTGCTGGATCACGCGGGCGGAGATTCATCCGCGGATGACGATCATGAACGCCACGGCGATGAAACTGGTGATAGCGTTGCTGGCACTTGCGGCCGGCGGCACGGCGATGTTCGTCTTC
>CALRXG020000390.1:0-7243 GCA_943372075.1 Bordetella parapertussis | reverse complement strand
TCGGCGTGCATATCTGCACCGGGCCGGTGTTCGTGCGCGGTGCCGAGGAAGGCGACGTGCTCGAGCTGCGCATCATCGACGTCGCGCCGCGGCCCTGCGCCAATCCGAAATATTCCGGCAAGGCGTTCGGCAGCAACGCCGCGGCCTCGTGGGGTTTCCACTACAAGGATCTGCTCACCGAACCGAAGCCGCGCGAGGTCGTCACCATCTACGAGGTCGACGCAACCGGCGAACGGAACTGGGCGCGCGCCGTCTACAACTTCACCTGGACGCCGCAAACCGATCCGTCCGGCGTGGTGCACAAGACCATCGATTATCCCGGCGTCCCGGTCGATCATTCGACGGTCAAGGAGAACCACGGAATCCTGAAGAACGTGCGCATTCCGGTGCGGCCGCATTTCGGCGTGATCGGGCTCGCACCGAAGGAGGCCGAGTTCGTCGATTCGATTCCACCGAGCTACACCGGCGGCAACATCGACAATTGGCGGATCGGCAAGGGCGCCACGATGTACTACCCGGTGGCGGTCGAGGGCGGGCTGCTGTCGGTCGGCGATTCCCACGCCTCGCAGGGCGATTCCGAACTGTGCGGCACCGCGATCGAGTGCTCGCTCAACGGCACCTTCCAGATCATCCTGCACAAGAAGGCCGACCTCGCCGGCACCGCGCTGGAAGCGCTCGACTACCCGATGCTGGAGACCCAGGACGAATGGCTGGTGCACGGCTTCAGCTACGCCAACTATCTCAGCGAGCTCGGCTCCAGCGCGCAGACCGAGATTTACAAGAAGTCGTCGGTCGACCTCGCCTTGCGCGATGCCTTCCGCAAGATGCGTAAATTCCTGATGACCACGAAGAAGCTGACCGAGGACGAGGCGATCTCGTTGATCTCGCTCGGCGTCGATTTCGGCGTCACCCAGGTGGTCGACGGCAATTGGGGCGTCCATGCGGTGATCCGCAAGGACATCTTCGCGGGCGGCGACAGCTGACCAAAAAGGGCCTCGCGCGAGAAACAGCCTGGAGGGCGGTGATCAGCCAGTCATCGCTCTCCGGCCAAGACAGTCCAGCAAGCCTGCACTTGCAGGCTTGCAAGCGCGGATTGCCGCGCGGCAATCGCATCGCCTGCGACGCCTCTCCCACGCCACGCTAGACAGACCGCCTGGCTAAGAGAGGCAATCCGAATGACCATCCAGCTCTACGGCTTCTGGCGCTCGAATGCGGCATTCCGCGTCCGGGTCGCGCTGGCGCTGAAGAACCTCGCTTTCGAGGAAATCGACATCGACATTCTGTCCGGACGCCAGTTCGATCCGGGTTATGCCGACGTGAACCCGGAGCATGTCGTGCCGACGCTGGTTCACGACGGCCGCCTCGTGTTCCAATCGTTGGCGATCATCGAATATCTCGACGAGATCAAGCCCGAGCCGCGGCTCTCGCCGGCCGACGCCGCCGAGCGGGCCTATGCGCGGTCACTGGCTATGATCCTCGCTGCGGACGTGCATCCGCTGACCGTGCCGCGCGTCCGCAAATATCTCGGTCAGGCGTTCGGCGCCGACACGGCCGCGATCGAGGCGTGGTGCAGGCATTGGACCGCCGAGGGACTGTCGACCTATGAGCGCTTGCTGACGCGACGTCCACCCGCCCCCTTCGCGTTGGGAACGACGCCGACGATCGCCGACATCAGCATCGCGGGACAGGTGGCGCTGGCTGACGTCTATCACATGGACCTTACGGAATTTCCCCTGGTGGCCGCGCTGGCGAAGCGTTGCTTCGCGTTGCCTGCATTCGCCAAAGCGCATCCGTTTGAGCAAGCCGGCTACAAGGCTTCGGGTGACGCTCGCCTGAGCAGCGTCACACTCGCTTGATCGGCGCCGCGAAGGCGGCGTCGCCCTAAAGCGCAGCGCGATTGCGCGAGCGTCCTTTGAGCAATTGCCGACGCGCCGCCAGCCCCTGCCCCACGATGTCGAAGAAGGCGCGGACGCGGGCGGTGTTGCGCAGGTCGCGGTGGGTGATGAGCCAGAGTTCGCGCGTCAGCGTGGCCTCGGGCACCGACACGCGCTCGAGGTCCGTCTCTGGATCGCCGAGATAACAAGGCAGCAGCGCCATCCCGATGCCGGCCTTCACCGCCATCATCTGGTTGATCAGGCTGCTGGAGCGATACACGATCTGCTGGTTCGGCACGGTTTCGGTGAGCCAGTTCGCCGCTGCCGCGACCGCCGAGCTGTCCCAGCCGATGAAGCTGTGGCCCTCGAACGGGACGCCGTTCGGCTGGCCGCGATCGGCCAGATAGCGCGGGCTCGCATAGAGCGCCCACGCCGTCTCCGCGATCTGGCGTCCGAACAAATCACCCTCGGTCGGGCGCGTCGCCCGGATCGCGATATCGGCCTCGCGTCGGAGCAGGTCGAGCTGGCGGTTGTCGACGAGCAACTCGACCGTGATCCCCACGTGCTTCGACCTGAACTCGGCAAGCAGATCGTTGAGGATGCGGTAGGCCAGGGATTCCGAGCAGGTGATGCGCAAATGACCGGACAGCCGGCCATCCCGGCCGGTGACCTCGCGGTCGACCGCGAGCACTTCCATTTCCATGCGCTCGGCGGCGAGCAGCATCCGGTCTCCGGCGCTTGTCGGCGTATAGACGCCATCGTCGCGCTCGAAAAGCTGGACCTGAAACCTCGCCTCGAGCGCGTTGAGCCAGCGGAAGATCGTCGAGTGGTCGTTGCCGAGCTGCTGCGCGGCTCCTTTCAGCGAGCCGGCCCGGCCGATCGCAAGGATCAGCCGAAAATCGTTCCAGTCCATACCACCTTGCTCTCCGGAAAAGCGCGGCGCGGTTCGGCACGCGCTTGCGCTGCCGGATATGAGGTGTGGCGGCCGGGGTCAACGCAATGACCCGCGTGGCAGCTATGAGGCGGCGGGGACGGCATTCTCGGCCAGCTCATTCCACGGCCGGTCCGGCGAGGCGAGACCGATCAGGCGGCCCTGGATGAAGTCGCAGCCCCACTCGCGCAGCATCACGGCGGCTTCTTCGTCCTGCACCCATTCGGCGACCGTCTTGATTTCGAGGCGGCGCGCCAGATCGATCAGCGTCTGCACGAAGGCGCGATCGTCGGCCGAGCGCGCGATGTTCTGCACGAAGGCGCCGTCGATCTTCACGATATCGACGCCGAGCTTGCGCAAATTGCGGAACGAGGTGTAGCCGGCGCCGAAATCGTCGATCGCGATCCGGCTGCCGAAATTCTTCAGCCGCGTGACGAAGCCGCGGACGTCGTCGATATCCTGGATCGCGACCGTCTCGGTGATCTCGACGATCAGCCGCTCGCCGACGCCGGGATGCGCACGCATCAACGATTCGATGGTGGCCCACCAGTCGGGATCCATCGTGGTGTCGGGCGAGATATTGAGGCTGAGCTGCACATCAGGGGCGGCGGCGAGCTCGGCGATGGCGAGCTCCAGCACGCGGTGATCGACCAGCCGGATCAGGCCGAGCCGCTCGGCAACCGGGACGATATCGGGCGCCAGCAGTGCCTGGCCATCCTGCTTCTCCATGCGGACCAGGCATTCGTAGAACGAAGGCTGCCGTGAGCGCGCGTCGACCACGGGCTCGAAGCCGATCACGATGCGGCGCTCGTTCAGTGCGGTGACGATCTCGTCGGTGACGCGGATGTTGACGCGGCGCTGGGCATCGCGCTCGACATTCGGCTTCCACAGCGCGAACGATCCGGCGCGCCGGCTCTTGGCGGCGTCAAGCGTCTCCTGGGCGCGATTGACCGCCTCCTCCGCCGACTTGGCATGGCGCGGAATGGTGACGGCACCGATCGAAGCCGTCACCGACACCGGGCCGGACTTGGTCGGCACCACCTCGTCACGAACGGCGGCGAGGAAGCGCTCGGCGGCGACGATGGTGTCGTCGACGGTGCAGTTGCGCAGGATCAGGCCGAACTTGTTGCCGGAGAAACGGCCGAGCATGTCGCCGCTGCGGAGCCGCGCCCGGATCCGCTTCGCGATCTCGGCGATGACGGCGTCGGCGACGTCGAAGCCGAAGGCATCGTTGACGCGCGCCAGATGATCGATGCCGATCAGCATGAACGCGCAAGAGGAGCGGAAGCGCGCGCACTCCTCGATCGCCTCGGCGAGCGATGCGATCAGATGGGTGCGGTTGAGCTCGTTGGTGAGCGGGTCGTGCCGCGACAGCTTCAGCAGCTGCTCGTCGCGGGCGTGCCGCTCATTGTTGATGCGGACGACACCCTGGGCACGCGCCGGCCTGCCGTCGGCGCCGGCAAACCAGCAACCGGTCTCCTCGATCCAGATCACCGGGGCGGAGGTCACGGCGCGCACGCCATACTCGATCCGGTAGGGAACGCCCTCCCCGCCCGGCACATGCGTGGCCTGGCCGAGCGCATCCGTGCGCACCGAGCGCTGCGGCTCGATCAGCTTTGCGAATTCGGCGCCGGTCGCCAGCGCCGCGACGGGGATATCCGGCAAGACCGTCGCCACATTGTCGCTCCAGGCGATCGCGTCGGTCGCAAGGTCCCATGCGAATGTCGCCTGGCCGAGCGAGGCGAGGATGCTGGCAGCTGGCGGGACAGGGGGCATCGCACATGTCTCGATTTGGGACGGCGCCCGGTGATTCTACACGTCCTCAAGATAGTGGTTCCGGCGAATCCAACGCTAGGAGAAGTTGATAAATAATCCGGAAACCACGTTTTCCGATGTCCGGGAACGAACTGGGCACGGCGGGCATGCCCTTTGCCACGGTGAGGTTGCGGAGGGACGCAACGTCCCAAACTATGACGCTCCAACGGGTCGCAGCCGATGTTCGACGATCAATCAGACGTACCGGACGGCGAAGTCACAGGCGATGCCGAAACGCCCTGCACGGCGCTGGTGCCGCTCACCGCAACGACGCACTGGGCACCCAAGATCCCCCTGCTGCACGCCGATCCATCCTTTGTGGCGCACCTGATCGCGACTGCGGCGCATGAGCCGCAGACCCGCGGGCAGCGGCGTGGGTCATTGGCCGACGCGCAGAGCGCTTACGGCCCGCATTTCGATGAGCGCCGCAGCGTGGCACGACGCACGAGGCAGATCATCTAGTGCATGATCCGGACCCGGAGGGCCGCGTTAGCGCAAACTGCGAAGCGGTTTTCCGCAAAGCTCAAGCACGAACAAGAAGCCAGCTGGAAAGCCTTCTCAGCGCTGCGGGGCGTCCGATGGCGGCTGGCCGCCCGGCTGCAGGTCGGGTGAGGCGACCGTCGGCTTGGGCGCGGACGGATCAAGCAGCACGGATTCGGCAACCGACGTCGCCGGAGGAACCGGGGCGGCCGGGGGCGGCGCTGCAGGAGCCGGTGCTGCGACGGGCGCAGGCTCGATCCGCGAAGCGGGCTGCACGGCCGGCGCGGGCGCCTCAGGCTGCGGCTTGCTGATGCTCGGTGCGGGTGCGGCGGCTGCAACTGCCGCACGACGGCGGGTGCGCAGCGCAATTCCGGAAATGAAATCGACCAGCGCCAGCAGCGTGAGCAGGCAATAGGTCGAGTTGCCGAACTTCGGCCAGAGCACGAATTCAGCGGCGGCGGCGCCGAACACGATCAGCGACAGCAGATGATCGGTGAGGTATTTCGCGCCGGGGCGCGCGCCCTTGATGACCTCGAGCAGCAACAGCAGCACGCCGGCAGCGAGCAGCATGTCGCTGAGCGTGATCTGCCATTGCTCGCCCGACAGCAAGGTCAGCCTGATCAGCGGGTCCGTGAAGGACACGCCCGGCATCAGGAAGGCGATGATGTTGTAGACCGCGAGCGGAACGAGCAGCAGCGGAAAACCGACCATCGGGGCTTGGGCCTTATTCAGGGAGAACCAGCAATGCGGCGACGCTCATTGGCCTCGCCGCGAACGCGCCCGTCTTGACCGCACTCGTTGGCCGAATTCGGGCGCAGCGCCGTTTGATGAGAACGGCGCGACAGCCGAAGGTCCGATCAGGACTCTTTCTTGGCCTTGAGGACCTGGCGGCCCTTGTACATGCCGGTCTTCAGGTCGAGGTGGTGCGGGCGGCGCAGCTCGCCGGAGTCCTTGTCCTCGACATAGGTCGGGGTCTTGATCGCATCGGCCGAACGGCGCATGCCACGGCGCGACGGCGAGGTTTTTCTTCTGGGAACGGCCATGACGGTGTCCTCTAGGGGTGTTGCGAAGGCATCGTCCGCAATGCGGACGAGCGCACAGCGCTTCAAAGCGCCAGCTGCGATGCCGGTAAGGCCGCGCTTATAGAGGAAGGGGCCACGTAAAGCTAGGCCCGGATACAGCAAAATGCGCCCGAAATCGGCCTCAGGAGCCGCGATTTTCGCGCCAGCAGCGCTCCACCTTGCCGGCCCGGACCATATAGGTCCCGGACAGCCGCCGCACCCCAGGCCCCGGGTTCCGGGCGCTTCTCTTGACCGGATTCGGCAGGATCGCCGCTAGCAGCGCGGCTTCGCGGGGTGAGAGCGTCGCCGCCGACCGGCCGAAGGCATATTGGGCACCGGCCTCGGCGCCAAACTGCCCGGAGGGGCCCATTTCCGCGATATTGAGGTAGATTTCCAGGATCCGCTGCTTCGGCAGCACGAAATCGATCCAGAGCGCCAGAGGCAGTTCCAGCCCCTTGCGGATCACGCTGCGGCCGGACCACAGGAACAGGTTCTTGGCCACCTGCTGGGTGATGGTCGAGCCGCCGCGAGCCACCTCACCATCCCCGGCATCGTCGATCACCTCGCGCAACGCGCCCCAATCGACGCCGTGATGCTTGCAGAAATGGGTATCTTCCGAGCCGACCACGGACCGCGGCAAGTAGGGTGACATGGCGCCGAAATCGAGCCAGTGCCGGGTGACGGGGGCGCCCGTCAGCGTCCGCCACGCCATCAGGGCCGAAACCGGCTGGCCGCTGCGGTAGAACGGCGTCACCAGATAGGGCAGCAACAGCAGGGCCAGCAAAAGCAGCAACAAAATTCGGACGATGCGCAAAACGGGGGTTTCCGGGGAGAACCTTTCCAGGAGGATTTCGGGCCCGCCCGCCAGGCCACGGCCGGCGCCGTCAGACGTCTGCGGGATAATTCACGGTTTTTCCAGCACTTTTAAGGCGCGAATCCGTCGCAGGGTGGAATTGACGAAGCCGGTGCCATCAACGATTGTCCGGCCGAAAATCGATCTGGAGCAATTCTTAATGACGACCGGTACTGCAGAGTTTTCCAAGCGGCTGGACCAGACCGCGGAGGATACCGAAGCCCTGCTC
>CALRXG020000389.1:0-7248 GCA_943372075.1 Bordetella parapertussis | reverse complement strand
ATTGTACATCTCCATCGCGACGCCGGCGCCGGGCGCCTTGAACACTTCGCGCTCGATCACGGTGCCGTCCTCGCCGACGAACTTCAGCGACAGCGTGCCCTTGCCCGGGAACTTGATGTCGGTGGCGCGGTACTGGTCGCCATAGGCGTGGCGGCCGATGATGATCGGCTTGGTCCAGCCGGGAACCAGGCGCGGCACGTTCTTGCAGATGATCGGCTCGCGGAAGATCACGCCGCCGAGGATGTTGCGGATGGTGCCGTTGGGCGACTTCCACATCTGCTTCAGGCCGAACTCCTTCACCCGGGCCTCGTCGGGGGTGATGGTGGCGCATTTGACGCCGACGCCGACCTTCTTGATGGCTTCGGCGGCGTCGATGGTGACCTGGTCGTTGGTCTCATCGCGGTATTCCATGCCCAGATCGAAGTAGAGCAGTTCGACATCCAGGAACGGGTTGATCAGCTTGTCCTTGATGTACTGCCAGATGATCCGGGTCATCTCGTCGCCATCGAGCTCGACGACGGGATTGGATACCTTGATTTTTGCCATGACGGAGAGGCCCTCTTGGGAACAGCGCGCTTTTGACGGCGGGATGGTGGAATACGCCTGCGCTATAGCACCGCCCGGGGGCGGGCGGAAGCGGAGGGGGTATGCACTTTAAGCCCATCTTTTCAGCTAAAACGGGACCTGCGTGGCCGTCCCAGCGACGATGTACCAGGTCACGAACAGGCCCGAGATCAGGGCCCCCGGCAGGCTCGATCCGGTGCGCCGCCAGGTGAAGGTCGCGATCACGGCGACGATCGCCAGCAGCGGCACGAATTGGATCGCGACGATGGTCGAGAGCGGCACGAATCCGGGGTCCGGGACCGGGTTGAACAGCTTCCCGGTCAGCCAAAGCGTGCCGTATTGCAGCACCAGCAACACGATGAATCCGAGCGTCAGCGCCAGGATGTTGGTCAGATACAGCCCCGCGCGCGGCGCGCCCATGGTCGAAAAATTCCGGTGCAGCACGTGCAGCGCCACGACGAAAAACGCCGTGAACGGAATCAGATAGATCAGGAAGATGAGGAATTGCTTCGCGCTCATCAATTTCAGTGCGACGATCCAGAACCTGAAGTCGATCTTGAAGGCGAGGTCGGCAAGCCAGAGCGCGGCGTACCCGACCGCGACCGACGCCACCGCGATCACGACGGATTGACCGACGAGGCCCGCCCGGCTGGCGCGCTTGGGAGCGAACCGCATCAGGGCCAGCGTGATCAGGAGGTTGATGACGGCCCAGACCAGGATCTGGTTGGTGATGCCCTGTGGCAGGAATGCGCTCGGGGTTACGAGCGTGCCGCCGAGCGCAAAGGCCGGATAGTAGGTCAGCGCCGGGATGAAGGCGGACAGAATCAACGCCGTGGTCCAGCGCCGGCCGCTCGCCGCCTCATGTGCCGGCATGGTGCCGTCGGCAACCGCAGGCAGCCGCAGCCGGGAGAACATCGGCGCTTCCAGCAGCCCGTCGAACGTCCCGATGACGAGGGCAACGAAACCGATCAGGGCGATCAGCGTGCCGATCTCCTTGCGGAACCAGATCTGGTCGTCGACCGGACGCGGGGTGCCGCCCTTCAAGGTCCTGGCGAACCAGTCGAGGCTGTAGCCGATCGCCTCATGCGAGATGTGCTCGGCCGGATGGGTCATCGCGGGGGTGTAGAGCACCCGCGCCGTGCCAGCCGCCGGATCGCCATAGACCTTGCCCGGCTCGACCGCGGCCTGGGTGCCGAACAGCGCCCGGAGTTTTGGGCTCGTGGTGACGTCGCGGGCGCGCTGGACGCCCCACATCAGGTCGGGGAATTCCTCATACTGGGCGAACACCAGCGCGGTGTTGCGCGGCCATGAGGTGGTGCCCTCGGCAGCGAACGGCTTGCCGGTGGACGAGCCCTCAAGCACCATCGACTTGTAGTCGTTGGGCATCGCGGCCGCCGCGGCCAGCACGGTCCAGCCGCCCATCGAATGGCCCTCGAGCCCGATATTGTCCTTGTCGACGAACTGGAGGCTGCGGAGATAGGCGAGCCCGTCGGGGCCGCCGAACCCGTTCGCGAAGGAGGGCGGATCGCTGTAGCCATGGCCGGTCTGGTCCAGCGCCAGCACCACATAGCCGCGGCGGGCGAACTCGATGGCGAAGCCGTCCTGGGTCTCGCGCGAATTGATGTAGCCATGGACGGCAAGGATGCCCGGCGCCGGGATCTGCGCCGTGGCATTCGGCGGGATGTAGAGCAGGGCGCTCATGGTGTTGCCCTTGGCGCCCTTGAACCTGACATCCTCGATCCGGATGCCGCCTGCGGTCTGCGTGAAGTGGGCGAGCAGGCCCCCCGCCACGATCAAGACCACGCCCAGAATCGCCAGCGTCCATCTGCCCCGCATCGTCGTCCCCCTTGCGACCCCTTTGGCGCCGTTGCCGTTCAACCGGCGTCTCAAGCGTGCCTTTACAGCTTCGCTTTGGTTGTGGTTGATAGCCTAGCCGAAGGCCAAGCGCGCGCAAGCGGCGACCTTCGTGCCGTGCGCCCGGGATTCCGATTGCGGATTCGCAAACGCCGCTAACCCTGTTATCTCCTTGGAGAAAATGGTCCCGCATAAAACCGGTGCAAAGCTTGGTTCGGGCGCCCCACATGAGATTTTGAATCATCCGCTTCGGAAGCTGATTCAAAATCTTCAGACGTTGAATCAGAAAGTGAAGTGAGATGTCCGGCACCGACAAGACCAAGGCAGGGCACGACCTTGCCGGTCCCGTCGTCATTTTGGTCGAGCCGCAGCTTGGCGAGAACATCGGCATGGCCGCGCGCGCGATGGGCAATTTCGCGCTGACGCGGATGCGCATCGTCAATCCGCGTGACGGCTGGCCGAACGTTGCCGCGCAACGCGCCGCGGCCGGTGCCGACCACATCATCGGTTCGGTCGAGCTGTTCGACACCGTCGAGCAGGCCATCGCCGATCTCACGCTGGTGTTCGCGACCACCGCCCGCGCCCATGACCAGGCCAAGCCGGTGGTCGGCCCGGAAGGCGCGGCAGGCGAGATCGTCCGTCATGTCGCGTCCGGCGGCGGCGCCGGCATCCTGTTCGGGCGGGAGCGTTCCGGCCTCACCAATGAGGAGGTCGCGCTCGCCAACCGCATCATCACCTATCCGGTCAATCCGGGCTTCGCCTCGCTCAATCTGGCGCAGGCGGTGCTGTTGATGGGCTATGAGTGGTTCAAGCTTTCGACCGCGGGCGCGCTGCCGTTCGCGATGCCGGAGCGGTCCGAACCGGCGTCCCAGCACCAGATGCAGGCGTTCTTCGACAACCTCGTCGCCGAGCTCGACAAGGTCGAGTTCCTGCGGCCGGCCGAGAAGCGCGACACCATGCTGGTGAACCTGCGCAACATCTTCACCCGGATGGACCCGACCAAGCAGGACATGCACACGCTGCACGGGGTGGTGATGGCGATCGCCGAGGGCCGCAAGGGCCCGGCCAAGGGCGGGGTGCTCGACGGTGCCCAGGCCACAAGGCTGCGGGCACTGCTCGCCGAGCAGGGCCAGGGCGGTGCCGTCGCCGACAACTCCAGCACGGTGCGCGGGCTCGCCCGGCTGCTCCGCCGCAACCCGACTGACGCCGAGCGGATCCTGTGGCAGGCGCTGACCCGGGATCGCCGCTTCGCCGGCCAATTCAAGCGCCAGACTCCGGTCGGCCGCCACATCCCCGATTTCGTCTGCTTCGCGCACCGGATCGCGATCGAGCTGGTCAATCCGGACGAGAGCGACGCCATCGTCGCCGACCGCGCCAATCGCCGCGCCTGGCTCGAGGCGCGCGACTACCGCGTGGTCGAGATGCAGGTCGCCGACGTCGAGCGCGACCTCGATGGCGAGTTGGTGCGGCTCGAGGGGAGTCTTCGGCAGGGGCGGTGAGCCTCGGTCGTCGCGCTGATTGCTTGATAGCGTCGCGACCTCGTTCCAACGTCGTCCTGGCGAAAGCCAGGACCCGTAACCACCGCATTTCGTGATGTATGGGATCGCGGCGACAGCGTCGCTGCGAGCGGGCAGCATGCTCGGTTGCCGTCCGGATGGCGAGATACCGGAAAACTGCTCAACCCTTGGTAGCCAAGGGTCGAACATATGGTATCGTGCACTCGCCAGGACGACATCAATCGTCCGGATTTGGGAGGTCACATCATGAGCCTTTCGTCAAAGTTCGCCGCGCCGTCAGCCGTCGCTATTCTGTCAACCGTGTTGCTGTGCGGCCCAAGCAGCCCGGCAGCGTCGCAAACCACAGCGGGGTCCGCTGCGTCGCTTCCCAGCATTACGGTCGAAGGGACTGGGCACGTGGCAGCGACGCCCAGGCCGAGGCAGGCGGGGAGCGGAGCTGCATCTCGCCGGACAGCGTCAATCGCTCAATCGTCGGCCGCTCGAACGCCATCGGCTGCCCCAGATACGGTTCTGGGAAGACTTGCCAAGCTTGAGAGAGCCAGCAGCAGCTGCAACGGCGGCTGCGAATCAAGCGTCAGGCACGGCGACGCCCCTTGGGTTGGATGCAGCAACTCGGCCGGAGAAAACTCAGTCGGCGCTTTCTCGGCGACGTGCAGAGATACGCTGACCTACAGGACTTACGCCGAGTGCGTGAGCACCAAGATCTTCATCGGCTGGATACCGAGAGAAGCCCGGTGGCACTGCAGCAGCCTCCAGGTTGCGGGGAAGTTGTCCGGAGAGAAGCAGCAAGTCGCCGAACTCAAGTCAGGACGCCGCTGAGGCACGTCAGCTAGGCTGAATCGTCATCACGATTGAGGTGCTTGGTTACGCATGATCCTCCCCGAAATCCGGGGGGATCATGCGGTAGTCCATTGAGGCTGCCGGCCGCCTCCGCTCAGAAATCGACGGTCATCGACAGCCACAGCGTCCGCGGCATGCCGCTGATCACATAGCCGGTCGGATTGCCGATCCAGTAGTGCTTGTCGAACACGTTGGTGAGCGCGGCGCGGAACGTGGTCGGACGTCCGGCGAGCTTGGTTGCGTAGCGCGCGCCGATGTCGAACGTCGTCCAGGAGGGGACGCTCTGGGTGTTGTCCGCGCTGACATAGGCCCGGCTGGTATAGATGGTGCGTGCCGTCGCGGTGAGGCCGGGCACGAAGGGTGTGTCCCATTCAACGCCGAGATTGCCTTGCAGATCGGGCGCACCGATGGCGCGATTGCCGTCGTAGAGATGGCCCTGGGTCTCGGTCAGCCGGGCATCGAGCCAGGTCACGCCGCCGAGCACGCGCACGCCCGGCGCGACCTCGCCAAAGGTGTTGAGCTCGACGCCGCGATTCCTCTGCTGGCCGTCGAGGCTGTAGATTTTGGTGATCGGATCGATCACGCCGCTCGGCTGGCTGATCTGGAACGCCGCGAGGCTCGCACCGAAGCCTCCGAGATCGAGCTTGGTGCCGACCTCGACCTGCCGTGTCTTGAACGGCGCGAACACCGCGTTGGTGTTCGCCGCACCGGACGGCGGCGTCGGTCCGGGCGACAGGCCTTCGATGTAGTTCGCATAGAACGACAGCTGCTTGATCGGCCGCACCACGAGGGCAATCGACGGGGATGTCGCGCTCTGGTCGTAGTGCGTGGTCTCGAGGCCGCTGACCGGCGCGTAGCCGTTCGCGATCACCTGCTGCTGGCGCGCGCCGACGATGACCTGGAGCATCCCGCCCATCGTCGTCAGCGTATCGGCGACGCCGACGCTGCGCAGTCCGAGGAAGTCGGACTTGCCCTCCGGGAATGTCGACAGCGGCGCGCCGGCGTTCGCCAGCAACGTCGGGCTGTAGATGTTGGTGAGATAGGTGCCGTAATTGGCCTGGCCGAGCCAGTCGGTGCGGTTCTGCGCGCTGCCGCTGACCACGACCTCATGGCCGACGGGTCCGGTGTCGAAGCGTGCCCGCACTCCGGCCTCGCCCGAGACGGCCTCTGACTTGCCGGTCTGGAAGCGCGACGTACCCAAGGCGTCGCCCGCCGTGTTGAGGATCGTCGCGCCCGGGTCTTCCCGCTTGTCGTAGGGGAATTCGTTGCCGCCGATCGCGCCGAACACGGTGACGTTGTTGCTCAGGTCGTATTCGGCACGAGTCAAACCGGTCAGGCTGCGCGATCGCGAATAGTCGAACGGCTGCGCCAGATTGATGCGCGGATCGGGCGCGCTCGGCAGCGCGATGCCGGGTGCCGGCGTGTAGCCGCGCTGCGCGGCCTTCATCCAGTCATCCTGGGAGATGATGTCGGCGGACCACCGAAAGCGCTCGCCATGGTAATCGACGCCGAGCGAGCCGACGCCGTTGCGCACCGCCTGCCGGTCGATCGCGGTATTGCCGCCGTCGAGCCCGCCGTTGAAGCGAACGCCCCATTCCTTCTGCTCGCCGTAGCGGCGGGCGAGGTCGAGTTCCGTGCCGAAGCGCCCGTCCGAGATGTAGCCGGCGGTCAGCCGCGTGAGATCTTCCGCGGCGCGCTTGGTCACGACATTCACTGTGCCGCCGATGCTGCCCTGCGGCGCCATTCCGTTGAGGAATGCGGCCGGCCCCTTCAGCAACTCGATGCGCTCGATCGGCGCGGGATTGACGCGATAGGCAGGGACGAGGCCGTAGAGCCCGTTCATGGCGATTTCGCTGTTCTCGATCCGGAAACCGCGGATCGTGAGCGCGTCGTAGCGGTTGCTGCTGCCGATGGCGGCGCGCACCGAAGGATCGGAGTTGGTGAGCACCTCCGCAACGCTGGTGGCCTGCTGATCGCGGATCGTCTTCTCGGTGTAGCTCGTCAGGCTGTATGGCGTATCCATATAGTCCTTGTTGCCGAGCAGGCCGAGCTGGCCGCCGCGTGCAACCTGGCCGCCGATATAGGGCACCGGCAACGCGGCCTGCCGCGCGCCGGCCGTCGGCACGCTTGCGGGCGGAGCCGCCACGACGGTCTCCCGCCTGGCCGCCGGACGAGACGCGGCGCCGCGTGTTGCGCGCGACGACGGCTGCCGGCGCACGGACGCCGCGCGCTTCTCAGGCGCCGATACGTTCACCGGGGGAAGCGATGAGGCCGCCGAGTTCGGCGATTGTTGCCGATTGGCCTGCTGCGCCAGCGACGATGTCGTCGTCAACAGCACGGACACGCACGCAACACCGAGTGTGCGCGGCAAATTCGAATTGTTCAGCATACGATCCCCAGAACTCTCTTCACGCGAACTGCGCCCCAGTTCGCGTGCGAGCTGGAATAAGCAGCTGAGCAAGGCTGCGACAAT
>CALRXG020000388.1:0-7256 GCA_943372075.1 Bordetella parapertussis | reverse complement strand
CCATGACCGAATCTCTCGCCGGCGGCGCCGTCGCGCCGCTCTCGATCCGTGCCACCGCAGTTGTCGCCTCGAGTGTCATCAGGGCTGCGCGACAGCTTTTGACCGATCTCGAGCGCAGCCGCCGGATCGATGCCGCTGTCCTGCGCGGCGCCATGGAGGCTGCCTTCGGCGCCTCCGATGCGACCGGGGTCTGGAACTGGAAGACGGCCTACAACGCCTGCGAGGCGGCGACCGTCCTGTTGCTAAGGCGATATGGCGCCGTCATGCGCACCAAGGCGACGTCGCCAGCCGCGATGCTGCCGATGCTGATGAGGATCGCGAGCCTCCTTCCGACTCAGACACGCCGATCTGTGGAGAGTGAATCCCTCCAGCAGTTCTCCACTCCTATCGGGCTGGCGTTTGTAGCCAGCCGAGCGGCCGCGATCACGCCTACTGACGTCGTTCTCGAACCTTCAGCTGGCACCGGCCTTCTCGCCATCCTGGCCGAACTTGACGGCGCCTCCCTGGTCCTTAACGAGTTCGCCGAGAGCCGTGCTGGCATTCTCGCGCAGCTGTTTCCCGGCGCCTCCACGACCCAGTTTGACGCCGCTCACATTAACGACCACCTCGATGCCGGCATCGTGCCTGATGTCGTGCTGATGAACCCGCCGTTCTCGGCTGCGGTCCATGTCGATCGACAGATGCGAGAGGCGGCACTGCGTCACATCGGATCCGCCCTGGCTCGACTTCCCGAAGGCGGACGGCTGGTTACCATCACAGGCGCAAACGTCGCGCCCGACAATCCCGCATGGACCTGTTCCTTCAAGCGGCTGCAAGAACAAGGCCGTGTCGTATTCTCGGCGGCAATTGACGGCGCCGTCTATGCCAAGCACGGCACCAACGTCGACACCCGTCTGACCGTTATCGATCGAGTCCCGGCTGACGACGTCGCCTCGTTCCCAGTATCTCCCGGCATTGCGCCCGATCTGCCGACTTTGCTCGGCTGGGTCCAACAGCACGTGCCGCCGCGTCGTCCAATGGCTGGCACAGCGGCTGGCGTGGTGCCGGCAATTGCCAGCCCTGCAACGCCTCGAACAGTACGTGCCTACGTCGCTCAGCGCCAGTCGGCTGCAGCCGTGCCGGCAATTGCTCCCGTGGCGACCGAAGTCGCCTACGAGCCGGTGGATTGGACGCCCACGGATGGCGGCAGCATCACCGATTCGCTTTATGAGGCTTACACACTGCAGTCGATCCGTATTCCAGGCGCGCAACCGCATCCCACAAAGCTCGTGCAGTCCGCCGCGATGGCTTCCGTCGCACCGCCGGAGCCGTCCTACCGGCCGCACCTGCCGGCTAACGTCATATCGGATGGCATCCTATCCGATGCCCAACTCGAGAGCATCATCTACGCCGGCGAGGCGCATTCCGCGTTTCTCGCAGCGCCTGGACAGTCGATGCGACTTTTGACGTCGTGGCGGCCGCGCGCGACGACGCGGAAAATGCCGTTCGCTTTCGCCGGGGCTGGTTCCTGGGCGATGGCACTGGCGCGGGGAAGGGCCGGCAGGTCGCCGGCATCCTGCTCGACAACTGGCTGAAAGGTCGCCGCCGCGCGGTCTGGATCAGCAAGTCCGACAAGCTCATTGAGGATGCGCAACGCGACTGGTCGGCGCTTGGGATGGAGCGGCTCCTCGTCACGCCGCTTTCCCGTTTCCGGCAGGGCACGCCAATCCGGCTCACGGAAGGCATCCTATTTACCACCTACGCCACGCTGCGGACCGACGAGCGCGGCGAGAAACTTTCGCGCGTGAGGCAGATCGTCGAATGGTTGGGCTCCGATTTTGACGGAGTGATCGTCTTCGACGAGAGCCACGCCATGCAAAATGCGGTTGGTGGCAAGGGCGAACGCGGCGACCAGGCGGCCTCTCAGCAGGGGCGTGCGGGCCTCAGGCTCCAGCACGCCTTGCCGAATGCGCGGGTGGTCTACGTCTCCGCGACTGGCGCCACCACGGTACACAACCTCGCCTATGCCCAGCGTCTCGGCCTATGGGGCGGCGAGGATTTTCCGTTCGCGACCCGGGCCGAGTTCGTCGAGGCGATCGAGGAGGGCGGGGTTGCAGCGATGGAAGTGCTGGCGCGCGACCTCAAGGCGCTTGGACTCTATGCCGCTCGCTCGCTGTCCTATGAGGGTGTCGAATACGAACTGGTCGAGCACCAGCTCACAGCGGAGCAGGTCCGCATCTATGATGCCTATGCCGGTGCATTCAGCATCATCCATAACAACCTCGAGGCGGCGATGCGGGCCGCTAACATCACGGGCGAGACCGGCACGCTGAATGGACAGGCAAAGTCCGCGGCCCGGTCCGCCTTCGAAAGCGCCAAACAGCGCTTCTTCGGCCATCTCTTGACCTCGATGAAGACGCCATCGTTGATCCGCTCGATCGAGCGCGATCTCGACGCCGGCCACGCTGCCGTCATTCAGATCGTCTCGACGGGCGAGGCCCTCATGGAGCGACGGCTCGCCGAGATCCCGACCGAGGAGTGGGGTGACGTCCAGGTTGACATCACCCCTCGCGAATATGTCCTCGACTATCTCGCCCATTCCTTCCCGGTTCAGCTCTACGAGCCTTTCACTGACTCGGAGGGAAACCTCTGCTCCCGGCCCGTCTATCGGGACGGCCAGCCGGTCGAAAGCCGGGAGGCTGTCGTACGCCGCGACAGCCTCATCGAGAAGCTCGCGTCATTGTCGCCGGTGCCCGGCGCGCTCGACCAGATCGTTCAGCGATTTGGGACGGACATGGTGGCCGAGGTCACGGGCCGCTCGCGCCGCGTGATCCGCAAGGGCCAGCGTCTCATCGTTGAGAACCGTGCGGCATCGGCGAATCTCGCCGAGACCACGGCGTTCATGGACGACGTCAAGCGCATCCTCGTGTTCTCCGACGCGGGCGGCACGGGCAGGAGCTACCATGCCGAGTTGTCGGCGCTGAATCGCAGGTTGCGTGTTCATTACCTGCTCGAACCCGGCTGGAAGGCGGATGCCGCCATCCAGGGCCTCGGCCGCACGAACCGGACCAATCAGGCGCAGCCGCCGCTATTTCGGCCGGTCGCGACAGACGTGAAGGCGGAGAAGCGCTTCCTCTCCACGATCGCTCGCCGCCTCGACACATTGGGCGCCATCACCCGGGGTCAGCGCCAGACCGGAGGGCAGGGCCTGTTCCGGCCCGAGGACAACCTCGAAAGCCAGTATGGCCGTGATGCATTGCGCCAGCTCTACATGCTGCTGGCGCGCGGCAAGGTCGAGGGCTGCTCGCTTGAGAGATTCGAAGATGCGACCGGACTGAAGCTTATGGATGCCAACGGGCTCAAAGATGAGCTTCCGCCGATCACGACCTTCCTGAACAGGCTGCTGGCGCTCACTATCCAACTGCAGAATATTCTGTTCACCGCCTTCGAGCAGCTACTGACCGCCCGTATCGAAGGCGCGATCGCATCGGGTACCTACGACATCGGACTGGAAACCCTCCGTGCTGAAAGCTTTGTCGTCACTGATCGGCGAACGATCTATACACATCCGGTGACGGGCGCCGAGACCCGGCTCCTCACGATCACTCAGCGCCAGCGCAATCATCCTGTAAGCCTGGATGATGCCCTCGACCGCCTGTCGGATCAGCGTGCTGTCCCGCTGATCAATGAGCGCTCCGGACGAGCCGCCGTGCAGGTCCCAGCCCCGAGCTTCATGCTCGATGATGGCGAGATCGAACGACGCGTCCGGTTGATCCGGCCAATGGAGCAGCACAGCCTCCCCCTGAAGATGATGGCGGAAAGCCATTGGGTTGAAGCCGATCGCGAACGCTTCGCCGCGGCCTGGCAGGTAGAGCTTGCCGAGGTGGCCGAGTTCACCGAAAGCACGATCCACATCGTGGCGGGCTTGTTGCTGCCGATCTGGAAGCGGCTGCCGAACGAGTCGACGCGGGTCTATCGGCTGCAGACGGATGCTGGCGAACGCGTCATCGGCCGCAAGGTCTCGGCAGCCTGGGTCGCGAATGTCCTTGCCGTTGACGAGCCCAAGCTCGCGACCGACAAGGCCTTTGCCGCGCTGATGGAGGGGAGGACGGTCCTTGAGCTCGCCGAAGGCCTCCAGCTCCGCCGTGTCCGGGTCATGGACGCATATCGCATCGAACTTTCTGGATTCAACGACGCGATGCGCGACCGGCTGCGCGCGTACGGCCTGTTCGGGGAGATCATCACCTGGAAGCTACGCATGTTCGTGCCAACTGACACTGATGGCATCGAAGTCCTGGCGAAGGTGCTCGACCACTACCCAATCGAGCGCATCGCCGAACGGGAGGCTGCGTGATGGCCCGCGACGCCTCCGAACTGGCACACTGCCTCGCGCGCGAAGCCGAAGCGGTGTGCCGTTATTATCTCTCCAACGGCAGGCGCCAGGGGCGGTACTGGCTGGTTGGCGACGTGCACAATACGCCGGGCCGCTCGATGTTCGTGCGGCTCCAGGACTCACCGAAGGGACCCGCTGGCAAATGGACGGATGCCGCAACCGGCGAGCATGGCGATCTCCTCGACATCGTCAGGGAAAGCCTTGGTCTTCCTGACTTCCGCGCCGTCGCCGAGGAGGCAAGACGCTTTCTCAAGCTACCCCGGGCTAAACCGGAAGGTGCCTCAAAACCGGCTCGCCCCATCACCGCGGTTGGCTCACAAGAGGCCGCAAGACGGCTGTTTGCGATCTCAGGTCCGATTGAGGGTACCGTCGTTGAGACTTATTTGCACCGTCGCGGAATAGCCCGCGTGTACCATGGTGGCAGCCTGCGCTTCCATCCGCGCTGCTACTACCGGCCTGACGAGCATTTGCCGACCGAGACCTGGCCGGCAATGATCGCTGCCGTCACCGACCTCGATGGCGGGATCACCGGCGTGCACCGCACCTGGCTCGATCCGGACGGCTTTGATCGCGTTCGGCTCGGCAAGGCACCGGTCGACACGCCACGACGAGCCATGGGCGACCTGCTCGGTAACGCAGTTCGTTTCGGTGTGGCTGACGACGACGTGCTTGTCGCCGGCGAAGGCATCGAGACCATGCTATCGCTACGCTGTGTGCTTCCGACGTTGCCGATGGCCGCTGCGCTTTCAGCCAATCACCTCTCGGCCATGCTGCTGTCGTCGAGTTTGCGCCGGCTCTATATCGCCCGCGACGCCGATGCTGCCGGAGACGCGGTCCGGGCAATCCTGACGCAGCGCGCAGCAGCCGCCGGCATCGAAGCCATCACGTTGTCGCCCCGGCTTGGTGATTTCAACGAGGATCTCTACATCTTCGGCCTCGATGCTCTCCGTACGGCTTTGCGGATGCAACTCGTACCAGAGGACGTCTCCCGCTTCCTGCTCTTGTCGACCGCTGTCGCATAGGCGCGTTTTGTTTCGACGCCGACAGCTCGGTCGAGGCGGTGCCAATGCCGAAGAGGCGCGCGACCTCGGCCTTCTAGAGGGCGATCGGACGGCAAGCGGCCCGGGCCGCCAATGGCTGCGGTGCGGCTATTTTCCGCCGGCCCTGCGGGCCTTTGCATCGCGAAGCAAAATAGCCGCACCTCTGCCATCCTCCGCTGGCGCTTCGGCCCTCCGCTTCGCTTTCGGGTTCTGGCCCGCTCCGCCCGCCGCCTGAGTGATCGCCACGAAGGCCGCGATGGGCGCGGCCGATCCGGCAAAGGACCTCTTCCATGACCGACCATGACGACATCGAACCGCCGCACGCCGCCTCTGCAACCGACCACGTCCTCAGCGAATTGCAGCTCTTCGGCTACCGTCCATTTGACGATGAGCCAGATCCGAGACCGCTACCCGAGGGCAAGATGATCGCCGGCGCAGTCGCCGATATCTTCGACGCCTTGGTTGCCACCTTGAGCGATACGCGGCTCGAGCCGGACCTTAGCGATTTGCTCTGGTCGACCGTCAACCTGTTCCATCGTGCCGCGGACCGAATTGATCGCCATCTCGATGACAACGAACAGGCTCAACGCAAGAGCCAGCGCGAGCAGAATGGTTCGGAAGTACGATCGGTCGAACTCGAGCGCCTGACGGCCGAAGGCATCACACTGATCGAGCGCCGCAACTGCCTGGAGCTGTTCCGCGATCAGGCCATCGAGCACTTTGAGCTCCACACCGGTTCACCCTGGCGCCCCCGCTCGGGTTCGCTTGTCAACCATCGCACGCTCACGGCGGCAATGATCGACTCCCGGGATTTCATCGCAGCCAAGCGCCGCGCAGAGACCGAGGTCTTGTTGCCACCTGGGCCCAAGATCGCACTCACTGGCGGCCTCGACTTCAACGACCACACCTTGATCTGGGATCGTCTCGACAAGGTTCACGCCAAGCATCCGGACATGGTCCTGATCCATGGCGGCTCACCAAAGGGTGCCGAACTGATCGCCTCCAAATGGGCGACCAACCGGAAGGTTCCACAGATCGCCTTCAAGCCGGACTGGACCAAGCACGCCAAGGCGGCGCCATTCAAGCGCAACGACGCCATGCTCGAACTCGTGCCGATCGGCGTCATGCATTTCCCGGGCACGGGAATCCAGGACAACCTGGCCGACAAGGCGAAACGACTCGGCATTCCCGTTTGGAAATTTGGCGGCGCGTGAGCGCCGCCTTGCCACCTTCCGAACCACCAAGGCGGAGTTGCAAGCGCCGCAACTCCGCCTCGTTTCGGTTGCATATCCAGAATCGCGCCGCGGTGGTGGTGGAAGGCGCGACCGTTACTCCTTTGCATACGGAGCCACCACCATGATCGCCCTTGGACTTGTCCTCAACACCGTCGGCATCGGCTTGTTCTGCTGGCTGATCTTGACGCTGGCCGTGTACGCTTTGCCGTTTTTTGTCGCCGTCAGCGCCGGGGTGGCGGCATTTCATAGCGGCGCCGGCATCCTCGGTGCGCCGCTCGTCGGCATTGTCGCCGGCGGCGTGACGCTCGCGATTGGACAGACCGCATTCGCGATCGCGCGGTTTCCGATCTTGCGTGCAGCCATAGCGGCCGCCTTCGCCTTCCCAGCCGCGATTGCTGGCTATCATGTGGTCTTCGCGATGTCGCAACTCGGGATGCCCTCGCTGGCATGGCGTGAGGTCTTCGCGTGCCTCGGCGCGGTCTTTATCGGTGGTACGGCGTGGACACGGTTGGCTGTCCTTGCGGAGCCCCGTCCATTGGAGTCGGGCAGGGTCGTGCCAAGCGCATCTCCGGCGGGTCTTTCTGCCGCTACGCACGACGGATAGTCCCT
>CALRXG020000387.1:0-7267 GCA_943372075.1 Bordetella parapertussis | reverse complement strand
TCCGCGCCGCCTTCGACCAACACCGCGCCGGGTTCGGTCGCGCCGATGAACCGTACCTTCAGCCAGCCCGGCAGCCCGAGCATGGGCGCGCCGGCCGCCGCGAATGCCGGTGGCATGTTCGGCCGTGGTGGAATGGGACGCGGCTTGCTCGGCGGCCTGGCCGCGGGCTTCCTCGGCGCCGGCCTGTTCGGCATGCTGTTTGGCGGCGGCCTGTTCTCGGGTCTCGGCGGCCTGTCGTCGATCCTCGGCTTGCTGCTGCAGGTCGGTCTGATCGTGATCGTGGTCCGGCTCGCGATGTCGTGGTGGCAGCGCCGCAATACGCCCGCCACGGCTTATGCGGGTGGTCCCGACGTCGGTCCCGGCCCGCAGGCGAACGCCCGCTCGGGCTTCGGCTTCGGCCTCGGCGGCGGATCGAACGCGCCGGTCGAGATCGCGCCCGGCGACTACGAGACCTTCGAGCGCCTGCTCGGCGACGTCCAGGCCGCGTGGTCGAACGAGGACATCGCGAAGCTGCATACGCTCGCGACGCCTGAGATGGTGTCGTACTTCTCGAAGGACCTCGAGGAGAACAAGGCGCGCAACGTCACCAACAAGACGTCCAATGTGAAGCTCCTGCAGGGCGATCTGGCGGAAGCCTGGCGCGAAGGCGACAGCGAATATGCGACCGTGGCGATGCGTTATTCGCTGGTCGACACCATGCTGGAGCGCGGCACCGGCCGCCAGGTCGGGGGCAGCACGCAGCCGGAAGAGATCACCGAGGTCTGGACCTTCGTGCGCCAGCGCGGCAACAACTGGGAGCTCTCGGCGATCCAGCAGACCAACTGATCGATTGCGAGAGATGACAAATGCGAAGCGCCGCGGCCTGGTCCGCGGCGCTTTTGTTTTGTGGCTTCATTACCGTGTACTAGCATCGGAATATCCAGACAGGCCGCGGGTTGATGTCAGCGGACCATCACGGTTATCGGGAGGATGAGATGAAGTTTGCGCATATCGCGGTTCCTGCCTGTCTTGTGTTCCTCATCACGGCCGCGCCGCCAGCAAGCGCGCAGACCGCGGAGACCAGCTTCTTCGTAACCAGCAACGGGATCGGCAATGGCGGCAATCTCGGTGGTCTCGCCGGCGCCGACAATCATTGCCAGACCCTGGCGCAGGCCGCGGGCTTCGGTGCGCCGAAGACGTGGCGCGCCTATCTCTCGACCCAGGCCGCCGACGGCAAGCCCGCGGTCAATGCGCGCGATCGCATCGGCACGGGACCCTGGAAGAATGTGAAGGGTGTCGTGGTCGCCAAGGACGTCGCCGACCTGCACAGTGCCGGCAATGCGCTGACCAAGCAGAGCGCGCTCTCCGAGAAGGGCGAGCCGATCAACGGCCGCGGCGACACGCCGAACCGTCATGACATCCTGACCGGCTCGCAGCCCGACGGCACCGCCTTCGCGGCCGGCGAGGACCGCACCTGCAAGAACTGGACGAGCAGCACACAGGGCGCGGCGATGCTCGGCCATTCCGACCGGATCGGTCTGCGCGATGACGACGCATCGAAATCGTGGAACTCGTCGCATCCGTCGCGTGGTCCGGATGGTGGCTGCTCGCAGGCCGATCTGAAGACCACCGGCGGCGACGGCCTGCTGTACTGCTTCGCGGCGAACTGAGGGGCAGTGGCGGGTCTGCGAGTGCATGTCCGTCATTGCGAGGAGCGATAGCGACGAAGCAATCCATCTATCCGGTTCTGCCGTACGATGGATTGCTTCGCTTCGCTCGCAATGACGGGATCGCTTAGCTCTTCTTACGCTTGGTCTTCTTGACTACCTTCTTCGCGGTTTTCTTTTTCTTGGCGGTCTTCTTCTTGGCCGCGAAGTAGGCCTCGACCTTCTTCGAGGAATGCCCGACCTCGGCGACCGCGGCCTTGAGCCGTGCAGGGGTCACCTTGAACTTTGTCGACCAGTAGCGGACCTCGTACGGCTCGTGGATCGCGATCCGTGCGCGGTCGGCGGCCCGGTGGCGCTGCTCCTTGAAATGGGCTTCCACCTTCTTGGCGGAGTGCCCGACCTTCTTGACGGCGGCCTTGAGCTTTGCCGGCGTGACCTTGAACTTCTTGGACCAGTACGCAACTTCGTAGGACTCGCTCAACGCAATCAGGGCACGATCCTGTGCGCCCCGCTTCTTCTTGTCGTCGGCCATAACATGATCCTTCATCGAAGATTCGACGCTGGAACCTTAGCAGCCTCCATTCGGTTCGCACAGGCGGCCCGCGCGCGATGGACGATTTGACCGCGACGCGGCTACGATCGCATTGAAGAGCGACGACGCTGCAAAGTTTTTGGAGGTAAGTGCATGCACTATCAGCTTTACTACTGGCCGATGATCCAAGGCCGCGGCGAATATGTGAGGCTCGCGCTCGAGGATGCGGGCGCGGGCTACACCGATGTCGCGCGCGGCAAGGGTGGCATGGGTGCGATGACGAAGATGATGGACGCGCACAAGGGCACGCCGCCGTTCGCGCCGCCATTCCTCAAGGCTGGCAGCTTGGTGATCGGACAGACCGCCAACATCCTGCTCTATCTCGGCGCGCGTCACGGCCTGGCGCCGAAGGCGGAGGCCGGAAAGCTCTGGGTTCATCAATTGCAACTGACGATCGCGGACTTCGTGCTGGAGATCCACGACACCCATCATCCGCTCGGTCCGTCGCTGTATTACGAGGACCAGAAGGCGCCGGCGAAGAAGCGCAGCGAGGAATTCTGGACAACGCGGGTGCCGAAATATCTCGGCTATTTCGAGGATCTGGTTCAGGCGAATGGCGGCGCATTCGTCACCGGACGCAGGATCACCTACGCCGACCTCTCGCTGTTCCAGATCGTCGAAGGCCTGCGCTATGCGTTTCCGAAGCGGATGGCGGCATTCGAGAAGAAGGTGCCGCGCCTGATCGCATTGCGCGATCGCGTCGCGGAGCGGCCGAACATCAAGGCGTATCTGGCGAGCGAGCGGCGGATTCCATTCAACGAGGAGGGCATCTTCCGGCGCTACAAGGCGCTGGATCTGTAGGTGCCGCGCCGGAACGACTGCTTCGCAGTCACCGGTTCTTGCCGTCGACCGGCGTCATCTTGATCTTGGCGAGATCGACACCGTCGATGCAGCTGACATTCAGCGCGACGACGTCGCCGCCGTCGGGCTTCTTGCCGCGCGCGAACACGTCGACGCCGCAATCGACGCAGAGCTGGTGATGGATGGCGTGGCGGTTGAAGAGATATTCCTTCAGGTTCTCGGCGCCGGCGCGGAGCTGGAAGCTCGCAGGCGCCATGAACACGAAGTGCAGGCCCTTCTTGGTGCAGATCGAGCAGTTGCAGGCGGTCACCATCGCCATGTCGGTGGTGCATTCGAAGCGGACCTGGCCGCAATGGCAGCCGCCGGTGTAGACCTTGCTCTCGGCCATGATCGTCCCTCACCACAGTCCGGGCACGAGGCGGTAGCGCACCCGCGCCGCATAATCGGCATAGCCTGACAATCCCGCCACCAGCGTGCGCTCCTCGATGCGGGTGCGGATCGCGAACATCACGAAGAACACCGGCACGAAGGCAAGGCCCCACCAGGAGCTTAGCATCGTCGGCACGGCGATGAAGAACAGCATCACGCTCGTATACATCGGATGGCGGACCAGCGCGTAGGGGCCGCTCGAGATCACGTGATGATCGCGCTCGGTCTGCACCTTCACGACCGGGGCGGCGAACGAATTGGTGCGGAACACCCACAGGATCAGCACGGTCGAGAGCAAATACATTGCAAGGCCGAGCACGATCAGCGGCACGCCGGCATCGGCGCGGACGAAGCGGCGATCGAGCCCCATCGCGACGAACCACAGCACGGCGACGACGACGAACACCAGCATGAACCGCTTGTCGGCCGCGGGCTGGCCCTCGCGCGCGGTGAGGCGCATGCGCTCGGCAAGCAGCCCGGGATCGACCCTGGCGAGCCAAAATCCGCAGGCCGGACCGATCACCGCCGAGGCGATCAGATAGGTCCACGCGCCGGGCCAATGCAGCGTGCCGGCGAAGCCGAACAGCAGCACGGCCATGGCGATGACGAAGACGGTGTTTTGCAGGAGAAGCTTTGCGATCATGGGCGGCACCGCGCGATTCCAGTCGCGATTATCGCACGGCTTTTCCGGCAAACATGCGACCGCTTTCATCAACTTTCGGAGCTGGGGAAGCGTTCCCGCGCCGCCGCGGCATTGACAATCGTATAAGTAATCGCTTATATATCTTTATGACCGCCGCCATGCAGCTGACCAGCGTGCTCAAGACCCTCGCGGATCCGACCCGCCGGGCGGTGTTCGAGCGCATTGCGCGGGAGGGCGAGATCGCCGCGACCGTGCTGGTGCAGGGCTCGAAGGTGTCGCAGCCGGCGGTGTCGCAGCATCTGCGCGCGCTACGCGATGCCGGCCTCGTCGCCGAGCGGCGCGAGGGCCGGCACATCCATTATCGCGTCGCGCCGAAAGGGCTCGGCCCGCTGATCGACTGGCTCGGCCACTACGAGACGTTCTGGGCCGAGCGCTTCGCCAATCTCGAGAAGTTGTTGATGGAGAGTGAGTAATGGGTGAGACGCACGCGATCGCGGTCGAGAAGGTGCTGCCCTATGCGGCCGACAAGATCTGGCGCACGCTGACGACGAGCGAGTTGCTGATGAAATGGCTGATGCCGAACGATTTCGTTGCCGCCGTCGGCCATCGCTTCAATTTCCGTACCAAGCCGATGGGCGACTGGGACGGCATCGTGCATTGCGAAGTGCTCGCTTGCGAGCCACCGCGCCTCTTGCGCTATTCCTGGAAGGGAGGCGCCGACACCAATCCGGAATACGGCTCGAAGCTCGACTCGGTCGTCACCTGGACGCTGACGCCGGTGGAGGGCGGCACGCTGGTCCGCATGGTGCATGACGGCTTCGTGTTCCCCGGCAATCGCTTCGCCTTCGACATAATGAGCCCGGGCTGGGGCAGGATCGTCGACGCGATCGGGCGGGTTACCGCGGAGGCGTGATCGTTCACTCGTTGTTGCCGCGGCGAACCGTGATCGATGCGTCGTTTTTGCTGCGGGTGCATTCGAGGTTGAGGCGGCGGTAGCGCATCGTGATGGTGTTGCCGCGCAGGATGCCCATGCGCTTCAGGCAGCGCGAGGTGCCGGTCACGGCGTCGTCCTTCGGCACGGTGAAGATCAGCGCCGTGGCGGAGCCGACCAGGTTGAAGAACTCCGGCTTCATCTTGCGATCGGTCTTGGCATAGAGCTCGATCGAATAGTCCTTGCCACGGCAGCCGAGCGACAATTCCTTCGCCGCCGGATGTGTGAGGTATGTGATGTTGGCGGCGCTGAAATTGACCTTCAGCCCGTCGATCTGGCCGGCGAGCTGCTTTGCGATGTCGACGCAGGGATCGGCGTGCGCGGGCGCTGCGGCAAAAGCGGTTGCGAGCGCGAGCAGCGCGGCGGGCAGGGTGGAGCGGATGCCCAAAGGCAAGCGTCGGCGCAACGATGCTGTCACGAAATACCCCCGCGGTATGAAAATACGCGAAGCTACATGCAGGCTCCCGCCGAGCGCGTCAATACGGGCCGCCCGTCAGGATGGGCACTTGCCGTCCTGCGCCTTGGAGGCGCCGGCGGCCCGGCGCTCGCAGTCATTGCCGTAGGTCTTGCCATCGCAGCCGCAGACCGGCTTGTAGATCTTGTTGCAGATCGTCGGCCGGAACGCGCAGCTGCCGCTCTGGTCGGCACGGCCGCATTGCCCGGGCTTGAACTGGCAGAACTGGCCGCCACGGCTGCATTGCAGGCCGGCGATGCCGCCGCATGCTCGGCCGAGCCGAGCCGCATCGGCGCCGCCCGGGAGCGCGATCAACAAGGCCAGCGCTGCGAATGAGGCGAAAAGCCCTGATTTCATGATCGCCCCCTTTGCGAACCCCTTGGCCGCTTTCATGGATTGCGTGGCGTAGTGGCAACCCGGGATTACGACGGGATGAAACATAGCACGGGAATTGCCGTTGCAGCGCATGGCTGGAAGGCCGCCAGCTTCCCTTTCCTTTGTCCGAAAAAGGCTTAGAACGGCTCTACATTGCCGGGCAGCCCCGCGGCTGGCACCGGCCTGTCGAACCGACGTGCAGCCCAAAGAGCACCCCATGAACGCCCCGACCGCCTTCCCCGACCAGCAAAAACCCGTTCCGCCCTACAAGCACACACCCTTGTTCCCGCTTGGCGCGGATACCACGCCCTACAAGAAGGTCACGAGCGAGGGCGTCCGGGTCGAGAAGGTGCTGGGCAAGGACATGCTGGTGGTGTCGCGGGAGGCGCTGCGCGCGCTCTCCGAGGCCGCGTTCGGCGACATCAATCACTATCTGCGACCGGGGCATCTGAAGCAGCTCCGCAACATCCTGGAAGACAAGGAAGCCAGCGACAACGACAAGTTCGTCGCCTTCGACTTCCTGAAGAACGCCAACATCGCTGCCGGCGGCGTGCTGCCGATGTGCCAGGACACCGGCACCGCGATCATCATGGGCAAGAAGGGCTGCAACGTCATCACCGACGGCGACGACGAGGCCGCGCTGTCCGAAGGCGCGCGCGACGCCTATCTTCGCCGCAACCTGCGCTATTCGCAGGTCGCTCCGTTGTCGATGTATGAGGAGAAGAACACCGCCAACAACATGCCGGCGCAGTGCGAGATCTACGCCGAGGGCGATGACGCCTACAAGTTCATGTTCATGGCCAAGGGCGGCGGCAGCGCCAACAAGAGCTTCCTGTTCCAGGCTACGCCCTCGGTGCTGACCAAGGATCGTCTGCTGGCGTTCCTGAAGGAGAAGGTGCTGACGCTCGGCACCGCGGCGTGCCCGCCGTACCACCTTGCGATCGTGATCGGCGGCACTTCGGCCGAACTCTGCATGAAGACGGTGAAGCTCGCCTCCGCGCGTTATCTGGATGCGCTGCCGACCCACGGCTCGCCTGACGGCAATGCGTTCCGCGATCTCGAGATGGAGCAGGAAATCCTCAAGATGACGCAGTCGCTCGGCGTCGGCGCGCAGTTCGGCGGCAAGTATTTCTGCCACGACGTGCGCGTGATCCGGCTGCCGCGCCACGGCGCCTCGCTGCCGATCGGCCTTGGCGTGTCCTGCTCGGCGGACCGCCAGGTGCTCGGCAAAATCACTAAAGACGGCGTCTATCTCGAGGAGCTCGAGCACAACCCGGCGCAGTACCTGCCGGCGGTCGAGCAGTCGCTCGGCGGCGATGTGGTCAAGATCGATCTC
>CALRXG020000386.1:0-7267 GCA_943372075.1 Bordetella parapertussis | reverse complement strand
CAGGCCCAAACCATCCCGTTGGCGCTCGCCGGCCGGGATGTCGTCGGTATCGCCCAGACCGGAACCGGCAAGACCGCGTCCTTTGCGCTGCCGATCCTGCACCGGCTGCTCGAGAACCGCGTCCGCCCGCAGTCCAAGAGCTGCCGCGTGCTAGTGCTGTCGCCGACCCGCGAACTGTCCGGGCAGATCCTCGACAGCTTCAACACCTATGGCCGCCATGTCCGGCTGTCCTCGGCGCTCGCCATCGGCGGCGTGCCGATGGGCCGCCAGGTCCGTGCCGTGATGCAGGGCGTCGAGGTGATGGTCGCCACCCCCGGCCGCCTGCTCGATCTCGTGCAGAGCAACGGCTTGAAGCTCAACCAAGTCGAGTTCCTGGTGCTCGACGAAGCCGACCGCATGCTCGACATGGGCTTCATCAACGACATCCGCAAAATCGTCGCCAAGCTGCCGATCCGGCGCCAGACGCTGTTCTTCTCGGCCACCATGCCCAAGGACATCGCCGAGCTCGCCGAGGCGATGCTGCGCGATCCCGCTCGGGTGGCAGTGACGCCGGTGGCCTCGACGGTCGATCGGATCGCCCAGCGCGCGATCCAGGTCGATTTCGCGGCCAAGCCTGCGGTCCTGGCCCAGCTCCTGAAGCAGGAGCCGGTCAACCGCGCCCTGGTCTTCACCCGCACCAAGCACGGCGCCGACAAGGTGGTGAAGAGCCTTGCCAAGGCCGGCATCGAAGCCAATGCGATCCACGGCAACAAATCGCAGAACCACCGCGAGCGCACGCTGGCAGCGTTCCGTTCCGGCGAGATCCGCACGCTGGTGGCAACCGACATCGCTGCGCGCGGCATCGACGTCGACGGCGTCAGCCATGTCGTGAACTTCGACCTGCCCAACATCCCGGAAACCTACGTCCACCGCATCGGCCGCACCGCGCGGGCCGGCGCCGATGGGGTCGCGATCTCGCTGATCGCCGGCGCCGAGGAGATGGGCTATCTGCGCGATATCGAGCGACTGATCCGGATTACCGTGCCGCGGGAAGACCGCCGCACGCAGGGTGGCCGCGAGGCGGCTGCACCGGCGCAGGCGCCTCACCCGCATCGGGGTGGCCGCTCCGCGCCCCGCGCACACAATGTCCGTGGGAATGAGGCTGCTCCGGGTGCAAAAGGGCCTCGCCGCCGCCGCCGTCCCGGTGGTAATAAAGGCGCGCCGCAGACGAGCCGGGGCGAGTCGCCGCGTCCGTCGCAGGCCGGCAACAGCGAAGGCATCCAGGGCGTCGCCTTCTTGCATCGCGAGAGCCGGCCGAACCCGCAACACAACCGCAACAACCGACCGAAGCACTAGCCGTCGCTCGATCTGGAGAACCATATGGCTAAGGAAGAGCTGATCCAGTTCGAAGGACTGGTGACCGAAATCCTCCCCGACGCTCGTTACCGGGTGCAACTCGATGCCGGACACGAGATCGTCGCCTACACCGCCGGCAAGATGAAGAAAAACCGCATCAAGACGCTGGCCGGCGACCGCGTCACGATCGAAATGTCGCCCTACGATCTCGAAAAGGGCCGCCTGATCTTCCGCCACAAGGACGAGCGTCCGAGCGGCGCGCCCGGCGGCCCGCCGCGGGGCGGCGCGCAGCGCGGCGGTCAGTTCCGCCGCCGATAGGCAGGGCATTGCAACCGTCGCGCGCATGACGTCCTGACATCCTGCGCAACAATTGGCCGGCGGCTGCGCCGGCCAAAAAATCGCGCACGTCAGGATTGTTTTGGGTTCTTCTATCGAATAATATCCTACCCATCGATTTTCGGCCGGACGACATTAGCCAATACCGGTACAGCCGGTTCAGACGCTGACGACCCTTCCAAAAATTCGATCTCACCACCCCGCCGACCGGCGGGTCTTGAACTTGTATATCTGAGAAGGGACTACCCACGTGAGCATGGGAACCGTGAAGTGGTTTAACGCGACCAAGGGCTACGGCTTCATCCAGCCGGATGAAGGCGGGAACGACGTGTTCGTGCACATCAGTGCAGTCGAGCGCGCCGGCCTTGGCACTCTGCGTGAAGGCCAGAAGATCTCCTATGAGATCGTTGCTGACCGCCGTTCCGGCAAATCCTCGGCCGACAATCTGCGCGCCGCTGGATAAGCCGATTTTCCGGGAGCGCGAAGCTCCGGGAAATTGTCGTCAAAGCATCAAGGGCCGTACCTTCGGGTGCGGCCCTTTTTTGTTTGGATGCCGAGGCAGCTTCGGCTTCGATGATTTCAGGTCGGCGCGTTGCGCCGCGCCTGAACGTCAGTTTCGCAAACGCGCTCGGCGTTTGTCGCGAGCGATCGTGCCTCAGTAAGTCGTGCAGCCGGTCATCGTGACGGAAGAGCTTGGCGCATAGTTCACGCAAACCGACTGCCGCGGCCTTGTATAGGCGACGTCGCTGAGATTGATGCCGCTCTTGGCCATCACGTAGCCGATCGTCGGAACGTATTTGTAGCTGATCTCGCTGAAGATCAGATAGCTGCCCGGCACCAGCAGCGCCGCCGGGACGATGTTGGTTACGATATCGCCTTGCGTGCGACTCGAGGTCGTGAGGGTTGCCGTCGAGGCGCCGGAGTTGATGACCCCCGACTTGCTCCACTGTACCCGCGCGATACCCTTGGGGTCGACGTAGATTTCCGACAACGTCCCCTTGGTCGGCGTCGGATCGTAGGGCGTCATGATGCCGACGCTGGCGCTGAAGAAGTTCTGCAGGTCGGTGTCGGCCACCTGCGTGGCCTGCGAGGTCAGGTCCGACAATGCGCGCGCCATCAGCGTGACCTTGCGGTCGACCGCGACGCCGGACGAGAACTCGACGGTGCCGAAGAACAACACCAGCATCAATGGCAGGATGAAAGCGAACTCGACGGCAGCGAGACCGCGGCAATCATGCCTGAGTGCCGCGACGGAGCGCAGCAGGCGCGCGGGCGAGTATCTCAGGACATTACTCATGAGCATGTCGCCCCGGCGGTTCCCGATGGTTCGTTCTTGAATGTCGCGGTCGCGGTCAGGAGCCGCGTGCCGTTGGCGAGATTGGCGACGTTGAAGCCCAGCTTGGTGACGAACAACGGCCACTGATAGAACAGCCGGACCACCACGACGTCACCGTCTTTGCCGGGGCACCATTTCATGGCCGGAATGAACGCGTTGTTGGAATCGATCGGGGCGGTGATGTTGACGTTGCTGAACGAAGAATAGCTGCGCACGTCGACATAGACGCCATTGGCGCAATCGAACAGCGCGTTGACCTGGCCGCAAACGTAGTTCTTGAACTGTTGCTGTGTGTAGCTCTGGCCCTGGGCCTGGCCGGTCATGATCATGCGCGCAGAATCCTGCGTCACCGTCTCGAGCACCTGGCTGGCAAAGAAGATCATCGCCACTTCGATGATCGCGAACAGCAGTCCGAAAAACAGCGGCGCGACCATCGCGAACTCGACCGCGGTGGCACCGCGGCGGTTTCGACGAAAGCGATGGAGGAGGCTCGCGAAGGAACCAGCGGACAGCGGCATTAACGACCCCAGATCAACATGGCAGCAACAACTACCCCAGGACTCCTTGTCGAAGTGTTTCTGGAGATCGAGACAGAGCGACCCGATCCGTCAGGGCTTTCTTAACCATGTCGGTGAACCGCGCGTGGCCGCGCACGCGGCGCTGGGCCGGGCAAATGCTAGTTCTGCGGTTTGGCGCCGGCTCCGGAGCCGGAGGCCTGGCTGTTGAGCGAACCGGCCTGGTCCATGGTCGCCTTGAAATAGGTTTCGCCGTCACCAAGAGTGATGCGGCGCTGACAGACCGGCATGCAGCTATAGGTTTCGCGATCGATGCCGCGATAGACGGTGACCAACTGGTCGCTCGGACCTTCGACCTGGATCTGGCGATCCACCAGCACCTGGCCGGCGCGGTCGAGCGCGATGAAGTTGGTGGCGCCATAGCCCTTGCCGGTGACGACGACGACCCCGCCGTTCTGCAGCGTGACGTCGGCAATCAGCGGATTGCCGACCACGATGGTCGCGATACCTCCGGGCAGCCTGACGAGCTTGGCCTGATCGACATTGACGGCAATCCGGTCGGGATCCGGCGCAGCCGTTGCAAGCGCGGGCCACAGCACGGCTGCGGCCAGCGAGATGAATCCGATGCGCATGACGGCGCGAAGACGCTGGGACTGAAACGACATACTCTACCCCGGGACGTTGACAGGCCGGCAAAGGCGATACGCAGCGGACCGGCGCCCGACGCTGCCGAATCTGACGCCAATTCATTTAAGAAGAGCAAAAATCGACCGCCGAATTGCACGGATGTCGCGGACTTCCGGAGGTATCACCGCCTCTCGCGCCGGAACGCCTAGCCGGCGGGACGCGCCGCGGCGACCTCACCGGAGCCGCGTACATGGACCACCACCCGATCGTCGGCGTAGAGGCGCCGCCATCCATCGATATGATCGAGGAATTTCGAGGCGGGGGTCGTCGGATCGAGCATCACCGCGTCGATGTCGTAGCGCTTGAGCAGATCGAGGAAGCCATCGACGTCCTTGAGCTGGAGCGCCCGGTAATAGGCCATCTCGAATGTCTCGCCGTAGAGCTCGGCGCGCCCGTCGACGAACACCGGCACCTGCCGCCAGATCAGATAGCCGCCGAACTGCAGATCGTTGAGCACGCGCTGCGCGTGGTGCGCCTTCAGCGCGTCAACGGCGGCAGCGGGCGAATGGATCGGCGGCGGCGCGAGGTCCTGGCGCGCCGCAACGAACCAGGTCGCAGCGCAGAGTCCGGCGCCGAGCAGTACGGCCGGCGCGGCCTTCAGCCGGCCGACGTTGGCAGCACGCAGGCCGAATTGGGTCGCCACCGGCGTGAGCGCAGCGAGCGGCAGCAGGAGGGCGAACAGTTCCAGATTCCTGACATGCGACAGCGCCATGTGCAGCAGGCCCAGCACCAGGGCGATTCGCGGCAGCGGCAGCTTGACCCCGCAATAGAGCGCCCCGCCGATCAAGCCGAGGATGGAGAGCTCGAACGCGTCGATGTGGCTGAAATTCGCCGGCATCCATTCCGCGATGAGATGCAGCAGCTCACCGAGGCTGAGGATCTTCAGCGAGGCAAGGATCGAACCCCATCCATAGGGGGTCACGCAGCATGCCGCCAGCGCGCCGATCCCGAACGCCACCCAGCGCAGCGCCAGCGACAATCTCTGCGCCGGCAGGGCATTCCACATCGCATCGAGCGCGAACGCGCCCACCAGCACCAGGCCGAACAGAAAGCCGCCGTGCAGGTTGGCCCACAGCGCGATCAGCGGCAGCAGCCAGAACGAGGGCGCTCCGCGACGCTCGCTGGCGACCATCAGGCCGTTGGCCCAGACCATCATGATCGGCAGCACCAGTACGTGCGGACGAGCCAGCAGATGCCCGCATGTCAGCACCAGCGCCGCGAGAGCAATCAGGCTCGCATGGATCGCCGGCAGCACGCGGCTGAGGATGGCGGTGAGCAGCGCAAAGGTGGCGGCGCTGCAGGCCGCAGCGAGCGCCGCCGGCCCCGTCCACCCAGCAAGGTCATAGGCCTTGGCGAACAGGACCTGCGCCAGCCAGGACGACGATACCCATGGCGCCCCCGCCATGGTGAAGGAATAGATGTCGACCGAGGGCAGCGCGCGGTGGTCGAGAATCCAGCGGCCGACGGCAATCTGCCAGTATGTGTCGGAGTCCGCGAGCAGCCTCGAGCCCACGGCCAGCAGCAGCGCATAGACGCCGCATGCCATCCAGAACCAGGCCGGCACCTCGGCGATCGCCGAGGCCTTGGCCTGCGGAATGGTTGCGGTCTCGGCACTCATGCGGACGCTGACCGGTCTACGGCGTCAATGACGGAACGGGTAGGCCAGCTGTCCGCCGATCTCGGCGGGTACGCCCTGCTCGGCGTCGACGCCGTAATCCTCGGGAAGCTTGCCTTCGGGCATGCGGAATGTCCCGAACAGGATATCCCAGAGCGGAAACGTACCCGCGAAATTGGTATCGCCGCCCTCCTCGAGCGCGGTGTGGTGCCAGCGATGAAACACCGGCGTGGCGATCACATATCTGAACGGTCCAAGCGTCCAGTTCAAATTGGCGTGCACGAATGCCGAGTGGAATGTGGTGAACGGACCAACCCAGAGCATGATGTTCGGCGAGATGCCGGCCATCAGCAGGATCACGTCGACCGAGATCGTGCCGATCAGGAGATTGACGGGATGGAAGCGGGCCGCCGAGATCCATTCGAGATCCTCGGAGGAATGATGAATGGCATGGTACTTCCAGAAGCCGCCGCCGTGAAACATCCGGTGCAGCCAGTACAGCATGAAGTCGGAAGCGACCAGGAAGATGATCGATTGCAGCCAGAGCGGCAGCTGCGACAGCGGGCCGTGGCCATTCTCGTAGAACGAGATCAGCTCGTCGGCACCATGCACGTTGAATACCGCGGCAGCGCCGACCACCAGGAGCCCGATGCGCAGCACGCGGGCGAACACCGGCACGAAGAACCAGTAGCAGATGTCGGTGACCAGCTCACGCTTCTGCCACCACGGCTTGCCGGGATTGCAGGCCCAGAACTGGGTCAGCACGGTGAAGAACAGCGCCAATCCGATCGTGATCGGCACCACCCTCATCATCGTCTGGCCGAGCATCTCGATGACTTCGATCGGAAGGGTGGACATGGCAGCCTCACTTGACGGAAGCCTCATCCCTATAGATATGCGCTTAAGGAGCCGTGAACAGCTGCACTACTGTCGCCGAGACAATAATCCGCAATTTTAGCGGACGGTTTAATCTCAAATTTACTGTGCGCAACAACTGCGGGTTCCCGCAGAGTTTATGCGATCAAATTAACTGCACCGAAATCGTCCAACCGTACGGTGCCGCAATGGTCACGGTGCTGAGAACGCCGGCGAGACCAAATCAAGTTCGACCAGCCACGTGTACACAGGAGTCATTTTATGAAGAACCTCGTTTCGCGCTTCGTGAAGGATGAATCGGGCGCGACCGCCATCGAGTACGGCCTGATTGCGACCGGCATTGCCATCGCGATCATCGCTGCAGTCAACGGCGTCGGCACGAAGCTCTCGGGTACCTTCAACTCGATCTCGGGCTCGCTGAAGTAAGCCGGATCCGGTGGATTCGCGTCAAAGGTCCCGGTACCCCCGGGACCTTTGCTATTTTGGAACGCCGTTGCCGGCCTCCGTTGAAAGCGCCGGCGTTTTTTTCCCGATTGTTCATCATTGGCCGCTAGCGTCGGACCGCGA
>CALRXG020000385.1:0-7312 GCA_943372075.1 Bordetella parapertussis | reverse complement strand
CCCCGCGCAAAGGCTTCGCCTTTGCGCGGGGATGACGGAACTGATGGTACGCTCGGCCTTTTGCTACGTCATTGCGAGCGAAGCGAAGCAATCCATCCAACCGCATATGTGGACCGATGGATTGCTTCGTCGCTATCGCTCCTCGCAATGACGGTTGTAGCCACTCCCGTCACGCCCGCTTGCTCCGCATCGCGCGTGTCTGCGCGACCTCGGGATCACCGGCGAGCGCCTGGTAGCGCTTGCTGTCGACGGCGTAGATCGCGATGCGGCCTTCGACGTCGGCATGCACGCCCCAGCCGAAGCGCTTGCCGAGCGGCGAGGCCCGCATGCAGGCCTGGCCGCGCGAGAAGAACGTCTCGCGCGCCGCATTGCGTTCCTTCTTCGCGGCCTTTGGATCAAGCGCACGACCGGCCGACGACGTCGCGAATACCACGTCGTCGGAGGTGTATTGATAGGGCGCGCCTGACAGCATCCGGTATTGCAGCACGGCGACCGTCGGCTGGCCGCCGCGCAGCTGCGGCTCTTCGCCGCGCTGCGCCGGGCAATCCTCGGCGACGCGGATCAGCGTGTTGAAGCAGTTGGTGCTGTGCAGGACTTTCGCCATCGGCACGATCCGTATCACACTCCGGCGGCCGCAGCATGCTGCGCCGCCATCTCGTCGTCGGCCTTCGATATAAGCTGGAAAGCCGGGCGCGCGGCGATGCGTTCGGCATAGCGGACGAAGACGTCCCTTTTCGGCACGATGCCGAACATCATGGTCCAGTTGAATGCGATGCCCCAGAGGATGTCGGCCGCCGTGATCTGTTCGCCGAGCAGATACGGCCCCTTCGCGAGCTGCGATTCCAGCGCGCCCAGCATGGTGTCGTAATCGGCGTAGGGCGACTGCGTGATCGGCGCCGGCTCGCGCTTCATGAAATGGTCAATCACCGCCGGCTCGAAGGAGGAGCCGTAATAGGCGGTCCAGCGCAGATAGGGGCCGCGGCGCGGATCGTTCAGCGCCGGCGTCAGGCCGGCCTGCGGAAACAGATCGGCGAGATAGATGAAGATCGCGACCTGCTCGGTCACCAGCGCACCGCCATGGCGGATCGCCGGCACCTTGCCAAGCGGATTGATCGCGAGATAGGCGTCCTTGCGCTGCTCGCCCGCCTTCATGTTGAGGATGTGCAGATCGTAGGGCGCGCCGAGTTCCTCCAGCAGCACCCGCGTGCCGGTGGCGCGGCTTTGCGGCGAGTAATACAGCGCGACGCGGTCGGTGGTGATTGCGGTGGTCATGGGCAGGTCTCCTTGCGCCGTCGGGGCATGGCCCCCTTATGTCCGCCTATACCTGACATCTTGTGTCAGGTATGATTTCGTCATGCGCGCGAGCCGGCTGTTTTCGATCCTCACCACCCTTCAGGCCAAGGGACAGGTCACCGCCCCCGAATTGGCCGAGGCCTGCGAGGTCTCGGTGCGCACGATCTATCGTGACATCGATGCGCTCGCCGCCGCCGGCGTACCCGTCTATGCCGACCGCGGCGCCGAGGGTGGCTACCGCCTGCTCGACGGCTATCGCGTCCGGCTCAACGGGCTGTCGCAGGGCGAGGCCGAGGCGCTGTTCATGGCCGGGCTTCCGGGGCCCGCCGCCGCGCTCGGTCTCGATGCCGCAATGACGGCTGCGCAGACCAAGCTGATGGCGGCGCTGCCGGAGAACCTGCGCCCCAATGCGCGGGGCATGCAGCAACGCTTCCATCTCGACGCGCCCGGCTGGTTCGGCGAGACCGAGGAGCCGCCTCATCTGCGCGCCATCGCCGGTGCGGTGCTGCGCGAGAACCTGATCGAGATCCGCTACCAGAGCTGGAAGTCCGAGAGGCGGCGGCGCGTGGCACCGCTCGGCCTCGTGCTGAAGGGCGGCAGCTGGTATCTCGCCGGCCTGGTCGACGGCAATGTGCGTACCTATCGCGTTGCGCGCGTGCTGGATTGCATAGTCCTGGAGATGCCGTTCGCACGCCCCGTTGATTTCGACCTTGCTGCCTACTGGCGCGCGTCGATCGAGCGGCTCGAGGCCGAGCTGCATCCGAACCAGGCCACGGTGCGGCTGTCGCCGCTCGGGCTGAAGCTGTTCGACGCGCTGGCGCATCCCTACGTGAAAGCCCGGATGCAGCTTGCCGATGGCACCGATGCCGACGGCTGGCGCACCGCCACCATCCCGGTCGGCAAGACGGTGTGGCATGCGGCAAGCGAGCTGTTGCGGCTCGGCGCCGAGGTCGAAGTGACCGCGCCTGACGGACTGCGCGAGAAGATGGCCGAACTCGCCGGCGCGATGGCCGCGCGCTATGCCGATGCGCCGCCGCGCCGCGCGGCGGGACGCAAGGGCTAGTAGCGGCTGTCGGAGCTGATGACGAAGCGGTCGAGAAAATTGACCGGCAGGATCTCGAACTTGTCGAGCGTCAGCGTAATCCCGGTGACGAAGTCGACGCCCTTGATCGTCCCCTGAAGATCAATCCGCCGGCCGCGGCGCAGGCCGCGCGCTTCCGGATGCTGCTCGATGTCGATGTAGGCGTAGACCGGATTGCCGAGCCGCGAATGGCGATGCCATCCGCGCTGCAGGAAGCTGAATTGCAGCACCTCACCCGCGCCCCAATCGATCGCGTCGAAGAATCGGGTCTTCCAGGCGACGCCCTGTCCCAGATAATGCGCGGCGATGAACGCGTCGCGCTCGAGCGTGGGCAGACGGTGCAGCTGCCAGCTGATCCCAGCCGGCGTCAAAGCGGCGTTGTTCGCCATTGTGTTTTTCTTGTCCTGGACGGGAGGGTGACCGACGATCCCGCCTGGAGGAGATTATAGGTCCACGAATGTGACGGTATCCGCCACAGTTGCGCGCGACGTGCGGTAGCTGTTCACCTTGTGGGCATTGTCGGCATAGCCGAACGAGATACCGCAAACGATCCGGCGATCCTCGGCCAGGTTGAAATGGCGGCGGATCAGCCCGGAATGGCGGGCGAGCGCGGCCTGCGGGATGGTGCCGAGCCCGAGCGCCTGCGCGGCCAGCATGAAGTTCGAGACATAGCCGCCGCAATCGATCGCGCCATAGATACCGAGCGGCTCGTTGGTGTGAATCACGGCGACATGCGGAGCGCCGAAGAAATTGTAGTTCTCCAGCGCCTGCTTGCCATAGGCGGCTTTGTCGCCGCGCGCGATCCCGAGCGTGTTGTAGAGCTGGAAGCCGCTTTCACGACGGCGTTCCAGATAGACCCCGACATATTCGCGCGGCGGCGTGAAGTCGTGGTCATCCTTGGCGCCCGATGCAGCCTCGGCATAGATCGCCTTGCGGAAGCGCTCCTTGGCCTCGCCGCTCGCGATCAGCACCTGCCAGGGCTGGCTGTTGCACCAGGACGCCGTGCGCTGCGCCACGCCGAGGATATGTTCGATGACCTCACGCGGCACTTCGCGCGGGAGGAACGCGCGGACCGAGTAGCGCTCGTTGAGCAACTCCTCGAGCGCGCCGATGCGGTCCTCGGATGAATAGCGCGTGTTCGTTTTCGCATCCATGCTCAGCGCCCCTTGGTCGGGATCTTGTTGTAGGGCACGTCCTTGTCGACCCGGATGTCGCCGGGCAGGCCCAGCACGCGCTCGGCGATGATGTTGCGCAGGATCTCGTCGGTGCCGCCGGCGATGCGCATCGAGGGCGACGACAGCAGCATCTGCTGGAACTGGCCGTTGGCCTGCTCCTCATCGGTGCCGGTGAGGCTGCCCGCCGCACCTTCGAGGTCCATCGCATAGGTCGCGATGTCCTGCAGCATCAGGCCGGAGACCAGCTTGCCGATGGAGTTTTCCGGTCCCGGCCGCTCGCCCTTCGACAGCGCCGAGATCGCGCGGTAGCTGGTGTATTTCAGCCCGCTCGCCTTCACCGCCCAGCTCGCGAGCTTCGAGCGTACTGCCGGATCGTCGATCGCAAGCCCGTCCTCGAGCATCAGGTTGGAGCAGAACTCGAACATCTCGGGCACGCCGGTCGCAAGCCGCGCGCCGATCGACATGCGCTCGTTCATCAGCGTGGTCAGCGACACGCTCCAGCCCTCGCCGACCGCGCCGAGGCGCTGGCTGTCCGGGATCACGACGTCGGTGAAATAGACCTCGTTGAATTCCTGCATGCCGTTGGCCTGCTTGATCGGCCGCACCTCGACGCCCGGGCTCTTCATGTCGAGGAAGAACATCGTGAGGCCCTTGTGCTTGGGCACATTGGGATCAGTGCGCGCGATCAACAGGCCGTAGTCGGAGTAGTGCGCGCCCGACGTCCAGATCTTCTGGCCGTTGACGACCCAATTGTCGCCCTTCTTCTCGGCGCGGGTGCGCAGGCCCGCGACGTCGGAGCCGGCCGACGGCTCCGAGAACAGCTGGCACCAGATCTCCTCGCCCGCAGCGAGCTTCGGCAGATAGCGGCGCTTGGCCTCCTCGCTGCCCCAGGCCATCACCGTCGGACCGCACATGCCCTCGCCGATCTGGAACGGTTGCGTCAGCTTGCCGTAGACGCCCTCTTCCTGCTGCCAGATCACGCGCTCGATCGGGGTGGCGCCGCGGCCGCCATATTCCTTCGGCCAGTGCAGGCAGGCCCAGCCGCCCTCCGCCTTCTTCTTCTGCCAGGCCTTGCCGACCTCGACCATGTCGTGCTTGGCGAGCCGGATGCGGCCGAGCGAGGACTTCGAGAGCTCGGCCTCGAACTGCTTCGGCGCATTGGCGGCGATCCACTTGCGCGCAATGGCGCGGAACTCGGCTTCCTGCGGCGTGTCGTCGAAATTCATGGCGAACCTCTTTTTTGATTTCACCCGCGCTCAGGCGCGGCCCTTGGTCGGGATCTTGTTGAAGGGAACGTCCTTGTCGACCCGGATATCGCCGGGCAGGCCCAGCACGCGTTCGGCGATGATGTTGCGCATGATCTCGTCGGTGCCGCCCTCGACACGGGTGCCCGGCGCACGCAGCAGCATGGCCTGGAATTTGCCGGCGACTTCGGCATCCTCGGGTCCGTTCAGCGCGCCGGCGGCGCCCTGCAAATCGAGCGCGTAGGTCGCCACGTCCTGGATCATCGAACCGGCGACCAGCTTGCCGATCGAGTTCTCCGGTCCCGGGCGTTCGCCACGCGACAGCGCCGAGATCGCGCGCATGCTGGTGTATTTCAGCCCGCTCGCCTTCACCGCCCAGTTCGCAAGCTTGGAGCGCACGGCGCGGTTCTCGATCGCCGGACCATCATCAAGCATCAGGCTGTTGCAGAAGTCGAACAGCTCGGGGAAGCCGGTGGCGACACCGGCGCCGATCGACATGCGCTCGTTCATCAGCGTGGTCAGCGACACGTTCCAGCCGTCATTGACCTGGCCCAAGCGCTGCGAGTCCGGAATCCGCACGTCGGTGAAATAGACTTCGTTGAAGTCCGACGCGCCGCTCGCCTGCTTGATCGGCCTGACCTCGACGCCCGGGCTCTTCATGTCCAGGAAGAACATGGTGAGACCCTTGTGCTTGGCGACCGTGGGATCGGTGCGGGTCAACAGGATGCCGTAGTCGGAATAATGCGCGCCCGAGGTCCAGATCTTCTGGCCGTTGATGACCCATTCGTCACCCTGCTTCTCGGCACGGGTGCGCAGGCCCGCGACGTCGGAGCCGCCGGCGGGCTCCGAGAACAACTGGCACCAGATCTTCTCGCCGGAGGCGAGCGGCGGCAGGTATTTGCGCTTCTGTTCCTCGCCGGCGAACGCCATCATGGTCGGGCCGCACATGCCGTGACCGATGATGAACATCGAGCTCAGTCGGCCGAACGGTCCCTCCTCTTGCTGCCAGATCACGCGCTCGATCGGCGAGGCGCCGCGGCCGCCATACTCCTTCGGCCAGTGCAGGCAGGCCCAGCCGGCATCGGCCTTCTTCTTCTGCCAGGCCTTGGCGACCTCGAGAATGTTGGCGCCGTTGAGCGCAACACGGCCGAGCGAGGCCTTGCGCAGCTCGTCCTCATATTGCTTCGGCGCATTGGCTCCGATCCAGGCCTTCGCCTCGGCGCGGAATGCGGCCTCCTGTGGGGTGTCGTCGAAATTCATCACGACCTCCGCTTACGCCGCGTTCTTCTTGCGCATGCGATCGATCAGCGCGTCTTCCCAATAGGACAGGCTGCCGAGACCGAGTGCCACTGCATTGGCGCGGCGATAGTACATGTGGCAGTCGAACTCCCAGGTGAAGCCCATGCCGCCATGGACCTGGATGTTGTTCTTGGCGCAGTGCTGGAACGCCTGCGTTGCGCTGATGCGCGCGGCGGCCGCCGCCTCAGGCAATTCGCCGGCATTGGTCGAAAGCGCCCAGGCGCCGTAGTAGCAGTTCGAGCGCGCCAGCGTCGCCGAGACATACATGTCGGCCAGCATGTGCTTGACCGCCTGGAACGAGCCGATCGGACGGCCGAACGCGATACGGTCGAGTGCGTAGTCGCGGCCCATCTCCAGCGCGCGGTCGGCGCCGCCGACCTGCTCGAACGCCATCAGCACGGCAGCGCGATCCAACACCTGGGTGATGACGCTCCAGCCCTCGCCGGCGGCGCCGAGCGGCTCGGCCTTGGCGTCCTTGAAGGTGATCTCGGCCTGACCACGGGTCAGATCGATATTGGTCAGCGACTTGGTGTCGACGCCGGCGGCCTTGAGATCGACGATGAACAGCGAAATATCGGACTCGCGCCCACCGGAGCCGGTGCGCGCCGCGACCACGGCAAAGTCGGCGATCGCGCCATCCGCGACCGGCCTCTTGACGCCGTTGAGCACGCCGCCATTGGCGGTGAGCTTGACCGCCTTCGGCGACGGATTGCCCTTGCCCTCGAACAGCGCCAGCGTGCCGATGGCATCGCCCGAGGCGATCTTCGGCAGCCACTTCTGCTTCTGCGCGTCGCTGCCTGCAATCAGCAGCGCTTCGGCGGCGAGATAGACCGTGGAGGAGAACGGCACCGGCGCCAGCGCGCGGCCCATTTCCTCGGCGATCACGCAAAGCTCCAGATGGCCGGCGCCCGCGCCGCCGAATTGTTCGGGGATCGCAACACCGAGGAAGCCCATCTCGGCGAGGCCCTTCCACAGCGATTTGTCGTAAGGCGCCTTGCCGTCGAGCACCTCGCGTACGGCCTTCGGCGGGCACTGCTCGCTGAGGAATTTCCGCGCCTCGTCGCGCATCTGCTTCTGTTCGTCGGAGAAATCGAAGTTCATGGCGTTTCCCTTTTTCTTGCTGTCATTTATTCGCCGTCATTCCGGGGCGACGCGAAGCGGCGAGCCCGGAATCCATCGGGCCACAGGTCATGCGGCTTGATGGATTCCGGGCCTGCGCC
>CALRXG020000384.1:0-7324 GCA_943372075.1 Bordetella parapertussis | reverse complement strand
AATCCTGCCGTCGACGAGCCGCATCAGCACGAGACAGCGTCCCTCAACCGGTAGGGCTGCGGCTGCGTTTGCGATCTGGATCGCGCGCTGACGCTGGAGCGGGGTCATCGCCGCTCCGTCGAAATCAGGCCGAGATCCTTCGTCAGTCGACGAGCGAGCGCCGTGGCGGCGTCGACCTGGCGGAGCAAGCCGGCCGCGTGGCGCTGATGCTGGACGTTAGGACCAGCCGTCGCGACGGCGTCATCGGCCATTTTTTTCAGCGTGGCGATGCGCGATCGACACGAAATTAAGTCGCACAAAACATCCACTTCGCCCGACAAAACTGGCCGGTTGAGGTCCTTTCGAGCCTCCACAATCGACGCGAAAAGCCGCTTCTCCGGCCGCGACATCCACACAGGAGGCCGTGGATCAAGGCGTTTTTGGGTTTCCTGTCCGTCCATAGTCATCGAATTTTCTCCAAAATGGCCTGCCCAGCCGGGAAAAATTGGGCGCGTTGGGTTTCAGTCGTTTTGCGATTTCCTGGCAAAATTCGGGGCCGCCCCAAAAAAAATCTCCAAATGCGACCCCGAGCGGTAACCGCCCCGAGGCTTGCTCGGGAACCGAGGCCCCCGCCCCAGGCTCGGCTGATCACCGTGATCGCGCACGGAAGTCCTCCTCGCTGAGACCTGACATCATGCCCTCGATCGCGCTCTCCGCTGTGCTAGGCTTTCGGTATCTCGACTTCGGCTCATCGAGCCATCGCTCGCCGTTCAGCCAAGTCGCCGGATGCGCCGTGTAGCCCGGATCCTCGCCGGCACGCTCGGCCGCGTACCGCATCACGCCGGCCATGAGCTGCTCGAAGGTCGCGGTCTTTTGCGCCAGCACTCGCCTGAAGGCCTTGCGGGCTGCACCCTTGGCTACCCGTCGCGGATATTGGCGCCACCAAGCTTCGAACGTCTCATCTGGCAGAGAGGCTACGGCAGGCAGGCTATCGGTTGCAAAGAGGTCGTTCATGACAGTACCCATGTGGCATACTGAGGAGTGTGACTCTGGTGAGACCGTGCGTGGTGGGATTCAGCATTCACAGTCTCACCTCGTGGTCATAAACGTTGCTATCTGGCCACACTGTCTCATCCCGTGGCCATTCGTGTGCCTGTGGTGAGACTGTGCGTGTCACCGGCGAGACTGTTGATTTCTTTTTCTGTCCCGGGTTCGGAGGGCTGCCAACGCATGAAATCCTTAGTCGGCGGCGTAACATTGGGCAGGGTGTCGTCTGGAAATTCCGTTAGCAGCCATTCGGTCGACACCCTTCCCTTGAGGTTGAAGCCGCTCCGCTTTGACACTCGGACAAAGCCGGTCTCTGTCAGCAGACGAAACGCTCGATTTGCGGTGGCAGGACTGACACGCAGCGCGATCGCAGCCTCTCGGACGCTGAAGGGTATTTTGCCATTGTTGGAATTCGGTCCTCGGTACCGTCTGGCGATCTCGACGTAGAGCGATCGCGCCACCGGGTCGAGACGCCGCCACGCCGGCGAGGCCAACATGTATTCGGCGAGACGTACGTATCTTCCGACGTGCTCTCGGCCGCGGCCGTGGTAGTGCCGCCGGTTGCTGCTGCTCATCGTGCGGCGCCACCTTGGCGAGCCACCAGCGCCGCTAGTTGGCTTCGCAAGGCCTGTTCAAATTCGGCGAGATCCCGCTCAATCAATGGCGTTGGCAAGCGGCGTCGCACGAACGATGCCCGGGTGCGCTTTAACGTCGCCTGGATCGTTTTGTCCGGGTTTCTGCAGCTTGCTGCGGCAGCCGCCACACGCATGATAAGGACACGGCGGCGCGTCGAAGGAAATATCGCGAGCTGAGCGGGTGGCTTCCAGTCAAAGAGCGTGGGCATGGCCAGCCTCCTGACGCCCCTGCATCACGGCTGGGCTCCGAGCTTCTTGAGCCATGCTGCCTTCGGCACTTTGAGCAACCGGCCCCATTTCACAGTCGGTATCTCGCCGCGCTTGGCCGCTTCGTATGCGGCGTTGCGGCTAAGGCCGGCCATAGCGCCGGCCTCCTGCACCGAAATGACCAAGCTCACCTTCCCGTCTTCATCAATTTGCTTCATCTGGATCTCCCGTCCTGCGTGATAGATAACGCAAAACGATTACATGGGATGAAAGTTGACCGCAAGGGGCTTGCGTGATAGGTCACGCAGAGGACAGGAGATGACATGCCGCCACGAGCTGGGAAAACGAGCAAGAAAAGTCCGATGACGGGCAAGCGCTACCCGCTCAACATGAGAACGACATTCGAGACGCGGCAGCGTCTCGAGCAAGCGGCGATCGATTCCGGACGTTCTTTGGCCGCTGAAGCGGAAGCGAGGTTGGAGCAGTCGTTCAGGGATCAGGATTTCCTCATTGCGAGCCTCGAACAGGTGTACGGGCGTGAGCTCGCGGGCCTTCTACTCGTTTTAGGCGATGCGATGCGTCCTACTGCGGCACACGCCGCCCTGGCCGCTACGGGCAATGTCTTTTCTGCCGTCAACGAATGGAGCGAGTATCCGGAAGCCTACGACGAGATATCGAAGGCTTGCGCGGCCGTTATCGAGGCATTTCGACCGGAGGCAAAAGGCCCGGCGAAATATCCACCCAGTGCGGAGTGGGTCGAGTTCCTGAATTCACCGGACGTCGGGCTCGCTTACGCCAACGATCGCCTGACGCGGCTCGAAGCCGAGCCTGAGGGGGCGTCCACCGTTTCTTTTAACCTGGCCAAGAAGCGCATGCTGGGCCGCCTCTTGGACAATCTCCAAGGGAAAAGGTCGCGTGAAAAGCGCAAGAGCTGGCCCAGCTTCGAGGGCAAACGATGAAAGGCCACATCCAGCAGCGCGGCAAGAATTCGTTTCGCCTTAAGTTCGATGCCGGCCGCGACGAAAAAACGGGCAAGCGCAAAACTCAATTCGTCACCTTCCGCGGCAGCAAGCGCCAGGCGCAGGTGAGACTCGCCGAACTGATCGCCTCCGTCGCGCAGGACAAGTTTGTCGAGTCCAGCAAGGTCACCGTTGCCGAGTACGTTCGTGGCCGCGTCGACCACTGGGAATCAGCGGGCGAAATCAGCGCACGGACGGCCGCCCGCTATCGCGAGCTAGTCGAACACCAGATCGTCCCGCACCTCGGTGCTAAGCAAATCCAGAAGCTTCGAGCCGACGATATTGAGACGTGGCACGCAACCTTGCGGGCCAACGGGCGCGCCAATGGCAAAGGTGGCCTTGCACCCCGAACGATCGGTCACGCCCATCGGGTGCTCGGTAAAGCCCTCCGAAATGCGGTCCGTTTCGATATCGTGACGAAAAACGTCACCGGGTTGCAGGTCGCTCCGAAGGTGGACGACGAGGAAATGGTGATCGTGCAGGACGTCCCTGCCCTAATCGCAAGGCTGCGCGGCCACCGGCTCTCCCCACTCGCTATGGTCGCCCTGTTCACAGGGATGCGGCTTGGCGAGGCTCTGGCGCTGCGCTGGGGGCGTATCGATCTGGGCCGGAAAGTCGCCGAGGTTCGCGAGGCGATCGAGGAAACCAAGGCGCATGGCATTCGGCTTAAGACGCCGAAGACCAAGGCGGGACGCCGTGACGTTTCCATGCCGGACGTTCTGGTCGACGTGCTGCGCGAGTTCCGAAAATCGCGGCTCGAGCTACAGATGGCGCTCGGCGCAGGTAAGCTACCCGACGACGCGTTGCTCTTCGCCGAACTGGACGGCTCTCTACCCTCGCAGAAATACTATTCCAAGGCTTGGAGCGACCTCGGCATCGGGGTGCCGTTCCACGCACCGCACTGCGTCACACCCACGCCAGCCAGCTCATCGACGCCGGCGTTGATATCGTCACGATTTCCAAACGGCTCGGGCACGCAAAGCCGGATATCACGTTGCGGATCTACGCCCATCTGTTTAGGAAAGACGACAGCAAGGCCGCAGCGGCGATCAATGCGGCCTTCAATGGTTAGGGTGCCAATTGGGTGCCAAATTTCTTGGTTCGTTCTTTTGGAGCCGTCTCTAACCAATTGAAATTGCTGCATGGAAGGGTGGCCGAGTGGTTTAAGGCACCGGTCTTGAAAACCGGCGTGCCCGCAAGGGTACCGTGGGTTCGAATCCCACCCCTTCCGCCATATCGTCTCGCGATCATGGGGCGACTTCGGTGCGGCAAGACCAAATCGGGTTCCGTAAGGCTGCAGTCAGCCCCACGCGTCATAGTCTATCACATGACAGACCCGATCGCTCTCGGCGCCTCGCTGATCTTCATATTCGTGGCGGGGATTGTCGTTGGATACGCTGTCCGTGCGGGCGTTTCCCGGCGGCGCCGGGCCCGCGCCGGAGGCCGTCCCCGGTAAGGTTAAACCTAGCTGTCATCACCGCTGGCCGCACCGATGGTGTAACTGGTATCGCCATGGCACCGCATCTTCGCCGCAAGGCCTATCTGACCGCTATCGCCATCGCCGCTCTGGGCTGGATCTGGCTGTTGTCAGATGTGGTTGTAAGGGCGGTTCAAGGCTAGGCGCCGGAGGCTCGCTGCACGCGGGGCCAGACGTGGAGGCAAGCTCATTTCTTTTGGTCCTGTGGATTGACTCAACCTCTGCGGGAAGGATGAAATCAGGTCTTTGAAGTTGAGTAATCAAAATGCGCGTATTGTTGAGTTTGTTGTTTTTGGTCGCGCTGTCGGGATCGAGTTGGGCGGCGCCTGACTATGCGGATCATGTCGCACAATTTGCTGCGATGGGGTACGTTCCCGGCTCCGCCACGACGCCTGCAACATCCGGCTTTGACGCCTACACCGGTCGCTGGCACGACGGGACAGGCTCCGGATCTGACCACCAAGGCCAATCGAGCGACGATGCGGCTGTGCTGACGACTTGGTCGAGTGGATCGGATTTTCAGCTGGTAACCGCCACGGTGCCGGCTGTCCCGGAACTGTCCACGTGGGCGATGATGTTGCTCGGCTTTGCGGGCGTTGGCTTCGTTGCCTATCGCCGTCGCAAGCAGACAGCCGTCATCGCAGCCTGACCTCGTCATCATCAAGACAGAGAACGTCGCCGGCGCGGACGGACTCAATCAGCGCGAGTGCGTCGCGAGCTTCGCTGCTCCGGGCCGTCAGGTCTGCCGGATGAACTCCGCGATCAGGCCGCCGATGTCCTCCGGCGCATCCTCGAAGCAGTAATGCCCGACGCCGGCGAGGCGCTTGATCGGCGCCGCGGGGAATAGCTCCGAAAACAGCGGCAGGAAATGCTCTGCGCGCAGCGTGCGATCCGCCTCGCCCCAGATCGCGAGCGCAGGCTTGCTGCGGATCGCACGATCGGCCGCCGGATCCGGCGTCTCGAATTGGTGGGCGCCGGTCGCAAACCCCTTGGCCCATCCGATCGCACCGAGGCAGTCGGACGGTCGCGCGAACGGTGCGCCATAGGCCGCAAGCCAGGCGTCGGTGATCACGGCATTGTTCTCGAAGCCGTTGAGCTTCAGTGTGCTCAGGATGTTGAAGCCGAGATGGCCGAGCACCGGTTCAAGCTCCCGGCCCGCCTCGGCCCTTGCGATCCACTGAAACCAAGGCGAGACCTGTGCATTCGCAGTGAGGCGGTCGAACAGATCGCTCTGCCCGAACGGCGTCGGCCCGTTGGCCGAGATGATGCGGCGGATGCGATCCGGGTGGCGCGCAGCCAACCCCATGCCGACCGGCCCGCCAAAGTCATGCATCACGAGGGTGATGTCGGTGAGATCGAGCGCGAGGACCAGCGCTGCAAGATTATCGACGTGGTCCTGTAGCCAGTAGCTGCGCTGCGCCGGCGTCGCGCTCTTGCCAAAGCCCATGTGATCCGGGACCACCACGCGGTGCGTCGCGCTCAGGACCGGGACCAGATGGCGGAACAGATAGCCCCAGGTCGGTTCGCCATGCAGGCAAAGCAACGTCTCGCCGTCCCGCGGACCCTCGTCGACATGGTGCATCCGGAAGCCTGGTGCGGTGCTGAAATGCGGCTTGAACGGAAACGTGCCGTCGAACGTGGCATCGGGTTGGATCATGGCAGTCCTCGCATGGTTTTACTTTGAAACCATTGTCTATCGCTTGAGGTTTTAGTTTGCAACCGATATATCGGACTTGTGATCGGCCGGCTCCGTTGGACGCGCCGCCGAAGGAGCAGTGGACGGATCGCGATGGCCAAGAGAGTGAGCCACAGGGACTCGATATGCGGCGTGGCCCGGCCGCTGGATGCGATCGGCGATTGGTGGTCGCTGTTGATCGTCCGTGATGCGTTCGACGGGTTGCGCCGGTTCGGCGAATTTCAGAAGAGCCTCGGGCTCGCCAAGAACATCCTCTCGGCGCGGCTGCGCAATCTGCTGGCGCACGGCATCATGGAGACCGTGCCCGCCGCGGACGGCAGCCCCTACCAGGAATACGTGCTGACCGAAAAGGGCCGCGGCCTCTTCCCGCTGCTCGTCGCGCTCCGGCAATGGGGCGAGGATTTCTTCTTCGAGCCCGACGAGGCGCATGTGCTGCTGGTCGATCGCAAGAGCGGCCTGCCGGTGCGCCGGCTCGAACTGCGCGCGCAGGACGGGCGCGTCGTCGGTGCGGAAGACACGATGGTGCGACTGCCCTCCGATTCACGCGAGCAAGGGCCCGCGTGAAGGCACGCACGCCGCGTGGGGATCGCCGATAGGAACCGGATATTAACCCTCCTTGCCGCAGCATTCGCGCGTGGAGGTTCGACCAATGCAGACATTCCGGATTTCGCTGAGTGACGGGACGCGAAAATTCCACACGGCGATTCAAGCGCCCGATCCAGCGTCCGCGCGCATCAAGGCTGCGTACTTCTTCGACATATCGAAGTGGCGGATCTTGAGCGTGTCGCCGACCGGAGCAAGTGCGGCCGCAGCGTAGTCGCTGCGCCGTCTACGCCATCCGGTCGAGTTCGGCCGCGGCGAGCTTTGCAATCTGCAGATCGATGCCAGCAAGCGGATCCTCATCGCCGAGAAACCACGCTGCCGACAGGCCGGTCCAGGCGACAATCCATGACAGCAGGCGCCGGCGGTCGAGCCGCGCGGCTTCCACCACGATCTCGAGACGTCGCGCAAATCGTCCGGGCTCGGTCGCGACCGGCTGTGCCGGGTCGGCGAGATCCGGATTGGTGAAGATGCTGGCGAAGTCGAAAACGCGCTCACCAATGAGATGCTTTGGGTCGATCGCGAGCCAGGGGCGAGAACCCGCGCCGCGCCGTCTCCATCCCACCACTCCATGACGATGGCGCCGAGCCGCTCGTCCGGCTCGTGGCAGAGCTTCAGCATGGCCGGCTCGCCGTGCCGCCGCACCGGCAGCAGCCGGGCGGCG
>CALRXG020000383.1:0-7326 GCA_943372075.1 Bordetella parapertussis | reverse complement strand
TCTGCTTTGGAATGTCGCGCTACTCGCTGTTCGTCGAAAACCGGCTCAACGCTCATCGCCGCCACTGAACAAGGTCACCATGTCCACAACCCCGATCGTCAACATTTCCACGCTCAACAAATGGTACGGCGACTTCCACGTGTTGCGCGACATCAATCTTGAGGTCGGCAAGGGCGAGCGGATCGTGATCTGCGGCCCGTCCGGCTCGGGCAAGTCGACCCTGATCCGCTGCATCAACGCGCTGGAGGAATTCCAGGAGGGCGAGATCGTGGTCGACGGCATCGAGCTCGGCCCGAACCTGCGCCGCGTCGACGAAGTTCGCCGCGAGGTCGGCATGGTGTTCCAGAGCTTCAACCTGTTCCCGCATCTCACCGTGCTCGACAATTGCACGCTGGCGCCGATCTGGGTGCGCAACATCCCGAAGAAGGATGCCGAAGCGGCCGCGATGAAGTTCCTCGAGCGGGTCAAGATCCCGCACCAGGCCAACAAGTTTCCCGGCCAGATGTCGGGCGGTCAGCAGCAGCGCGTCGCGATCGCCCGCGCGCTGACCATGAATCCGAAGGTGATGCTGTTCGACGAGCCGACTTCGGCGCTCGATCCGGAAATGGTCAAGGAGGTGCTCGACACCATGGTCGACCTCGCCAAGGAAGGCATGACCATGCTGGTCGTGACCCATGAAATGGGCTTCGCCCGCGAGGTCGCCAACCGCGTCGTGTTCATGGATGCCGGCCAGATCATCGAATCGAACACGCCGCAGGAATTCTTCGCCAACCCGCAGCACGCGCGGACGAAGCTGTTCCTGAGCCAGATTTTGAGGTGAGCGGATAGGAAGCCGCGAATGGCGAATAGGGATTCTTCTATTCCCTACTCACCATTCGCCATTCGCCTTTTCATTCGAATGGCAGCTCGATCTTGCTGCGCTTCTCGAGCCATTCCGGCACCGGCAGGTTCTTCGAGCGCATGAACTCAGGATTGAACAGCTTCGACAGATAGCGGCTGCCGGAATCAGCAAGGATCGTGACGATGGTCTTGCCGGGGCCGAGCTGCTTGGCGAGCTGGATTGCGCCCGCGATGTTGACGCCGGTCGAGCCGCCGAGGCACAGGCCCTCGTGCTGCACCAGATCGTAGATCACCGACACCGCGTCCTCGTCGGAGATCAGGAACGCCGTGTCGACCTTCGCGGTCTCGACCACCGGCGTGACGCGGCCGAGCCCGATGCCTTCGGTGATCGAGTTGCCCGGCGTCATCTTGGGTTCGCCGTTCCGGAACAGTTCGTACATCGCAAAGCCATGCGGGTCGGCGCACGCATTCACGATGTTCGGGTTCTTCTCCTTCAGATAGCGGCTGGTGCCGGCCAGCGTGCCGCCGGTGCCGACCGAGCAGATAAAGCCGTCGATCTTGCCGCCGGTCTGCTCCCAGATCTCGGGCCCGGTCGACTCGTAATGCGCCTTCGCGTTGTCGAGGTTGTTCCACTGGTCGGCGAACAGCACGCCGTTCGGTTCCCTCTTGCGCAGTCGGTCGGCCAGCCGCCTGCCGAGATGCTGGTAGTTGTTCGGATTGGAGAACGGCAGAGCCGGCGCCTCGACCAGGTCGGCGCCGCACAGCCGCAGGAAGTCCTTCTTCTCCTGGCTCTGGGTCTCGGGGATCACGATGATGGTGCGATAGCCGCGGGCGCTCGCCACGACCGCAAGTCCGATACCGGTATTGCCCGCGGTCGACTCGACCACCAGGCCACCCGGTTTCAGCGCGCCGCGCTTCTCGGCCTCCAGGATCATCCATTTGCCGGCGCGATCCTTCACCGACTGGCCTGGATTCATGAATTCGGCCTTGCCGAGAATGGTGCAGCCGGTCAGTTCGGATGCGCGCTTCAGTTTGATCAGCGGCGTGTTGCCGATCGCTTGGATGACGTCTTTGTTGAATGCCATGTCGGGGGTAATCTTTTGCCGGTCCGTGTTTTGCCCTGGCCGGAAACTAGTGTGCCGGTGGCAAAAGGGGAAGCCTTTTGCAGTGCGGCGAATTTCATGCGGCGAGCTGCGCCCGTTTGGTGACCGCGCCCCGTCGAATGATCGTCTAGGGAATGCCGGTGATCCGGTCGAATCTTGCTGCAAATCGTCACGCCGCGCTGGATTCGCGGTGTAGGTTCAATTCAGGATGATCTTTCGATCTTGTACAGCCCCACATTGAGGGCGCCGATTTCAAAGCCCAGCCTGCAATAGGCCAAGTAGTACTCCCACATTCGCTTGAACCTGAGATCGAAGCCGAGAGCTTCGATCGATGGCCAGGCGTCGAGGAAACGGTCGTGCCAATCGGCCAGCGTGCGTGCATAGCTGTCGGCGAAGAACTCGGCCGAAACCAGCCGCAATCCGGAATTGCTCACCAGCCGCTTGATGATGCCGACGGTCGGCAGCATCCCGCCGGGAAAGATATGGCGCTGGATGAATTCCGGCCGCCTGCGATAGTTGTCGAAGCGACGCTCGTCGATCGTGATGACCTGCAGCACCGCGGTGCCGCCGACCTTGAGCCGTTTGCCTAGGTTGTCGAAGAACAGCGGCCAATAGGCTTCGCCAACCGCTTCCAACATCTCGATCGAGACCACCCGGTCGTAGCTGCCTTCGGTGTCCCGATAATCCTCGAGCCGCAGATCGGATCTGTCGGCAAGCCCGTGCGCGGCCAGTTGCTCGCGCGCGTAGCCGAGCTGTTCGGTCGACAGGGTCAATCCGGTGACGCGGCAGCGGCGTCGTTCGATCAGATGCCGTGCAAGCGCGCCCCAGCCGCAGCCGATCTCGAGGATCCTCTCGCCGCCGTCGAGATCGAGCAGCTCGGTGATCCGATCGAGCTTGCTCTGCTGGGCCTGGGCGAGCGTCTGGCATGGCGAGGCGTAGATCCCGGATGAATAGGTCATGCTCGGATCGAGCCAGAGCCGGTAGAAATCATTGCCGAGATCGTAATGGGCGCGGATGTTGCGACGACTGCCACGCCTGGTGTTGCGATTGAGCAGGGCGTGCCGAAGCCAGGTGAGGGGCTGCGGCGGCTTCAGCCGCTCGAACGAGGCTTCGTGGGTGGAGCGCGGCGCCGCCGCGCTCAGGAACGCGTTGATGTTGGGCGTCGACCATTCGCCGGCAAGATAGCCTTCGGCAAAGCCCAGGTCCCCGTGGGCAAACAGCCGCAGCAGGCACTTCCAGCTGTGAATCCTGATATGGACCGGTTCTCCGCCGCGCGAGCCGGAGATCGCAACACCGCGTCCGCCGGGCAATTGCACGAGAATCTCTCCGCAATCGATCCGGCGGAGCATCCGCCGCAGCAGCACGCCAATCGTCGCGCGCAGCACTGGCGGCCATTCGATGGGAATCCAGCCCGGCGCGGCGTGCTCATGATTAGTGCGCATGCAAATTCGTCCGTTGCTCGGGTGATCTGGCCGCGACCGTGATACCGTTCGCGGATGGCTTCGGGCGTTCGCGAATGCGGATGCCCTTCAGCCAAAGTCTGGCCGCCTCCCAATGGATCGCGAGGATGACCTTGGCCGTCACAAGCGGAATCCCGAGGAAGCTGCGCAACAGGCTCCGGTCGCTCAGTGCCTGCCGTGAGGCGGCGAGGCACGCGGTGAGCATCGTGTCGCCGCCCTCGCTCGCGTTGATGCCGAGCGCGAAATGCCGGTGCGGTCGGTTCAGGCGGAAATGATAGGCCTGGTTCATGGACATGAACGGCGAAACGTAGAAGGTCTTGTTGCAGTCGTGCCGGATGCTCGCCGCGCCGTTGTCGACCGCGGCCACATAGGCGTGGCGTTCGCCGAACGTGTTGTGAACCTGATAGACGACGGCCGCGAGTTGGCCCGAGTCCCGGTAACAGAAATAAAGGCTGAGGGGATTGAAGTTGTAGCCGAGTGTCCGCGGCATGCAGAACAGCCGGATCGGTCCGCCGGCCAGATCGATTCCCGCCTGCCCGAGCGATCGTTCGATCTGGGCGCGAAGGGGCGTTGCGCTGCCGTCACCATGATCGCTGTCGTACAGCGCAAACAGGTTGAACCGGTTGTGCGAGAACAGGCGCAGCCGCGAGACGAGCGCCGGAAGCTCGTCGAGATCGAGCAACAGCCAGAACGCGCGGTAGCGAAAGCGGTGCATTGTCGGTCGCAGCCGCCGGTGCATCACGCTGCCGCGATAGAGGCAGGAGCGCTGCATCATGATTGCAGCTCCGGCTCGGGCAAGGATCTGGCGTTCGCGCCGAGCACGATGCGTCCGGATTCGTTCGGCACCGTCCATGGCCTGCGTACGCCGCCAAGCTGTTCGGCCACCGCCAGCCCCGATTGCAGTCCGTCTTCGTGGAAGCCGGCGCCGAAATGCGCGCCGCAGAACCAGATATTGCCATCGCCTTGCAGCGACCACAGCCGGCGTTGCGCGGCGATCGCCCCCGCATCGAAGATCGGGTGCTCGTAGACCTCGGTCTGATGCAGCGTGTCCGCGCGCGGTGGACGGGCGGGATTGAGCGTGACGAACAGCGGCAAGTGCTGGGGAATGCCCTGCAGCCGGTTCATCCAATACGTCACGCCGACCGGCGCGCCTTGATGGTCGCGCGAGCCGACATAATTCCAGCTCGACCAGGCGAGGCGGCGACGCGGCATGAACGCTGGATCAGAGTGGAGGACGGCCAGGTTGCGGCTATAACGGAACGCACCGAGCAGTCTGGTTTCGCCGGGCGTGGGGTCGTCGATCACCGACAGCGCCTCGTCCGCGTGCGAGGCCAGGACGACGTGATCGTATGGTCGCGTTTCGCCGTGAACGTCGGTCACTGTCACGCCGCGTGCCGCCCGTCGTATCCTGACCACGCCGCAGCCGAGCTTGATCCGGTCTGCGAACGGCTGGACCAGCCGTTGCACATAGACGCGGCTGCCGCCGGTCACGGTTTCCCATGGTGGCCGCCGGGCCAGCTGGAGCAGGCCGTGATTGTGGTGGAAGCGAATGAACGTCGCCGCGGGAAAGGCGAGAATTTCATCGGGAGGCGCCGACCAGATGGCGCTTGCCATCGGCAGCAGATGATCGTCGCGGAAGGCTGCACCATAGCCGCCTTGCGCAAGATACGCGCCGAGGCTGATCGTCTCGTCAGCGAGCAGCGCAGCATCGCGTGTCGCGCGATCGTAGAACCGGACGAGGTCGCGCAGCATCGACCAGAAGCGTGGACGCAGCAGGTTTCCGGGCTGGGCCAGCAGCCCAGAAAGACCGGTCCCGGAATATTCCAGATCGCCCCGGTCAAGGGAAACCGAGAGCGACATCTCCGATGCCTGCGTGGGAACCTGGAGATGCCGGAACAGCGCGGCAAGGTTCGGGTAGGTCTTCCGGTTGAACACGATGAATCCGGTGTCCACGGCGACGCGCTCGGCGCCAAGGAATGCGGTCGCGGTGTTGGAATGCCCGCCGATCCGATCGGATTTCTCGTAGACGGTCACATCGTGCCGCTGGCCAAGCAGCCACGCAGCAGAGAGGCCGGAGATGCCGGTTCCGACCACGGCGATGTTCAATCTGTCGTCGGTCCTCAACGACTATCCCTCTCTGATCCGATCCGTGCGCCGGTCCACGGCGCGGACGGCGTCATGGATGGAAACGACTGGTCTTGAGGGTTGGATCACCCGCGGTGATCCAACCGCGGATGGATAGCGTTCCTGTTGCATGGCAGCTGCCGCACGACATATCTCCGGGGGGATCGCTCTGGTCAGGCCGGGCGCGATCCGGTACTGCGGTCGCAGAGCCGTTAACGACAGGGAGTGCCCGCGCGGCATGTTGAGTGAAACTCCCGACAATGAGACTTCGGACGCCGCCCGGTGGGCCCGGCTGATCGAAGCCGTTGCGGTTCGCGGAGATCGTGAGGCTTTCGCGGCCCTGTTTCGATATTTTGCACCGCGCATCAAGACGTTCATGCAGCGCTCCGGTGCGAGTGAGCAGCTTGCCGATGAGCTGGCGCAGGAGGCGTTGATCCTGGTGTGGTCGAAGGCCGCTCTGTTCGATCCCAGGAGCAGTGGCGCCGCAGCCTGGATTTTCACGATCGCGCGAAACCTGCGCATTGACGCGCTCCGTCGCCAGAAACGAACTCCAACCAGCGATACGTCCGAAGCGGAGCTTGAGTTTCAGCGCGATGAGGGGCCGTTGCCCGACGCCGGGGTTGTGGCGTCTCAAATCGAGGGGCGGGTCCGCGATGCACTGTCGGTGTTGCCGGACGAGCAGATGCGGGTGATCGAGCTATCGTTCTTTCACGAAACAGCCCACGCGGAGATCGCAAAGGTGCTGGATATCCCGCTCGGCACCGTCAAATCGCGCCTGCGGCTGGCGATGGCCCGGCTGCGCAGCCTACTGGATGACTTCTCATGACCGTCCATCATCATCCCCCGGACGAGCTGCTGGCGGCGTTTGCTGCAGGGACGCTCGATCTTGGCCAGCATATTGCGGTTGCCACCCATTTGGTCGGCTGTGCCAAGTGCCGCGCAGCGGTACGGGCGATGGAGCATGTCGGCGGCGCCGTGCTGGCTGCACTGCCGCCGGCCGCGATGTCGGACGGGTCGTTCGAGGCGTTGGAGCGCAGGCTAAACGAGAGCCGGGAGACTTCCGTTACTACGCGGCGCAGGGGGCAGGCGTTCCACGACGTACCAGGCTTGCCGGGCTTTCTGGACGGCTATCCCGACAGTTCTTGGCGATGGATTGCGCCGAAGGTGCATTTGCGGTCGATCCGGTTGCCCGAACCGAGCGGGACGCGCGTGTTTCTGCTGAGGTCCAGCCCCGGGACGAGGATGATCGAGCATACGCATACCGGCTTCGAGATGACCTGCGTGCTGTCAGGAAGCTTCATTCACGCCGGTGGCCGTTTCGGGCCCGGAGATTTCGATTTCGGCGATGGCGCGGTGGATCACGATATCAGGATCGACTCGACGGACGACTGCATCTGTCTGGTCGCAATGCAGGGAGATCTGAAGCTCAACGGAGTGATCGGCCGCTTGTTGCAACCGTTGATCCGCATGTGACGGCCGCTCCCGGAAGGTTACTCCATGAGCCCGCACCCGCTGATCATCCAATTCATCGTCATGGCGCTCGCGTTGTCTGCGGTCATGGCGACTGCCTGGTCAATCCAGCGACGGACCGGGGCCACCGGATGGATCGACGTCTGCTGGACATTCGGCACCGGCCTGGTTGCTTGCCTGGCCAGCCTTGTCCCGGTCCCGGATGGTGGGGCGGTCAGCTTACGGCAGATCATGGTTGCGCTGCTTGTCGCCGTCTGGTCGCTCCGGCTCGGCGGTCATCTGTTGCTGCGAACCTGGCAAGCCGGCGACGATCCGCGCTACCGCGACCT
>CALRXG020000382.1:0-7327 GCA_943372075.1 Bordetella parapertussis | reverse complement strand
ACCGTCAAGGACGCCACGTTCGGCCTGCTGCGCGCGTGGGGCATCAGACGCGTGTTCGGCAATCCCGGCTCGACCGAGCTGCCGTTCCTGAGCGACTGGCCCGACGACATCGACTACGTGCTCGGCCTGCAAGAGGCGTCCGTGGTCGGCATGGCCGATGGCTATGCGCTGGCGACCCGCAATGCCGGTTTCGTCAATTTGCACTCGGCGGCCGGCGTCGGCAACGCGCTCGGCAACATCTACAACGCCTATCGCAACCAGACCCCGCTGGTGATCACCGCGGGCCAGCAGGCGCGCTCGATCATGCCGCTGCAGGCCTTCCTCTATGCCGAGCGCGCCTCGGAATTTCCGCGGCCTTACGTGAAATTCGCCGTCGAGCCGGCGCGCGCCGAGGACGTGCCGGCCGCGATCGCGCGCGCCTACTATGTCGCAATGCAGCCGCCCTGCGGGCCGACCTTCGTCTCGGTGCCGATCGACGACTGGGCGCATGCGACGCAGCCGCTCGACGGGCGCCAGGTCAGCCGCGAAATCGGCCCTGATCCATCAGCGATGCAGGCGCTGGTCACCGCGCTCGGTGAAGCCAGGCGCCCCGCCCTTGTCGTCGGTCCGGCCGTCGACCGCGCCGGGGCGGTCGACTTGATGGTGAAGGTCGCCGAGAAGACCAAGGCCGCGGTCTGGGCCAGCCCGTTCTCGGCGCGCTGCTCGTTCCCCGAGCGGCATCCGCAGTTCGCCGGCTTCCTGCATGCCGCGCCGGGCCAGCTTTCCGATGCGCTGCGCGATCACGACCTCGTCGTCGTGGTGGGTGCGCCGGTGTTCACCTTCCATGTCGAGGGCCATGCCGCGATCTTCGACGGCGCGACCACGATCTTCCAGATCACCGACGATTCCGATGCCGCCGCGATGACGCCGACCGGCCACAGCATCGTTGCGACCATGAAGCCGGCGCTGTCGGCGCTGCTCGATCTGCTGCCCGAGACCAGGCGCGCCGCATCGCCGGGCCGCGTGCTGCCGCCGCCGCCCGCGGCCGGCGATCCGATTCCAGCCGAATACGCGCTGCACGTGCTCTCAGCGGCGATGGGTCCGCATGACGCGCTGGTCGAGGAAGTGCCGTCGCATCGCCCGCTGATGCAGAAGGCGATGCCGATGCGCGGCCAGGACAGTTTCTACACCATGGCGAGCGGTGGCCTCGGCTACAGCCTGCCGGCCGCGGTCGGCATGGCGCTCGGCCGCGGCCAAGGCCGCACGGTCTGCCTGATCGGCGACGGCTCTGCGATGTATTCGATCCAGGCGCTGTGGACAGCAGCGCAGCGCAAGCTGCCGCTGACAGTCGTCGTGCTGAACAATTCCGGCTACGGCGCGATGCGCTCGTTCAGCCAGGTGATGCAGGTGCGCAACGTGCCGGGGCTGGATTTACCCGACATCGACTTCGTCAAGCTCGCCGAAGGCATGGGCTGCGACGCGGTGCGGGTGACGAAATCAGCCGAGCTCGCCGACGCCTACAAGCGCGGCCTGTCGGCGCAGGGCACCAGCCTGATCGAGGTGATGGTCGATTCCGCGGTGCCGCTGCTCTACGCGCAGAAGAGCTAGGCGGCCTCGCCGCGTCATTGCGAGCGAAGAGAAGCAATCGATCTTCCGCCAAGCGGGGAAATGGATTGCTTCGTCGCTATCGCTCCTCGCAATGACGGCGGTACCGATTCAATCTTCACTACGAGAGTATGCGCTCCTGTTCCAACATCTGCGTTGCCGGCGCCGGCACCTCGCAGCCGGTGGCGCAGCAGCGGCCGGGCTGCTTCGATACGCGCTGGCCTTCGTCGACCAGGCCGCGGCCGAGCAAATTCTCCACCAGCTCGGCCTTCTCCATGACGGGATAATTGCGCCAGATCTCGCGCTTCATCGCTTCCGGCGAGCCGCCGCCGTGCAGCGAGATCACCGAATACCAACCGGCTTCTTGCGACACCGTGAGGTCCTCGATCAGCCGCGCCACTTCGGCGCGCTGCTCGGCCGGAATGTCGGGCCGTCCGCCCATCACGGCGGCGAGCGAGGCGCGCGTTTCCGGATTGTGATCCTCGTCGGGTCCCGGCAGCGCGACGATCAGGCCGCCGGAGACGTAATGCGCGACACGGTGCATGTCGTAGATCTTGGTCGCCAGCAGCAGCTTGCCGATGTTGGAGAACACCGCATCCGGCATCACCGAACCGGCGGGGTCCCTGGTGCAGTAGACCGAGGACGCGACGCCGCAGGCATAGAAGCTTTCGGTGATGGTGATGAGCTCGACCATCGCCTCGCGGATATGGGCGTGCTTCTCGGCATCGAGCCCGTTGGCCTCGATCATCAGCGCGCCGGCGCCGATCAGGAGGTCGCCGAAGCCGGCGCGTGCGCCGATGCAGGAGTGGCGGTGATGGGTGGCGTAAGAGGTGGTGAGGAAACCGCCCTCCTCGGTCTCGCCGGCGAGGAAGACGCGGTCATGCGGCACGAACACATCGTCGAAGATCACGACGCCGACCGACTGGCCGTATTTCGCCGAGAATTTCGCGCTGGCATCGCCGGGCCGGCCGGCCGGGCGCGCGACGATGGTGACGCCGGGCGCATCGATCGGCACCGCGCAACACACCGCGAAATCCTTGTCGGCAGGCACGTGGGTACGGCACGGCATGACCAGGAATTCGTGCATGTAGGGCGCGCCGGTGACGATCGCCTTGGTGCCGCGGATCACGATGCCGTCGGGGCGGCGCTCCTTGATGTGGACATAGACGTCCGGATTGGCCTGCAGGCCCGGACGCTTGGAGCGATCGCCCTTGGCATCGGTCATGGCGACGCCGAGCGTCAGGTCCTGGTCCTGCACCTCGTGCAGATAATTGAGGAAGCGCTGGCTGTAGTCGGTGCCGTGGCGATCGTCGGTGAGCCTGGTCGCCTGGTAGAGCCCGTTCAGCGCATCATGGGTGAGGTAGCGCTGTGCGCAGCCCGATGTCCGGCACACCAGCCGCACCGCCTCGAGCTTGTAGAGCAGGTCCTGCGAGCTCTCATTGATGTGGAGCATGCGATTGACGGTCTTGCCCGAGGTCGCCTGCCGCGCCGTCATGATCGGCACATGCTCGGCGCGGTGCGCGAAATCATAGGTGACGCCGACGCCCGCCACGCCCGGCGCCAGCAAGGGCTCGTCGGCGACGCTCGCCACCGCCTCGCCATTGACGAACACCCGCGGCTTGTAGCGGCGCAGGGATTCCCGGTAGTCCGCGGCCGTCATCAGCATGACGCTCTCCCTTGCTCGTTTATTCTAACAGTGTTAAATTATCGAACACCGTTAGAATCGAGTCAAGGACGGAATCGCCGGATGCGGATGCGCGAGAGCAGGAAGGAGGCGGTCAGCCGCCACAAGCGGGAGCTGATCCTCGATGCGGCGCGCAGCGTGTTTGCCGAGGAGGGCCTCGAGGGCGCGAGCCTGCGGGCGATCGCCACCCGGGCCGGCTACACCCCGGCGGCGCTGTATTTCCATTTCGATTCCAAGGAGGCGATCTATGCCGAGGTGCTGCGGCAATCGCTGGCCGCGCTCGGCGACGCCGTCAGCGCAGCGGTCGCGACCACGCGCGGCGCCAAGCAGCGGCTGCATGCCGCGGGCATCGGCTTCTTCCGCTACTATGCCGACAACCCGCGCGACCTCGATCTCGGCTTCTATCTGTTTCGCGGCGGCATGAAGCCGGCCGGGCTCGGCCATGACCGCGACCACGCGCTGAACGCCGCCTTGGAGGCCGCGCTGCATCCGATCGCGGAGGCCGCAGAAGCGCTCGGCGCGTCGCGGCAGAAGGCCAACACGATAATGGTCGACTGCTTCGCGCATGCCACCGGCCTGTTGCTGTTGCTGCACACCGGCCGCATCCGAATGTTCGGCGCCTCGGCGCCCGATCTGATGGACGCCTATCTGCGCGAGAAGATCGCGCAACTCGCCAAGGGGTGAGGTTGCGCACGCGCAAGTGAGGATGGCACCTGCGGAAGGGTTCCCTCCCCCCTTGCGGGGGAGACTAGGGAGAGGGGTACCACACGGGTGCCCTCTCGTTTCAATCTCAACGACGCGCGCCCGCGATTGCGATAGCGACGCTTCAATCAATCATCTCGTCCGGGGCCACGCCTCACCCCACCCTCTCCCACAAGGGGAGAGGGAGCCTGACCACGGTGCTCACCGCACGTCACGACTGCGCGGTCAGTCACGCGACGCGCGTCACTTCCCGTAGCTCTCCCGCATCTTGGCCTGGATCTTGGCCATGCCGCCAATCCAGCGGTCGTAATTCTCGGTCTTCTTGCGCATGTAGCCGAGCACTTGCGGGTGCGGCAGGATCAGGAAGATTTCCTGCTCAATGCCCTTGAGCGCATCCTGAGCGACCTGCTCTGCCGACAGATCGCCGTCGCCGGATTGCGGGCCCTTCGGGATCGAGCGCAGCATGTTGGTGTCGACGCCTTGCGGGCAAAGGATCGAGACCTTGATGTTGTCGGCGCGGTGCGAGATCGCGAGGTTCTCGGCGAAGCCGACCGCGGCGTGCTTGGTGGTGGAATAGGCCGGGCTGCCGACCTGCGACAAGAGGCCCGCCGCCGAGATCGTGTTGAGGAAATAGCCCTCGCCGCGCGCCTTCATGCGCGGCACCAGATGCCGCGCGGCATAGACATGCGCCATCACATGGATCGCCCAGCTTCGCGACCACGGCTCGTCCGAGGTGCCGCCGGCATTCTGCGACAGTGGATCGAAGCCGCCGCCGATGCCGGCATTGGAGCAGAACAGCGCAATCGGGCCGAACATGCGCTCGGTCTCGTCGACCACATGCAGGATGTTCTTCTCCTGCCCGACATCGCATTTGAAGGCGGCGCCGCCGACCGTGGCCGCGACCTTTTCGGCCGCCGCATGATCGAGGTCGACCACCACGACCTTGGCGGCACCGGCGGCATGGAACGTCTCGCACAGCGCCTTGCCGATGCCATTGCCACCGCCGGTGACCACCACAACCTTACCCGCCACCTGCATGGCCATCCTCCCGATATCTTGATTTCAGCGCATGATCCAGAAGACGGACTCATGCTCCAACGAAGAGCGCTCATGATAGCGCATCTTTTGCCGATGCATGATCTTTTCGAGGGGGCCGGGCCGGCCTTGTGAAGCCCGCGCTAGCTCGCCAGCACGACGTCGAACACGGCCGTGTAGTGGCAGGCGGCACCGAGCAGCACGAAGCAATGCCAGATCGCGTTCTGGAAGCGGAGCCGGCGCCATGAATGGAAGATCACGCCGAAGCTGTAGAGAACGCCTCCCGCCAGCACGAAGCCGAGCGCCATCGCCGGCAATGCCTTGACCACGGCATCGTAGAGCATGATGCCGCTCCAGCCCATCGCCAGATAGAGCCCGATCGACAGCCGGTCGAACCGACCCGGATAGCGCAATTTGAGCCAGATCCCGACGATCGCCACGCACCACACGCCGACCAATAGCGCGATCGCGAACATGCTGTCCTTCAGTTCCACGATAAACGGCGTGTAGGTCGCGGCGATCAACAGATAGATCGCAGAGTGATCGAAGCGCCGCAAAATCCATTTGGCGCGCGACACCGGCCAGAGATTATAGGTCGCCGACAGCGTCAGCATCGCGAGCAGGCCCGCGACATAGACCGACACCACGGCGACGTCGAACGGACCGGCATAGACCGCGGTCAGCACGATCAGCGCGGTGGCGGCAACCAGTCCGAAACAGACACCGACAAGATGAACGACGCCGTCGGCGATCAGTTCGGCGCGGTCGTAGTTCCACAGCGCGGCGCCGGCCGCGTGGATCGAGGTCGAGGCAAGTTGCTTCAGGCGGAAGACCGTCATGCAGGCTTTCCTGTGGGCGGATTGACTATGGGTATCGCCGGCGTGGTGGCGCGTTCAATCCCTCACCCGCAAAGGCGCCGGAAATGTGAAGCTTGATTTTGGCCCGATAATCGCCACCTTGCGGTAATCGCCTGCCCTTTTGGCTCCTCTTGCCGGGTCCTCCGCTCACCCTCCATGCCCCCAAGTCTCGCTGATATCGTCGAGGAAGCGCGTCTCTCGGCGCGGGCACTGCTCGACTATGGCGAGGGGTTGTTCAACCCGACGGTCCGGCTCGGCGTCACCGGCCTGTCGCGCGCCGGCAAGACCGTGTTCATCACCGCGCTGGTGCACGGGCTGACGCGCGGTGGCCGCTTCCCGGTGTTCGAGGCCTATGCCTCGGGACGGATCGCGCGGGCCTATCTCGCCCCACAGCCCGACGATGCGGTGCCGCGCTTCGCCTATGAGAACCATGTCCGGACATTGGTCGAGGAACGGCGCTGGCCGAACTCGACCACCGACATCTCCGAGCTGCGGCTCGTGATCGAATATCAGCGGCAAAATGGCGCGGACCGCAAACTGACCCTCGACATCGTCGACTATCCCGGCGAGTGGCTGCTCGACCTGCCGCTGCTGAACAAGAGTTACGAGCAATGGTCGGCGGAAAGCCTCGCGCTGTCGCGCGAGCCGCTGCGCGCCAAACTCGCCGCGCCCTGGCACACGCATCTGGCAACGCTGAAGGGCGAAGCCAGGGAGGACGAACAGGCCGCGCTCACCGAGGCACGGCTGTTCACCGACTATCTGCGCGCCTGCCGCGACGAGCGCTTCGCGATGAGCTTGCTGCCGCCGGGCCGCTTCCTGATGCCGGGCAATCTCGCCGATACGCCGGCGCTGACCTTTGCGCCGCTCGACGTGCCCATTGACGGCAGCGCCCCCGATCACTCGCTGTGGGCGATGATGCGGCGGCGCTATGAGGCCTACAAGGACGTCGTGGTGCGGCCGTTCTTCCGCGATCATTTCGCACGGCTCGATCGCCAGATCGTGCTGGCGGATGCGCTCGCCGCGTTCAATGCCGGCCCCGAGGCACTGCACGATCTCGAGGCGGCGCTTGCCGGCATCCTCGACTGCTTCCGGATCGGCCGCAGCACGATCCTGAGCGCGCTGTTCCGGCCGCGCATCGACCGCATCCTGTTCGCCGCGACCAAGGCCGACCATCTGCATCACCAGAGCCATGACCGGCTGGAAGCCGTGCTGCGGCGGATCGTGGCCAGGGCGACCGAGCGCGCCGAATATGCCGGCGCCGAGATCGACGTGGTGGCGCTCGCCGCGGTGCGCGCCACCCGCGAGGCGCAGGTCGCGCGCGGCCGCGACCGGCTGCCCTCGATCCTCGGCACGCCGGCGCCCGGCGAGGTCGCCAATGGTGAGACGCTGGATGGCGAGACCGAAGTCGCGACCTTTCCCGGCGACCTGCCGGACGATCCCGAGGAGCTGTTCAACGGTGGCTTCC
>CALRXG020000381.1:0-7346 GCA_943372075.1 Bordetella parapertussis | reverse complement strand
GGAATGGGGTCCCGGCGGCATCGACCAGCGCTTTGGCGCCGCATGGGCCGAGTTCGTGCCACATCTGCCCAATTGGCTCAATGTCGTCGAGCGACACGGCCCGAGCGCGGTGCGCGAGGCCTATCTCGATACCCTGCAAGGCCGTGTTCCGCCGCATCAAGGCTTGATCCTGTCGCTGGCCGAATAGGCGATATCCCGTCACGCCCTTTCTGCTGCCTCGCCAATGGGTATAGGCTTGCGGCAAGGGAACGCCGTCAAGAAAATGTCACCAAGGCGGCCGATGACGAGAAACGCCCAATGCTCGACAAGACGGACGATATTTCGGTCGCCGCCGATAATTGGCTTGTGCAGTTCGAGGATGCGCTGGCGAGCCCCGACGATGTGCTGCTGAAGCCGCTATTCCACCCCGACAGCTACTGGCGCGACGTGCTGGCGCTGAGCTGGAACATCCAGACCGTCAACCGCGCCTTTGCGATCCTCCAGGAACTGCCGGCACATGCCCGCCGCAGCGCGCCGTATGATTTCCGCATCGATGCCGAGCGCGCCGCACCCCGTCGGGTGATGCGCGCCGGCACCACTGCGATCGAGGCGATCTTCAAGTTCGAGACGACGACCGGCCGCGGCCACGGCATCGTGCGGCTGATCCCCGATGCCAGCGATGGCGATCGGCTGAAGGCCTGGACGTTGCTGACGGCGCTCGAAGAGCTGAAGGGCTTCGAGGAACAGCAGGGCCACACAAGGCCACGCGGACAGGCCTATTCGCGCGACTTCCGTGGGCCCAACTGGCTCGACCTGCGCAAGGCTTCCGCCGAATATGCCGACCGCGATCCCGATGTGCTGGTGGTCGGCGGCGGACAGGCCGGGCTTGCGATCGCCGCGCGGCTGCAACAGCTCAAGATCGACGCGCTGATCGTCGACCGCGAGGCGCGGGTCGGCGACAATTGGCGCAAGCGCTATCACGCCCTGACCCTGCACAACCAGGTCCAGGTCAATCACCTGCCCTACATGCCGTTCCCGCCGAACTGGCCGACCTATATCCCGAAGGACAAGCTCGCCAACTGGTTCGAGTCCTATGTCGATGCCATGGAGCTGAACTTCTGGACCGGCACGGAATTCGTCGGCGGCAGCTATGACGATGCCCAGGGACGCTGGACCGTAGAACTGCGCCGCCACGACGGCACGACGCGGACAATGCGGCCGCGCCATGTCGTGATGGCAACCGGCGTCAGCGGCATTCCCAATTTGCCCGAAATCCCCGGCCTGAAGAATTTCTCCGGAAAGGTGCTGCATTCCAGTCGCTACGAGGACGGCGAGAACTGGACCGGCAAGCGCGCGCTGGTGATTGGCACCGGCAACAGCGGCCATGACATCGCGCAGGACCTGCATTCCTCCGGCGCCGCGGTAACGCTGGTGCAGCGCTCCTCGACCTTGATCACCAATATCGAGCCGTCGGCGCAGCTCGCTTATGCCGCCTACAATGAAGGCTCGCTCGAGGACAACGACCTGATCGCGACCTCGATGCCGCTCGCGCTCGCCAAGCGCAGCCACGTGCTGATGACCGAACAGTCGAAGGAACTCGACAAGGCGTTGCTCGACGCTCTCGCACGCAAGGGCTTCAAGCTCGATTTCGGCGACGGCGGCACGGGCTGGCAATTCAAATATCTGACCCGTGGCGGCGGCTATTACTTCAACGTCGGCTGCTCCGACCTCGTCGCGAGCGGCGCGGTCGCCCTGCAGCAGTTTGCCGACATCGAGACCTTCGTGAGCGACGGCGCGCGGCTGAAGAGCGGCGAGACGATCGCTGCCGACCTGATCGTGCTCGCGACCGGCTACCGGCCGCAGGAAGAGCTGGTGAAGAAACTGTTCGGCGAAGCGATGGCTGCGCGCGTCGGCCCGATCTGGGGCTTTGGCGACGGCCAGGAGCTGCGCAACATGTACACCCGCACTCCGCAGCCCGGCCTCTGGTTCATCGCCGGCAGCCTCGCGCAATGCCGCATCAACTCGCGCTATCTCGCGCTCCAGATCAAGGCGATCGAGCAAGGCCTGTTGCCGCGCGACGTCGGGCCGGTGGCGAGGCTTGCGTAACAACCACCACCGTCAGTCCGGGCGATGCGCAGCATCGAGCCCGAAATCCATTAGGCCGCACGCTCTGTGGATGAATGGCTTCCGGGCCTGCGCCATTCAAGTCGGCCGTTGCCGACTTGGACACTGACGTCTGCCGAACTCGGGTAAACCCGAGTTCGGACGGCGCATCCCGGAATGACGAGAAGGGAGAGGACGTACAATGCCAACCATCCTCGGCACCGGCGAGCACCGCTATCGCGTCGTCGAGAATTTCGCAAAGCTGCCCGACGGCTGGAGTCTGACCGATGTCGCTTCGGTCGCGGTCGACAGCAAGGACCGCATCTATGTGTTCAATCGCGGCGAACATCCGATGGTGGTGTTCGACCGCGAGGGAAACTTCCTCAGGAGCTGGGGTGAAGGCGTGTTCGCCCGCGCGCACGGCCTGCACATCGACGCCGACGACAATCTCTATTGCACCGACGACGGCGACCACACCGTGCGCAAATGCTCCGCCGACGGCAAGGTGCTGTTGACGATCGGCATCCCGAACAAGCCGGCGCCGTTCATGAGCGGCGAGCCGTTCCATCGCTGCACCCATACCGCCCTGTCGCCGAAGGGCGAGATCCTGTGCTGCTGCGGCGGTGGCAAGCAACCGAACTTCGTGATCGGCGAGCTCGGCCCCGGCATGGCGGTCAACCGCAAAGTGCCCAATCTCGGCCCGCGGCTGTCGATCGTGGATGGCTCCGGCAAGCGCATCGCGCGGCTCGGCGGCGAGCAGGGCCCCGGCGTCGAGACCGGAAAATTCCTGGCGCCGCACGGCATCGCGCTGGATTCGCGCGGCGACATCTATGTCGGCGAGGTCGGCGTCACCGACTGGAAGACCAGCTTTCCGGATACCGAGATGCCGGCTGCGGTGCGCCTGACGCGATGCTTGCAGAAGCTGGAGAGGGTGACGGCGTAGCACTCCTCTTCGTCATTGCGAGCCAACGGGTCGCGCGCACGCGCGCCCGATGACAGGCTCGGCGAAGCAATCCATCGCGCAACTCGGTGAAGATGGACTGCTTCGTCGCTTCGCTCCTCACAATGACGCCGAGGTCGACTGGAAATCAAATTTCGCCGATCACCTCGCGGCGACGCAACTCGGATTCTTCGGCGTAGCGGCGCATGGCGTGCGCTTCGGTGAGCAGGCCGATCGGCCGCCGGTCGCCATCGCCTTCGATCACGGCGAGCGACTCCGCTTCCGCCGCGTCGAACACCGCGATCGCCTCCTGCACGTTCATGCCGGGATGCAGCACCACGTCGGCGTAGCGCAGGATGCCGGCCAGCCCCTTGTCGGCCTCCAGATCGGGCGCATGCGCTTCCGCCACCAGCGCCAGCCCGGCGTAGCATCCCTCGCCATCGACCGCGACCACCTGGGTCTTCGAGCCGGGCGGGAATTCCTCGCGGAACGCCTCGATCGGCATCGCGGCATTCACCGTCGTCATGTCCTGCCGCATCATCTTGCCGACCGTGAGATCGCGGATCCAGCCGATATCGGCGGCGCTGCGGATGGTCTCGCCGCGCAGATGCAACCGCCAGGTCGCGAACGAATAGCCGAACAGCTCGCGGGTGATCGTGGTCGAGATGATGACCGCGACCAGCACCGCGGTGGTGAGCCAGAGGTTGCCGGTGGATTCCAGCGCGATGAACGACATCGTCAGTGGGCCGCCGATCACCGAGGCCGACAACGCGCTCATGCCGATCACGGCATAAGCGTTGGGATCGAGGTTCAGCCCCGGCCATACGATGTCGACACCGGCGGCGAACAGCCGGCCGCCCAGCGCCCCCATGAACAGCGTGGCGAAGAACAATCCGCCGCGGAAGCCCGAGCCGAGCGAAACGATCGAGGCTACGGCCTTGAGCGCGAACACGCCGGCGATGAAGGCGAGCGGCATCGCCACGATGCCGGCGAAGCGCAGCGCGCCGTGGCCCGACGACATCACCTGCGGGGTCAGCAGCGCCATCGCGCCGACGGCAAGGCCGCCGAGCGCCGGGCGAAGCGGCGGCCAGAGCCGGGTCTTGGCGAGCAGCGTCTCGCACAGCGCCACCCCGCGCATGATCGCAATGCCGGTCAGGGCCGCGGCCACGCCAAGCAGCGCGGCAATCGCGAGATCGCGCCCGAGCACGTCGCCGACGGTTCCGACGCCGACCCCGAGCGGCAGCGGCTCGAAGGCATGGGCGACGAAATAGCCGGTCACCGCGGCGACGCCCACCGGCGTCAGGCTCGCCGGGGTGTAGCCGCCGATCACAAGTTCGAAAGCGTAGAACGCACCCGCAAGCGGGGCGCTGAAGGCGCCGGCGATCGCCGCCGCCGCGCCGCAGCCGACCATGATTCGCTGGTCGTTGCGGCGGAGATGGAAGCCGCGGCCGAGCGAGGCGGCCAGGCCACTGGAGAGCTGGGTGTAGCCGGCCTCGAGCCCGACCGAGCCGCCGACGCCACTCGACCAGATCGTCTGCAGCGCGACGATCACGCTGCCGCGGAACGACATCCGCCCGCCATAGAGCGCGTTGGCCTCGATCGGGTCGATCTCGCGGGCCGGCCGGACCCTGAGCAGCAGCAGGAACGCCACGCCCAGCAGCAGGCCGCCAGCGGTGGGAACCAGAAGTGCGCGCACGGGATCGATGCTGAGCTGGCTCGACAGCCGCTCCCCCAGCGGCAGGTTGAACAGCACCGAATGCAGCACCGTGACCAGGCTGCTCATGACCGCCACCACGAGGCCGCCAATGGCACCGATCAGCACCGCCAGCACCACGAGGCTCGTCTCGTGCGCACGTACGAATGCACGCAACCGGCGCGGTGCCTCGAGATAGCTTGAAGTCGTGGTCATCGGCAGGGGTCCGTCAGTGGCCGACAGGGCCGTGCGGCTCCCTTTACGGGCCTCGCGGGCCGGAGGCAATCGGGGCAGGAACATGGCAGTGCATGGCGGATAAGCCGCTCATCGCTCTTCACAATCCCGTCACGCTGCCTGTAGTATGTGAGTGCATGCTGCTTCGCAGCTAATGGGAGTCAGGAGCGTTATTTGAACGCACATGTCTCACAAGGCGGTTGGCCGGTGCTGGTCTTGAATGCGGACTTCCGGCCGCTGAGTTACTACCCGCTGTCGCTCTGGTCCTGGCAGGACGCGATCAAGGCGGTGTTCCTCGATCGTGTCAACATCGTCGAATATTACGACCGGGCGGTCCGAAGTCCTTCCTTCGAAATCCAGTTGCCCAGCGTCGTATCCCTGAAGTCCTTCGTCAAGCCGACCACCCACCCCGCCTTCACCCGCTTCAATGTTTTCCTGCGCGACCGCTTCTCCTGCCAGTATTGCCTGTCGCCGGACGACCTCACCTTCGATCACATCATTCCGCGCAGCAAGGGTGGCCAGACCACCTGGGAGAACGTCGTCGCGGCCTGCTCGCCCTGCAATCTGCGCAAGGGCAATCTGACGCCGCAGCAGGCCAAGATGTTTCCGAAGCAGACGCCCTACGCTCCGACCGTGCATCAGCTGCATCGCAACGGGCGGCTATTCCCGCCGAACTATCTGCACGAGAGCTGGCTCGACTATCTCTACTGGGATACTGAGCTCGATCCATAGCCGGCGGACATCCAATGCCAGGCAAGCAGATCAGCCGCCACCGATCCAGATGACGTCCGCACGGCTCTGGCTCAGCCGAAGGCGACGCCAAATCCCGAAACGCCCCTAAGTCGCGGACCCAGACAGGTTCGAGCAGCGAGGAACCTACAGTAACAGGTCGATGGTCGGCTCGCGGATGAACGACGATGAGACCAAGCTCTGGTTACGGCTGCTCGGCTGCTCGTCACAAATCGCAAGAGTGATCAATCGGCAGCTCAGGGATCGATTCGAATACAGCCTTGCCCGCCTGCATGTCCTCGAAGCTCTATCGGCCTCCAAACGAGGCGTAGCATTGAGCCAGCTCGCCAGCGCTTTGATGGTGCGGCAAAGCAATGTCACCGCTCTCGTCAATGAACTCGTCAAGGTCGGCCACGTCCGACGCGTAACCGCGGAGGCGGATCGCCGCGTTCAGGTTGTTCTGCTTACGAAAGCCGCCAGGGCCATGCTTCGCCGGCTGCGGACGGAGCAGACGCGCTCGCTCTCGGCCTTATTCCTGGATGTGCCTCGCGAAGACATGGCAAGCCTGCTGAGGGATCTCACGGCGTTCGAACAGGCAGTGTCCGCCAACCTTCAATTGAACAGCAGCAAGCGGCGAGCCGCTCGCAAGAAAGCACGACAATCTCCGGCCAGACCGCCCCGCCGGCGGCTCGCCTCGCAATCGCGCTCAAAGAAATAGATCGCCGAGCCAAAGCATTTTCGATTCTGATCGGATCAGAACCGAAACTTCGTCTGACGCGCTCTCTTCACTCGAATCGGCGTCCACTTCACCTGCACTTCAGGAAATGCGGATCGACGTCGCGCGGTGCGCACAGCGATCAAAATGCGAAGGCCTCCGGTGGACATACCGGAGGCCTTCCTTGGAGGTGACAAGTTTTACAAGTTCAGAGCAATCTCCCTTCCTGGTGGATAAATCTTTACCAGTTGCGCTGAGCGCGAAGGAGCAAGAGCACGGTGTCCTGATCCTTCAGCTCGTACACGGCGCCCGGTTTGCCGATGCCGGCACTGCCCGGATACGCGATCGTGCCGGCGAACTTCTGATCCACGTGCGTGTAGGTCAGGTCTGCCGAGAAGGTCAGGTTCTTGACCGGGGTCCACCGGGTGATCACGCCGAGCTGTGCGATATTGTAATCCGGGTTGCAGGAGGTCAGGCCGGCGGTGCCGAAGGCGGCGCCGAACGAACCACCCACACCCGAGCCCGTAGGGCCGCAGATATAGGACTTGGCCGTACCGTTATAGCGGACCCCGGCATAGGCACCGTAGATCGCAGTGTTCCAGTAGGCATCCCAATTGTGGGTGTACGCGCCGCGCATGCCCCAGGTGGTGACCAGTTGCTGCTGGCCTCCCGCGACGAACACCGAGTCGGGCGCTATGCCGAAGCCGACGCTTTGATAGGCCCCCGGCAGATTGGTGCCGCCAAAGACCGTGTTCGCACCGGCCGAACCGGCAAGATCCTGGATATTGTAGCGGGTTGCGCCGTTCGTGTAGACGCCCTGGATGTTGATCGTGTCGCCAGGTCCGGTCGGGATGTTCTTGATCGACAGGGCCAACGCACCAGCCCAGCCCCACTTGTCGTCCGGATGACCGGTCAACTCGGTGCCACCGTAGTAGGCCGCGTGGTTGTCATGC
>CALRXG020000380.1:0-7349 GCA_943372075.1 Bordetella parapertussis | reverse complement strand
ACCAACGGCGGCTGCGTGCTGCGCGATCTCTTCCAGGATGACGACGGCGGCTGGCTGCAGGATCCTGCGCTGCTCGATCGCCTGGTCGCCGACAAGCTGAAAGCCTCCGCCGAAGCGATCGCCGGCGAAGGCTGGAAATGGATCGAGGTCGCAAGGCACGCGGATTGTCGGCCAGTACGACAACAACGTGCAGTTCGGGCAAAGACGGGCGCTGCTGGTCTGGAACCGGCTGATCTTCCCGAACGGCCGCTCCATCGTCCTCGAACGCCAGCCGGGCGCCGACACGCAAGGATACGCTGGTCTTGAGGATGGGGTCGATTATCACTGGTGGGATCTCGCCAAAGCGGCCGGTCTCTCCACGCTGCTCGCGGTCGGCACGGAACTGGCGGTCAGCGATGAGGACCGCCTGGTCCGCGCTATCCGCGACGGCGCACAGGACACCATCAACGACGCCGGTCAGCAGATCGTCCGGCGCCAATTGCAGGTCGCACCGACGTTGACCATCCGGCCGGGCTTCCCCGTTCGCGTTATCGTCACGCGCGATCTCGTCCTTGAACCCTACAGAGGCTGACTGTGGCAAAACTGAAACTTGGACCGATCGCCGACGATAAGCCCGTCAAAGTCACGGTGGAATTGCCCGCACAACTCCACCGTGATCTCATCGCCTATGCCGAAATCCTGGCGCGTGAGTCGGGCCAATCTGTCGCTGATCCGGTGCGCTTGATCGTACCAATGCTTGATCGGTTCATCGCAACCGATCGCGGGTTCGCCAAGGCGCGGCGTCTGCCCTAGAAGAGGATAATTGAGATCTGCAACCATGACCGAGCGCTATTTGGAACAACAGTTCAAATGGGCAGAGTGAGCACCAGCATCATGTAGGCTATTGCTGATTTCGACATCTTCCTTGCCATGCTTAGCAAGCTGCGAAATGCCGGGTTATCATTCCTGGCAGACCAGATCGCGCTGAAAGGAAGAATTTCATCGACAATGGGTCGATAGGTGATCCCCGGAAGCCGTGCTGCCGCCATCGCTTCACTGACGACCGTCAGGCCACGTCCAACAGCTACGAGCGAGAGAAGATTATCTCTCCCGACTGACTGAGGCTGTATGTACGGATGATGACCCAGATCAGCGAGTCGCTTTACGAGGTAGTCGTGAATCTCAGGGCCGGGCGCGACATCACTGACGATAAATTGCTCCATGGTGAGGTCACTCCAGCCCACCACCGGTTTCTCAGAAAGCGCATGCCCTTCGGGAAGCACGACAAACACCCGTTCGAACCAAAGCTGGTCTGTTTCACACCCCGGCCAGACCCGTGTGCCGGTCAAGAACGCGACGTCGATCTGGAATTGACGCACCGCCGCGATATGTTCGTCAGGATTTCCTTCGATGAACTCTATATGGACCTTCGCATGGGCGCTGTCGTAAGCGAGCAGCAGATTCGCCAGAAAGCCTGACGCTAGGGACGAGAATATTCCGATCTTAAGCCGCCCGTTCTCTACACGCCCGATCCTCGCCACGTCCTCAACGCTGTGACCGATATCCCGAAGAATGCGACGCGCCTGAGGGAGAAAGCGCTGCCCAGCGTAAGTGAGGGTGACGCCGCTGCTACGCCGATGGAACAGTGAGGCGCCAACCTGATCTTCGAGGTCTCGTATAGATCGGCTGATCGCCGACTCCTGCACCCCTGAAGCCGCGCCGGCTTTTCTAAAGCTGCCCTGCTCGGCCGCTGCCACGAAGTAGCAGAGATGGCGTACATCGATTGCCTCGCGGCGCTTCGCGAGCCTATCTCTCATGAGCGAGCCTATCCCCCTTCGCATCCGCCACAACCGGGAGGGGCGATAGCTCCCCGTCGTTGTGGCGGAACTCGCCGCGGGGCGTTGTCGAACTTGGAGCGGCGTTGAGGTGCAGTTCAGCGCGGAAACCTCCCTCTGGACGGTTTTTCAGAGACAGGCTCCCGCCGAGCCGCTTCGCCGCGAGGTCGGCAATCGCGAGGCCCAGCCCACTTCCCATCGCGGTCTTGTTGCGACCGCGATAGAACCTCTCGCAAACCTTGGGCAGTTCGTCTTCAGGTATTCCCGGTCCGCTGTCGTCGATCGTCAGTGCGACGCCGTCGCCTTCAAGCCTCATGCCACAATGGACAGGGCTTTCAACGCGGGAATGCAGAACGGCATTTTCCATGAGGTTCCGCGTCGCGAGCATGAACAGTGACGGATCGATATCAAGGTCTATGTCATGCAGTTTTTCGTCGATCTCGAGGAGCGCAGCGCCCGGGTAGTGCTGGCGGATGTCATCTGCGAGCCGGCTGGCCAATTTGCCCAAATTGACACGATGATTGTCGCTGTCGGTCTCGCCCCTTTCGGCATTCGTCAGGTCGGTGAGCTGTCGCATCAGCCGAGACGTCCGGTCCACGCCGACCACGATCTGACGCAGGGCGTTCGCACGAATGCCCGGATCCTCGCTCCCGAGCGCCACCTGCGCCTGAGTCTTCAGTCCGGCGATCGGCGTACGCAGCTCATGCGCTGCGAAGGCTGTAAAATCGCGCTCCCGTTCTCGGGCCGCATGCACCCGCCCGAAGAGACCGTTGAGCGAGCGGATGACCGGCTTGATCTCGGAAGGCGTATCGACGTCGGGCAGGGCGCTAAGATCGGAGGCGGACCGCGTCTCCAGCGCGTGAGCCATGTTGTTGAGGGGACCGAGACCTTTCCTCACGCTCAGCCAAATCAGCCCGGCCAGGATCGGCAAGATCAGCAATGCAGGCAGTGCAAGACCCCGGATCACATCGGCCACCAGCCGATCGCGAACGCGCATATTGTCTCCGACGAGGACTCGCATGCCGAGATCGGTGTTGACCACCGCATAGACGCGCCAGGTTTCGCCCCCGATAAGGGTCTCGGAAAAGCCGTCCTGTGCATCAGACAGCGGCGTTGCCGGGGCCGCGTCGGAGCGGCCCACCAAGGTGCCGTCCAGCGCCCATATTTGGCAGGATAGCTGCCTATCATAAGACGCATGCATCGTCGGCTCGACGGCCGGAATCTGGGCTGCGCGCTTCGGATCGATCTCCTGGCTGGTGATCAGCGAACTCACCATACGCGCCGCCTCGATCAGGCGAGCATCGAGGACGCGTTCCACCTCGGCTCGCGTGCTGAGATAGATCCAGGCGATCGCCGACATCCAAACGACGCCCGTCGTGATCATCAGGATCATGAAGAGCCGGCTTCGGATCGATTTCATATGCTGTCCTCCGCCAGCCTGTAGCCCACCCCGCGCACGGTTTCGATGACGCCAGGGCCGAGCTTCTGTCGCAGATTGTGGATGTGAACCTCGATCGTGTTGCTCTCCACGTCCTCCTGCCAACCATAGAGCCGGTCCTCGAGCTGCGATTTCGACAGGATCTGGCCCGGCCGCTCCATCAGCGCGTGCAGAATGGAGAACTCGCGGCGGGAGAGCCGCACACCCTCGCCCGATTTCGAGACCGCCATCGTCGCAGGGTCGAGGCGCAGATCGCGCCAGATGCGGCAAGCCGAGGCGCCGCCGTTGCCCCGTCTCGTCAAGGCCCTCAGACGGGCGGCGACCTCGTTCAGGTCGAAGGGTTTGCCGAGATAGTCGTCTGCGCCGGCATCGAGACCGGCAATGCGGTCGGGGATGCTGTCACGCGCGGTCAGCAGCAGCACCGGCGTTCCCACCGCCCGTCCTCGAAGCTCGTTCAGAACGTCGAGACCGGACCCGTCCGGAAGCATCAGATCGAGAACCACCGCATCGAAGGCCGAGCTGCGCAGCGCAGCCGAGGCATCCACGCAGGTGGAAACGGCGTCCACAGTGAAGCCGGCCAGGCCGAGGCCAACTTGCAACCCGTTCATCAATACTGCGTCGTCTTCGACTACCAAAACTCTCATCGCAACCTGCTCGACTTCAACAGAACAACCGCAATCTGCCGCCGACCTTAAGCCAGCCTTAAGGTGACGGGCGCGGGTCTCGCGTCCAGGCAGGGTCCCACCCTGTCCGGCTCACACGAAAAGGAGATCCCGTATGCCTACTCTCACGCGTCGCGGCGCCATGATCACATTGGGGGGCGCGGCCCTGGCGGTGCCTCTCATGCACCGCACGGCTCTCGGGCAGAATGCCGACGTGTCCAAGGAAATGATCCTCAACGACCCGGCTGCGCCCGTTGCGGGCAACCCGAAAGGCGACGTCACCATCGTGGCCTTCCTCGACTACAATTGCCCGTTCTGCAAAAAATCCGCGCCCGACCTTGATCGCGTCGTCAAGGAGGACGGCAAAATCAGGCTCGTCTACAAGGATTGGCCTGTCATCCGGCCGACCTCGATCGACGGCGCGATGATGGCGCTCGCCGCCAAATATCAGGGTAAGTACGACGTCGCGCACCATGCCCTGATGGGCATCCCCGGCGTAGGCGTTCCAAAAGACAAGATGCGGCAGGGCCTCCAGTCCGCAGGCATCGACATGGCTCGTCTCGACGCCGACATGAAGGCCAAGTCCGCGGAAATCGACGCCCTCATCAAGCGCAACATGGCGCAGGCCGATGCCATCGGGTTCTCGGGCACGCCGGCTTACCTCGTCGGCCCGTTCCAGACCTCGACGCTCGACTATCAAGGTTTCAAGCAGGTCGTCTCGGATGCGCGCAAGAAGCAAGCCGGGGAGCAGTGAGCCGGGTCCCGCGCTCACCAGCCCCGCTCGCGATGCCTGATGTCGATTGTGCCGCCTCTGAGCATGTGGGACCAATAGAGCCACGGCAGAAACTTGGTCTTCAAGTACCACATGCTCTTGCGGGGCACGCGCGGATCGAGCGGAAAGCTTGGCGTCACCTTGCCGCCATAGGCGAACTCGGCGAGCACGATCTTGCCGAGGGCCACCGTCAGCGGGCAAGAGCCGTAGCCATCATAGGCCTCGGCCATGTCCTTGCCCTGTATCGCCGCCAGCAGATTGGCGACCACGACCGGAGACTGGAGGCGGACGGCCGCCGCCGTCTTGGCGTTGGTGGTGGAGGCGGCATCACCGAGCGAGAACACGTTCGGATATCGCACATGCCGGAGCGTCGCCGCATCGACCTCGATCCAGCCCGCCACGTTCGCCAGCGGACTGTCTCGAACGACATCAAGCCCCGTCTGCGGCGGGACAACATGGATCATGTCGAAGCGCATCTCGACGTCGCGCGCCACACCATCCTTGTCCGTCACGGAAAACAACGCCGCCTTCGCAGGTCCGTTGATGGCGATGAGGTTGTGCCGGTAGCAGGTGTCGATACCGTAATCGTCGACCGCTTTCTGCAAGGGCGGCACAAAGAAGGGCACGCCGAACAGCGCGTCGCCGGCAAGGCAGAATTTCAGCTTCGAGGCATCGAGCTTGCCGCGACGACGCAGATGATCGGCCATCATGTACATGATCTTCTGCGGGGCGCCGGCACATTTGATCGGCATTGCCGGCTGGGTGAACAGCGCGGTCCCGCCCTGGAATTCCTGAATGAGGCGCCAGGTATATTCCGCCGTGTCGGCCCGGTAGTTGCTGCACACGCCGTTCCTGCCGAGCGTATCCCTCAACCCCTGGATGGCGTCCCAAGCGATCTTCAGTCCGGGGCATGCGACGAGATAGTCGTAACCGAGCGTTCGGCCGTCGCTCAGGCTGACGACGTTATTCTCCGGGTCGAAGGCGCTGACGGCTGCTTTGATCCACGTCACACCTTTGGGAATCAGCGAGCGTTCCTCCCGCTCGGTTTGCCTGCGCGTGAACACGCCCGCACCGACCAGCGTCCAACCCGGCTGGTACGAATGGGCCTCCGAGGGTTCCACGATTGCGACATCCAGCCTCGCGTCCCGTCGCTTCAGCTCGGCCGCAACCGTGATGCCCGCTGCCCCGCCACCGACGATGACGATCCGATGCTTAAGCGCAGCGGCTCCGGCAGTTTGTTGCTTCGATGTGGTGTCCATGGCGATCCTCCCACTTGCAGATTTACATATCTGGTGTTATGTAAGTATGTAATTCATATTGACAAGCGTCAAGGAGCGGCTCCATGAAACCCATTCCCGTCACAGAGAAATTTTCTGTCCTGGGGCAATTGCAGCCCAAGGACTTCGCGGAACTCGCCCGGCGCGGCTACAAGACGGTCATCAATAATCGGCCGGATGGCGAAGAAGGTTCACAGCCGGGATCGGCGGCGGAAGAAGAGGCGGCCAGAGCGGCGGGTCTCGACTATGTCTTCATCCCGGTAACGAGCAGCAACATGCGGCCGGAGGACGTTCGGCGGTTCGCGGAGGCGATCGTCGCGTCGGACGGACCAGTGATCGCGCATTGCCGCTCAGGGGCGCGCTCTTTCTACATGTGGATCCTGGCCGGCAATGCCGATGTGGAAGGCTTCGGCAACGACAAGCTGATCGCCGTCGCGAACGACGTCGGGATTGCGCCCGATGCCGCGCGGACATGGCTTGCCGCAAATCGCCCTCCCGCTCCCGTCAAGCCAAAAGTCAAAGGCTTCTTCGATCCGCGCACCTGGAGCATCCAGTACGTCGTCAGCGATCCAGCCACGGCAAAATGCGCCATCGTAGACCCGGTTCTCGACTACGACGAGAAATCCGGATCGACCAGGACCGAGCATGCCGACGAAATCCTCGCCTACATCGCCGACGAGGGCCTGACGGTCGAATGGATCCTCGATACCCATCCTCACGCCGACCATTTTTCCGCCGCCCGCTATCTCAAGGAGAAGACCGGAGCTCCGACCGCGATCGGAGCCCATGTCGTGGATGTGCAGGCTCTATGGAAAGGGATCTACAATTGGCCGGACTTCCCGGCTGACGGCCGCCAGTGGGACCAGCTCTTCGCCGACGGAGATACCTTCAAGGTCGGCACGATAGATGCGCGGGTGATGTTCTCGCCGGGGCACACCCTTGCCTCGATCACCTATCTCATAGGCGACGCCGCCTTCGTCCACGACACGCTGTTCATGCCGGACTCCGGCACGGCGCGCGCCGATTTCCCGGGCGGCAGCGCCAAGGTTCTCTGGAAGTCCATTCAGGACATTCTCGCGCTGCCGGACGAGACGCGCGTGTTCACCGGGCACGACTACCAGCCTGATGGCCGCCAACCGCGGTGGGAAAGCACCGTCGCCGAGCAGAAGAGCTTCAACCCGCATATCGTCGATCAGACCGAGGCGAGCTTCATCGCCCTGCGCGAGGCACGCGACGCCACGCTGCCGATGCCCAAGCTCATCCTGCATGCGCTTCAGGTGAACATGGCCGGCGGCCGGCTTCCCGAACCGGAGTGCAACGGCCGGCGCTATCTAAAAATTCCGCTCGACGCGCTCGAGGGGGTGGTCTGGTGATGGACGCCTATCT
>CALRXG020000379.1:0-7357 GCA_943372075.1 Bordetella parapertussis | reverse complement strand
CATGTCCGATTTGACCTCCGCTCCACGCCGCCGCTCGCGCTTCGGCCTCTATGCTGTCCCCGTCGCGGTCCTGATTGCCGCGGTGCTGTGGAGCGGTTTCTGGTTCTTTGCCGCCTCGCAGGTCGGCGTGCAGGCCGATGCCTGGCGCGCGCAGGAGGCGAAGGCCGGCCGGGTTTATGACTGCAGCAAGCGTTCGGTGGCGGGTTACCCGTTCCGGCTCGAGATCAGCTGCGAGCAGCCCAGCGTGATGCTGGTGTCGCAGACCGCCTCGCCGCAGATGTCGTTCGTGGCGCGGCTCGCCGAAATCCTGGTGGTGGCGCAGATCTACGATCCCAAGCTCGTGATCGCGGAGTTCAAGGGGCCGGCCACGATCGCCGAGCGCAACGCGCAGCCGACGTTGTCGGTGAACTGGCGCCTCGGCCGCAGCAGCGTGGTCGGACTGCCGGCGGTGCCGCAGCGCGCTTCGCTGGTGTTCGACGATCTCGCCATCGACCGCACCGGCGGACCTGCGCCGACGCCGCTGATGCGCGTCAATCATATCGAGCTGCACGGCCGGCAGGTCGAGGGTTCGGCGCCGGACAGTCCCGCGATCGAGACCGTGTTGCAGATCAATGGCGGCACCTTGCAGGAGGTGCATCCGCTGCTCACCCAGCCGTTCAACGCCGACATCCATGCGCGGCTGAACGGGCTCAAGGATTTCTCGCCGAAGCCATGGCCGGATCGTTTCCGCGAGATCCAGGCCGCCGGCGGCAGCGTCGAGATCCAGCAGTCGCGGATCGAGCAGGGCGACGTGCTGTCGGTCGCGGCAGGCACGCTGCGCCTCAACGCGCAAGGCCGTATCGAGGGCGAGTTGCAGATGACGGTCGCCGGCCTCGAGCGCGTGATCCCCGCGCTCGGCATCGACAAGATGCTGGAGGACGGCGTGCCGCAGTCGACCCTCGATCGTGTCGCGCCGGGCGTAAAGAGCCAGGACATCAGCAATCTGTTCGGCGCACTGGATCGCGCGATCCCGGGCCTCGGCAAGGTGATCAAGCAGAATGCCAATGCCGGCATCTCCGCCGGCATCAATTCGCTCGGCACCGAGGCGACGCTCGAAGGCAAGAAGGCGCGCAGCTTCCCGCTGCGCTTCGCCGACGGCGCGGTGTTTTTGGGGCCGCTGAAAGTCGCGCAGATTCCGCCCCTGTTCTGAGCAATCTGCTCGCGATAGCGTATGGCCATGGCTGTCTGGGGCGGACTGCTCTACCTCCGTCATTGCGAGCGCAGCGAAGCAACCCATCGCTGCGCAAGCGGAAGAGTGGATTGCTTCGTCGCTATGCACCTCGCAATGACGGCGGTACGAAGCACCGCTGTCACTTGATCTGATCCCCTCACGCCTATCTCCTGCGCGCGATATCGTCCGTTGCCGCAAACTATTCCTGCTGTCGCGATGAGAAAAACGTGACCGCAATGTTGCGGGCCGCCGCGAATATCGTCGCCTGACCGCCGCTCTCTCACGCCTGAGGAAACAATCCTCACATGGGAGGGAGCGATGCGAATTCTCGGGGGAATTCTGCTCGGCAGCATGCTGTTGTCGGCGGGGCCGGTGTTGGCGGACGACGACGCGTCTGAGCTGCGCGCGCTGAAGGCGCGCCTGAAACAGCTCGAACAGCGCATGGAGACGCAGGCGAAGAAAGAGGAAGCGCTTGCCGCGCGGCAAAGCGCAATGCAGAGCGCGCAGATGACGGCAAAGGCGCCGGTGCCGTTCGATCCTTGCGCGTCGGGCAAGCTGTGCTACCGGGGCGTCAGCTTCACTTTCGGCGGCTGGGTCGATCTCACCGGCATCTACCGCAGCCGCAATCTCGCCTCCGATTCGGGCTCGGTCTTCAACTTCATCCCGTTCCCGCAGAGCAAGAACTACAACACCGGCGAATCGCGCTTCACCGCGCGCCAGACCCGCTTCTCGGTGCTCGCCGAAGCCAACGCAACTTCGGACATTCACATCGCCGGTTATGGCGAACTCGATTTCGAGGGCGCGGCGCAGACCGCGAACTCAGTCGCGACCAATTCGTTCAATCCGCGGCTGCGGCAGGCCAGCGTCGAGATCGACCGCACCGATTTGGGTTTCCATGTCCTCGCCGGCCAGTCCTGGTCGCTGAACACGCCCAGCAAGGCGGGCATCGATCCGCGCGGCGCCGATACGCCCGGCGTGATCGATTTCGAACTGGTGCCGGGCTTCCTCGGCGCGCGGCAACCGGGGCTGCGGGTCTGGCAGGACATCGGCCCCGAGTTCAAGCTCGCGGTCTCGGCCGAGAATCCGCAGTCGTCCTTCTTCGGCGGCAACACGCCGCTGGTCGGCACGCCCGCGGTCGGGCCGCAGGGCGTGCTCAATCCGAACCTGCTGGTCAATCTGACCGGCCCGGGCGGCAGCTTCTTCAACAGCCTGAACAATGTCAGCCTCAACCACGTGCCGGATATCACGGTGAAGGGAGCGTGGGATCCGCGGCTCGGGCCCTACAAGCTGCATGTCGAGGCGTGGGCGATGTATCGTGATTTCTACGATCGCTTCAATTTCGCCAACCATGACGTCAACACGGTGAGCTTCGGCGGCCATCTCTCAGCCGAGATCGTGCCGAAGGCGCTGGAGGTGCAGGCCTCGGCCTCCTACGGCGCGCTCGGCCGCTTCACGGCAACCCCGTTCCCCGATGCGACGGTGCGCCAGGACGGCTCGATCCAGCCGCTGCCGATCACGGCCTTCCTGGTCGGCTCGGTCTGGCACACGACACCGTCGCTCGATCTCTATGCGTATGCCGGTCTCGAAAAGACCAAGGCGACGTTCTCCAATGTCGGCATGGTGCCGTTCGGCTACGGCAATCCGCTCTACAACAATCTCGGCTGCAACATCGAGAACTCGCCGGCGGCAACCTGCAACGGCAACACGTCGGAGGTCAGGCAATACACCGTGGGCTTCTACGACACGATCTTCAAGGGCGCCTACGGCACCATCAAGGCCGGCGCGCAGTATTCCTACACCCAGCGCTTCGCCTTTCAGGGTGTCGGCGGCGCGCCGAAGACCGACGACCACATCGTCATGACCCAGATCCGCTACTACCCGTTCTAGGCACGATGACTCCGAGCGGAGAAGCCGGGTGAGAGCGACCGCGGCCTCTGCGCCAATCTGTCCCGTAGCTGGGATCGGGCAATGCGCTACCCTCACCAAAAAAACGGGGAGGGACTTGCATGCCAACGAAATTCAGCCGTCGCCACGTCATCGCTGCCGGAGCGGCGACGGCTGTGCTGCCTTTGCTGTCGCGCGGAGCCGTGGCGCAAGGCACGTGGCCGTCGCGGCAGATCCGCATGATCTGCAGCTATCCGGCAGGCGGGCAGACCGACCTTCTGGCGCGCGCGTTCGGCGAATTCATCGCAAGGCAGGTCGGACAGACCGTCGTGATCGAGAACAAGGCGGGCGCTTCCGGCTCGATCGGCGCCGCCGAAGTCGCGCGTGCCGACCCCGACGGACACACCATCCTGTGCTCGATCTCGACGACTTACGTGATGAACCGGGCGATGATGAAGAATCCCGGCTACGACATGGACAAGGATTTGACGCTGGTCAGCGTCATCCCGGGCGGCGGGCTCCTGCTGGTCGCGAGCCCGAAGCTCGGCGTCAAGACGCTGGCGGAGTTCGTCGCCTATGCACGGAGCAGCGGCAAGGTGAATTTCGGCACGTACAGCGCGGGCTCTGCCCCGCACATGACGATCAACGAGCTCAACAAGCAATACGGCCTCAGCATCGAGCCGATCCATTATCGCGGCGAAGCGCCGATGTGGACCGGGCTCGCGGAAGGCACGCTCGATGTCGCGATGGGCAGCTACACGGCGGCGCAATCCGTCCTGCAAAGCAGCCGCGGCGTGGTGTTTGCCGTGCATGCGAAGAAGGTCGGTACGATCCCGGAGATCGCGACCCTGCCCGAGCAGGGCGCGACGTCGAAATTCTTCACCGTGAGCGGCTTCTCGGGTTGGGCGGTGCCGAAGGCGACGCCGCAGCCGATCGTCAATCGGCTGTCCGACCTGTGCGTCGCCGCCAACAACGATCCGAAGGTGAAGGAGGTTCTCGCGACCTTCGTGCTGGAGCCCGCGATCGGCTTCAAGGAGAGCAACGCGCTGTATCAGCGCGAACTGCCGGTCTGGATGGAGGCCGCCCAATCGCTCGGCCTGCCGCCGGCGTAGGTGCTCGTCACCGAATTTCATCAGCGCGAAACCGGCGCCGGCGCGGCCCAAATCCCCCCGGATTTGCGGATCGGCCATGAGTTCCTGCTTTGTAGACTTGCGTTATGTTATAATATAACAATCTGGCCATGGCGCATACGCACACCCAGGACCACCATCCTCACGGCCACGCCCATCCCCACGGGCACAGCCACGGGCCGGCTGGGCATCCGGCCCAGGCGGCGCCTTGGTCGATCCTGCGGATGCCCGTACCGGCCCGCCTGCTGGCGGCGCTTGCGGTCAGCGCCTGCCTGTGGGCCGTGGTCTGGCTGGCGATGAGGTGACACCCGTGGCTGCTCTTGTCACCTTCCGCGATGTCACCCTCGGCTATGACCGCCACCCGGCCGTGCATCATCTCACCGGCGCCGTCGAAGCCGGCGCGCTGCTGGCCGTGATCGGCCCCAACGGTGCCGGCAAGTCGACCCTGCTGCGCGGCATCGCCGGCGTGCTCAAGCCGCTGTCCGGCGCGATCGATCTCGACGGGCTCGATGTCAGAGACATCGCCTATCTGCCGCAATCCGCCGACATCGACCGCACGTTCCCGATCTCGGTGTTCGATTTCGTCGGCACCGGGCTGTGGCGCTCGACCGGCTTCTTCGGCGGCATCGGCCGTGCCGCGCGCGACAAGATCCTGGCGGCGCTCGCCGCGGTCGGTCTCAACGGCTTCGAGAACCGCCCGATCGGCACGCTGTCCGGCGGCCAGACCCAGCGCATGCTGTTCGCGCGCGTGCTGCTGCAGGACGCCCGCCTGATCGTGCTCGACGAGCCGTTCAACGCCATCGATGCCAAGACCACCGCCGATCTGCTGGCGCTGGTGAAGCGCTGGAACGGCGAGGGGCGCACCGTGCTGGCGGCGCTGCACGACCTCGACATGGTGCGCAACAATTTCCCGGAAACGCTGCTGCTGGCGCGCGGCCCGGTCGAATGGGGCCCGACCGCGCAGACGCTGACGGCGGAGAACCTGATGGTCGCGATGCGGATGTGCGAGGCGTTCGACGACGGTGCCGGCGCCTGCGCCGTCGATCCGCGCTCAAGGGCTGCCTGACGCCGATGCTATCAGACGCGCTGATTACGCCCTTCACCGAATTCGAATTCATGCGCCGCGCGCTGGCGGCCGTGATCGCATTGTCGCTCGGCGGCGCGCCGATCGGCGTGTTCCTGATGCTGCGGCGGATGAGCCTGGTCGGCGACGCCATGGCGCATGCGATCCTGCCGGGGGCTGCGATCGGCTTCCTGATCTCCGGGCTCAATCTGTTCGCGATGACGACCGGCGGCCTGATCGCGGGCTTTGCGGTGGCGCTGCTCGCCGGTCTCGTCGCCCGCACCACCGAACTGAAGGAGGACGCCTCGCTCGCGACCTTCTATCTGGTCTCCCTCGCGCTCGGCGTCACCATTGTCTCGATCAAGGGCACCAATATCGATCTCCTGCACGTGCTGTTCGGCAACATCCTGGCGATGGACGACCAGACGTTGCTGGTGATCGCGTTCAACGCCACCATCACGCTCGTGGTGCTGGCGGTGATCTATCGGCCGCTGGTGATCGAATGTGTCGATCCGATCTTCCTGCGCACCGTGAGCCGGGCCGGCGCGCCGGCGCATCTCGCCTTCCTCGCGCTGGTCGTGGTCAACCTCGTCAACGGCTTCCATGCGCTCGGCACGCTGCTCGGCGTCGGGCTGATGATCCTGCCCGCGGGCATCGCGCGGTTCTGGTCGCGCGACATCACCGCGATGATCTGCATCGCGGTTGCGAGCGCGATGTTGTCCGGCTATGCCGGGCTCGTGTTGTCGTACCAGACCCGCATTCCCTCCGGCCCGGCGATCATCCTGGTCGCAGCGGGCCTCTATATCGTGTCGCTGCTGTTCGGCAATGTCAGCGGCCTGGTGCGGCAGTTGTTTCCCGGCCGGCATCTCGAGGCGTAATCATGCGGCGTTTGTTTGGTTTGGTCTGTCTGGCGCTGGCGCTGGCGAGCGGGTCGGCGCGCGCCTCCGATCGCATCAATGTGGTGGCGAGCTTCTCGATCCTGGCCGACATGGCGCGCAACGTCGGTGGCGACCGGGTCGATGTCACCGCGTTGGTCGGGCCTGACGGCGATGCGCATGTCTACGCCCCGACGCCGGCGGATGCCAAGAAGGTCGCGGACGCCCGCCTGCTCGTCATCAACGGCCTCGGCTTCGAGGGTTGGATGCCGCGCCTGTTGCAGGCCTCCGGCAGCAAGGCGCCGGTCATTGTGGCCACCAAGGGGATCATGCCGCGGAAGATGGGCGGCCATGACGATCCGCATGCCTGGCAGTCGGTGGCCAATGCGAGAATCTATGTCGCGAATATCCGCGACGGGCTGATCGCAGTGGCTCCCGACCAGGCCACCATCTTCAAGGCCAATGCCGACGCCTATCTGGCCAAGCTGGAGGCTCTCGACCGCGAACTGCGCGAGGCGGTGGCGAAGATTCCGCAGGAGCGGCGCAAGGTGATCTCGACCCATGGGGCGTTCGGTTACTTCGCTGACGCCTATGGGGTCACCTTCTTCTCACCGCTCAGCGTCTCCACCGACGCCGAGCCCAGCGCACGCGATATCGCCGCCATCATCGCCCAGATCAGGGACGCGAAAATTCCGGCAGTTTTTCTTGAAAACATCACCGATCCGCGCTTGATCCAGCGGATCGCGGCCGAGACCGGGGCCAAGGTCGGCGGCACCCTGTATTCGGACAGTTTGACTGGCGAAAAGGGCCCGGCACCCACTTACATTGATATGGTCAGGCACAATATAAAGGCCCTGACCAGCGCGCTCGCCGGCTAGGGCAGGGGCCTCCCTGCTGCGGGGTTGAGCGCCTTTCAAGTTCCTTTCGGAGTTGTCATGGCTGAAGCCTCGCAAAAAATCCCAGTGACCGTGCTGACGGGCTATCTCGGCGCCGGCAAGACCACGCTGCTGAACCGCATCCTGTCGGAGAATCACGGCAAACGCTACGCGGTCATCGTCAATGAATTCGGCGAGATCGGCATCGACAATGACCTGATCGTGGAATCCGACGAGGAAATCTACGAGATGAACAATGGCTGCGTGTGCTGCACGGTGCGCGGCGACCTGATCCGCGTCGTCGAAGGGCTGATGCGTCG
>CALRXG020000378.1:0-7380 GCA_943372075.1 Bordetella parapertussis | reverse complement strand
GGCAGGTCGGCACCAACGCGGTGTACAAGAACTACAATTTCGATCAGGTGCAGGCGACACTGGAGGCAGGACTCGATGTGCTCGCCGGACTGCCGCTGGATGTCGTGGTGATGGATTCGCAATACACCGAGGCAATCGTCGGCACGCCAGACGTGCTCAAGCTCGCCAACCAGTTCATGCCGATGATCGCCGACGTCGCGGCAAGCAGGAAAGTCAACCTGTTCCGCCGCTTTGCGCTGATGAAGCAATGGGTCGATGCCGGAATTCCGCTCTCCGAACTCGACGATGGTGCGCCGGAGCATCTTCATACGAGCGAGTGGGCGACCGATTGTGTCACCCAGGCGCTGCTCGGCGCGATCAACGATGCGCTGTCACGCAACGCGGGCGCGTCGTCCTGACTACGTAAGATTACGGAGGTGGGGTGGTTGGATAAAATTTTCGGCAGTTCTGTAAGTCGTTCGCAGAACCCTTTTCGTAGAAGCGGAACTCCAGCCAAGCCAGGGGTTTTCGATGGGATATCTTCCGGATCACGGTTTACCGCTCGTTCAGCTTAAGGAGCAGCGGCGTGACCTCGTGGTTGCGCTCCAGAATCGCACCGGACCGGTGAGCAGCTGGGAATTGATGCAGATCGCGGCGATCCAGCAGGCCATCTCGGCCTTCGAGGATGTGATCGCCGATCTCGATGCCGAGCTCGAGCTCGAGGCCGCGGCGGCCTGAGCCAACCTATCACGCCTGCAGATAGCGGCCTTCGAGTGCCTTGCGTTCGGCCTGTCCGAGCCCGAGGCCATCCCGGAAATAATTGTCGAGGCTGCCATAGTCGGCCTCGACTGCTTCGAACGCAGCCTCCAGGAATGCCGCGCGTACGGTGCCGAGCACCTGCTTGACGTCGTCGGGCAGCTCGGTGCTGTGGGCGGGATCGCGCTTGTAGAACTGGTTGGTCAAGAGATAGTCGTCCGCGATCACCTGCTCGGACACGCCGAGTGCGTGCAGGATCAGCGCGCAGGCAAAGCCGGTGCGGTCCTTGCCGGCGGTGCAGTGGATCACCAGCGGCGCGCGATCCTCGAGCAGATGTGCAAACAGCGTGCGATAGCGCTGGGTGTTGTCCTGGACATAGCCACGGTATGAATCCCGCATCACGTCGATCGCGTCGGCTTCCGAGAGCTGGCGGTTGCCAGCGATCTCGCGCAGCGCGGCCACCACCGTCGGCTCGACGGGAAGCGAATGCACGGTGATGTCGGTCATGCCGCACAGCGCATCGGCGCGCTCGGTGACGCCGCGAAAATCGAACGCGCTCTTGACCCCGAGGGTGCGCACCACGGCGACGTCCTGCTCGGTGAGATGCGCCAGATGGTTGGAGCGGAAGATCTGCCGCCAGCGCACCGTCCGGCCGTCGCGCGTCTGGTAGCCGCCAAGGTCACGGAAATTGCTCGCGCCGGCGAGATTGAGATGACGGGCAGGGACGTCTGACATCGGGCGGGCCTGTTGCAGCTGTTGAGATCCTGGCTCAGTCTTGGCGCGAACGGATCGGCGCAGTCAGGTCTATAGCCGGCCCGTCGGGGGGAGAATATGACTTATCGCGCGGGCGCCCTCGTGATCGGCGGAATTCTTTGCGGGGTGTTGGGTTCCTCGACGGCGACGGCGCAGTCCGCCTTCCGGAATTATCGTTGCGCCGACGGCACGCAGTTCATTGCGGTGTTCTTCGACGGGGATACCCGCGCGCATCTGCAACTCGACGGCAAGGCGGTGACGTTGACGAAACGCTGTCGCTGGCGGGAACACGCTACATGGGCGGTGGTGTCACGCTGGCGTTCAGCCGCGCCGGCCTGATCAGGCTCCGGCATGCGAAGCGGCCGGTGACGGCCTGCGAACTGGCATGAAAAAAGGGCCGAAACGTTTCGTTCCGACCCTTTGTTAGTGTTGTGATGCCGTCTGACGTCTTGACGTCATTCCCCTTTGTTGTGTCGGCATCAGTGATCGCGGCTTGGCTTGGCGTCGTCGATCGCCGCCTGATGGTACCAGCTCTCGCTGCATGCGGAGGTCTCGACCTCGGCGGAAAGCTCATGCGCCGTCCGCGCCTCGCCGTAGCGGCGCCCGCCGAGAGCCGCGCGGCCCCCAACCGGGAATTGATAGATCGTTGCCGATCCCTGGATTTGTCCTTGGCCCGTGGTGATCATGTCAAAGTCTCCTTTGGCCGGTGCGAGCCTCCATGGTGCGCCCGACTCATTCGTGTGCGGTTACCGTCATTTTGATATCGGTCCAGGCTCGGAAGGGTGCAAGTTGACCAAGAAATAGTCACAGCGTGTCTAATCTGTGTGCAAGTCCGGGTTTGCCCCCTGCGAGGCAGGATGCAGCTGACCAACGCTTGGGCCTCGGCCATGGTTGCTGGAGGTCGGGCAACCGGACACAAACTGTCACATGGCGCTGCTGCGGCTTTAATCGGCTGGCGGTGCCGTAGTTGGATTTGCTGGAGAAACAGGCGGTGGAGAGCATCGGGAGGCGGAATCCGTCTGTCCCGGACGCATGCCAGCCGCGCTGCTATGTCGCAGCTAAAAATGCGATGTCCCTTGTGGACATCCGCGACCAGGGCGGGTGCCGCAGTGCAGCGACTGGCATTTTAATTGCTTAGTAAGAGCCGGCCGATGGTGGCCGGGTACGCGTGCGGCGGCCGACTGGCTTTCGGTTCCTCACGGTTTTGCATCATCAACAGAGAGGTTCAATGACCAAGTACAAGCTCGAGTATATCTGGCTCGACGGATATACGCCGACGCCGAGCCTGCGCGGTAAGACGCAGATCAAGGAATTCGCGTCGTTCCCGACCCTCGAACAGCTTCCGCTGTGGGGCTTTGACGGTTCGTCCACCCAGCAGGCTGAAGGCCACAGCTCTGACTGCGTGCTGAAGCCGGTTGCCTGCTATCCCGACGCCGCGCGCGAGAACGGCGTGCTGGTGATGTGCGAAGTCATGATGCCCGACGGCAAGACGCCGCATGTCTCGAACAAGCGCGCAACCGTTCTGGACGACGAAGGCGCCTGGTTCGGCTTCGAGCAGGAATACTTCTTCTACAAGGACGGCCGTCCGCTCGGCTTCCCGGAAGAGGGTTATCCGGCGCCGCAGGGCCCGTACTACACCGGCGTCGGCTACAAGAACGTCGGCAGTGTCGCCCGCAAGATCGTCGAAGAGCATCTCAATCTCTGCCTCGCCGCCGGCATCAACCACGAAGGCATCAACGCCGAAGTGGCGAAGGGCCAGTGGGAATTCCAGATCTTCGGCAAGGGCTCCAAGACCGCCGCTGACCAGATGTGGATGGCCCGCTATCTGATGCTGCGCCTCACCGAGAGCTACGGCATCGACATCGAATTCCACTGCAAGCCGCTCGGCGACACCGATTGGAACGGCTCGGGCATGCACGCCAACTTCTCGACCAAGTACATGCGCGAAGTCGGCGGCAAGGAGTACTTCGAGAGCCTGATGAAGGCCTTCGACAAGAACCTGATGGACCACATCGCCGTCTACGGCCCGGACAACGACAAGCGTCTGACCGGCAAGCACGAGACCGCGCCGTGGAACAAGTTCAGCTACGGCGTCGCTGATCGTGGCGCGTCGATCCGCGTGCCGCACTCCTTCGTCAACAACGGCTACAAGGGCTATCTGGAAGACCGTCGTCCGAACTCGCAAGGCGACCCCTACCAGATCGCGTCGCAGATCCTGAAGACGATCTCCGAGGTGCCGACCGGCGCCAAGGCTGCCGCTTAAGGGCTCCCGCTTAAAGCCTGCGGCTTGATGGCCGCGGCCCGAGCAGCTCTCGACCCGGGTGGAGGCATCCGGTACCGCAATCAGGTCCGCTAGGGCGAATGCCTTGGCGGACCTTTGCATTTTAACGGCAGCCTTTGCAGGCGGCTTGCCGGCGAAAGCGGTTTCGCTACGTTATGAACCGCGCTAGATAACGATTGCATGTTGGCTGCCGGGGACACGGCGCTTGTTTGAGGGATTTTACAAGGTCCGGTTCGAGCTGGGCGGCGCGCTCGGCCGCAGCGTGATGTATGTCGGCGACGGCAGGATGCTCGGCGGCAATTCGGCGTTCGCCCATATCGGCACTTACGAGAAAGAGGGCGACGATATCGCGATCGAGATCAAGACGGTTCGGCACAATTTCGATCCGAACTACCGCGCGCTGGCCGGCACCGATGATGCGACGCTGCTCGCCAGGGGCTGGCCGGACGGTGAGCTCTATCGCTTCAAAGGCGAGCTGAAGGAACTGCCCGGCGTTCCGTTCCAGTCGGTGATGACGCCGATCACCGAAGATGACATCCCGATCGCTGGCGGTGTCGGCCAGGGCGGCATCGTCAACGGCCTTTACTCGGTCCGCATCCGTGTGCTCGACGGTGTCGATGGCGGTCTCACCGGCGTCATGCTGCTGAACAACGGCCGCATCCTCGGCGGCGATGCGTTCTTCTACTATCTCGGCACCTACACCTCCGAGCAGGGCCGCTGGAAGGGCCAGATCCTCAACCAGGAGCACACCTCGGCAATCGGCGAGGATGCGATCTTCGGCGGCCATGAGGTCGGCATCGGTTTTGCCGGCACCTGCGACGCGGAGGGCGCCGTGCTCGAGGCGACCGCGCTGGCCGGCAAGCGCAGCCTCCGCCTCACCGCCGCGCTCAAGCTGATGCGTCGGGCATGAGCGGAAGAAGCAATTCGGTCCGCGTGCTCTCGACACTGGCGCTCAAGGGCGCGGTCGCGCGCCTTGCCGGTGCCTATCAGGCGGCAAGCGGCGTCGCGATCGATGCCGATTTCGCGCCGACACTGGCGCTGCTCGAACGCCTGCGTGGCAGTGAGACCGCCGATCTCGTGATCCTCACCCGCGAAGGGCTCGATGAACTCATCGGCGAGGGCCGCGTCGCGCCGGACAGCGCGATCGATCTCGCGCGCTCCTATGTCGGCGTCGCGGTCAAGGCGGGCGCTACGCATCCCCATATCGCAACCAAAGTCGCTCTGCGCACGGCGCTGCTCGCCGCGCGGGCGGTGGCCTATTCGCGGCTCGGCGCCAGTGGCATCCTGTTCGCGCGGCTGATCGAGCAGCTTGGCATCGCCGCGGAAATCAACGCGCGGGCGGTGATCATTCCCGTCGGGTTCACCGCCGAAAAGCTCATCAGCGATGAAGCCGATCTGGCGATCCAGCAGATCAGCGAGTTGAAGCAGATCGACGGCATCGAGGTCGTCGGGCCGCTTCCCTTGGAATTGCAGACACCCGCAGTGTTCTCTGCCGGCCGTATGGTCGCATCGCAACGCGCAGCGGCTGCCGATCATCTGCTGCGCTATCTGTCGTCGGCTGACATCGCGCCGGTGCTGCGCGAGACCGGCCTCGAGCCTTGAATTTGCCTGCACCGCGACGCAACCTGCCGGTCATGTTCAGATCCCTCCATGCAATTGCCTTTGCCGTGGCGCTGGCCGTGCCCGCACTCGCTCACGCGCAATCGGCCGACCTCGTGCTATGCGACCGGCTCGCCGCCGATCCTACCGATCCCGACAAGCCGGCCGATGTGAAGGGCGTGTCCGAGATCGCGCCTGCGGATATCGCGACCGCGGTCAAATATTGCGCGGTAGCGGCAAAGTCCTCGCGGCGCGCGATGTACGAACTCGGCCGTGCCTATGCCGCCAACCGGCAGACCGCGGAAGCGGCATCCGCTTGGCGCAAGGCAGCCGACAAGGGCTCGACCTCGGCGATGGTCGAGCTCGGCGTGCTCTACGGCAACGGCACCGGCGTCGCCAAGGACGAGGGGCAGGCGCGCAAATTGTTCGAGCGCGCAGCGCAGGCCGGCAATGCGCGCGGCGTCAGCAATCTGGCGGCGCTCGGCGGCAGTGCCGCGTCCGACCCGGCACGCGCGCGCGAATTGCTCGCCAGGTCCGCCGAAACCAATGCCGAGGCGCAGTACCAGCTCGGTATGATGCTCGCCGAGGGCAAAGGCGGCGCGCAGGACGATGCCGGCGCGCGGGCGTTGTTCGAGAAGGCGGCTGCGCAGAACCACCCGGGCGCGCTGGAGCGGATGGGGGCATTCGCGCAGGCCGGTCGCGGCGGGCCGAAGGATACCGATGCCGCCAAGGCCTATTACGAGCGGGCGGCCGCGCTCGGCGACGAGGATGCCAAGAAGGCGCTGGAGCGGGCCCGCTGTCCCTATGTCATCAAGGACAAGCGCGGCAATGCCGTGACCAATCTTTGCTTCTGATCAAGCAGGAACGCTCACGCTGGCGTATCGTTGACTCGCGAAAGGCATTGGCGAGGCGACGTCATGATCCGCAAGCTGCGTTCCGGCGAGTACCGGCTGTATTCCCGCAAAGTAAGCCGAAGACCGGCAAGCGCCGCAATCTCGGCACCTTCAAGTCACGCGCCGCGGCAGAGAAGCACGAGCGCGACGTGCAGTATTTCAAGCGCCACTAGTCTAGGTAACGGACCCACTGCACTTCGCCCCGCGTTCCGGGTGAGGAGGAGTCTCCGCAAACTCGCCATCACCGGACGCGCGGAGACAGCCCCTCATCGCAACTCTCTCCCCGTAAGAACGGGGCGAGGGAGCGCAGCGTCACCGGGGTTGCTATTCGACCTGATCTCTTCGTGCTCAAGCGGCTGCGCGCTCATGGCGCCGGGCAGGCCGCGCCGGTCTTCACCCAGGCCTCGACCAGCGCGCCGGCCTGCGCCTGCGTGCCCGGCGCCGGCGAGCGGCCGAAGCCGGGATGCCAGGCCCAGCCGACCAGCGTGTCCTTGCCGATATGCTCGATCAGGTCCTCGACCTTGCGGCCGCCATTGCGTGCGGGGTCCCGGAGCTGCGCGCAGATCTCGCCGACGGTCTTGCCGGCCCATGCCATTTCGCGCGGCGCGAGGTGCCATTCCGGGTGACCGGGCACACGACCGGGATCGAAATTGGCCTGCTGGTGGCAGATCGAGCAGCGCATCGCGTCCTTGCCGTGGCCATCGGCGCCGCGCGTGACCGGGGGTTGGTGGATACGGCTGACGTCGCCCTGCCGCGGACTGTCGCCGGCCGGATGGCAATTGGTGCAGCGCGGATGCGTCAACACCTTGCCGAGTTCGGTGAAGATCGCCGCAGAACGCTGCTCGACATTCTCGATCCCGGCAAAGCTTTCCGGCGAGGCGAGGGCGTGGCTCACGCTCTCCGAAGCCGCGTAGCCGGCACACAGGCTGGTCGCGAGCGCCGTCAGCACTGCCATGATCCGAAACCGCGTTTCCGATGTCATCGCGCGCGGGCTCACTTGTTGGCGGTCAGATAGCGTTGGGAATCGGCGAGGATCACGTCGCGCACCGCTTGGTGATATTTGATGTAGCCGGTGCAGCGGCAGAGATGGCCGTCGAGCGCATCGGCAATGACGGTCTC
>CALRXG020000377.1:0-7382 GCA_943372075.1 Bordetella parapertussis | reverse complement strand
AGCCTAATCCAACTCGCGGAACCAGCGCTACACGGTAATACGGCCGGTCGGTCACAGATGTGACAACCGCCCGGATGGGCGGGTGCCGTTGCCGGTCAAATTGAAACGAAATCGACGTTTGCAGTGCAACGAAGCGCCCTGTTTGCGGGGACAGGTCGACAGGACCGTCCGCCTCAATGGCTGTGCGGCTGCAATTCGTGCGGGATGTGGCCCGGCCTCAGGCCGTCGCTCGCGAGCCACGCATTGGTGGTGTCGAGCGCGCGTGCGATATGGTCCGCGGTCCGGGTGAAATCGTAGGGCGAGCCGACCAGCGGACAGAGCGGCGGCACCACGAAATACTCGACGTCGGGGCCGATATTCTCGAGCTCGTTAACGAGTTGCCGCGCGATCAGCAGCGTCAGCGCATGCAGCGCGTTGGCAAGCGCGCCGACCGGCGGCGCCTGATTGGCGCAGGCGTGTCCAGTCGGCAGCACGATCAGGCGTTTCGCCCCATGCTTCACGGCAACGCGGACCGGCGTGTTGCTGGAGATCGCCCCGTCGGCCAGGAAATGATCGCGATAGTGCACCGGCGTGAACGCGCCTGGGATCGCGGTCGAGGCGACGATCGCCTCCGCGGCCGAGCCTTCCGACAGCACCATGCTGTCGCCGCTGATGATGTCGGTGGTGACGATGTGGATCGGCATCCGGGCATCCTCGAGATTGCGGAACGGGATGTAGTCGTCGATCAGACGACGAATGCCGTCATGCGAGATCAGGAAGTCGCGCCGCCACAGGAAGCTCACCAGCGTCCGCCAGGTCACCGGAAACACGTCCTGGCGGGTCAAATGGCGCCAGATCTCGGCCAACCGCGCCACCCCCGCAACCGTCGGATCGCCGGCATAGAACGCGCCGTTGAGCGCGCCGACACTGGAGCCGACCACCATGTCGGCGACGATGCCATGCGCGGTCAGCGCCTGCAGCATGCCGACCTGCACCGCGCCAAAGCTGCCGCCACCGGCGAACACAAAGGCAGTCTTCGGCGCATCCGGATTGGTAATCGACAAGGCACTACTCCTCGGGTCGCCGCGTTCGGGAAACGGCTGCGCAGCGTTGAGGGTGTTATAGCAAGGGAAAAATGGTGCACGCCACCTGCACAGCCGTCGTCCTGGAGAAGGCCACGACCCATAACCCCAAATGCAGAAGGCTGGAGCCCGGTGGGGCCCCAGCCTTCGCAAAACAAAGAGCGGTGGAAATGGGTCCTGGCATCGCCAGGACGACAGCGTTGACGTTCGATGCCTCAGCGCTCGACGAACGCCTTCTCGATCACGAAGTGACCGGGCGTGTTGCCGCTGCCTTCCTTGAAGCCGCGGGTCTCGAACAGCTGCTTCAACTCTTCCAGCATCGCCGGGCTGCCGCACATCATGATGCGGTCGGTCTCGATGTCGAGCGGACCCTGATGCAGGTCGGCGAACAGCTGGTTGGAGGTGATCAGGTCGGTGATGCGGCCGCGGTTGCGGAACGGCTCGCGCGTCACGGTCGGATAGTAGGACAGCTTCTCGGACAGCAGCGGCCCGAACAGCTCGTCGTCGCGCAGCTTGGCGACCAGCTCCTCGCCATAGGCCAGCTCGGAGACCTGGCGGCAGCCATGCACAAGGAGGATCTGGTCGTAGCGATCATAGACCTCGGGGTCCTTGATCAGGCTCGCGAACGGCGCAAGGCCGGTGCCGGTCGACAGCAGCATCAGCCGGTTGCCGGGAATCAGGTTGTCGGTGATCAGCGTGCCGGTCGCCTTGCGCCCGACCAGGATGGTGTCGCCCTCGCGGATCTTCTGCAGCTTGGAGGTGAGCGGGCCGTCCTGCACCTTGATCGAGAAGAACTCGAGCTCTTCCTCGTGATTGGCGCTGGCCATCGAATAGGCGCGCAGCAGTGGCCGGCCGTCGACCTCGAGGCCGATCATGGCGAACTGGCCATTCTGGAAGCGGAAACCGGAATCGCGGGTGGCTCGGAAGCTGAAAAGCGTATCGGTCCAGTGCTGAACGGAAAGAACCTTCTCTCGATAGAACGCGCTCATGTGTTTTCGTTTTCTCGATTGACCAGATTTAGAATTATTTGATTTCTAGACTGCTCGGAACGGCACGGAAGTGGCCGAAATCACTGAAGATCTCGCGTGTCCATTGCGCCGATGCATGAGATAGTCAAGATCAACTGGCGTGCAATTGCGATCTCAGAATGGCAGTCGTTCGATTTCGCGCAGAGGTTCAGCCACGACATCGTTAACGCGTGATGCTGCACGTAATTTACTTGCTGAGATCGGCGTCGATCTGGCAATTAATTGCTATGAAAACCGCGGCGAAGGGAAAATGCTCTCGTGGTCCTGATCAGCCAGCGAATCTTCCTGGAAACCATCAAAAAATATTGTCTCGCGCACGATATCGCGATCGAGATCAGGTCCGGCGGCTGGCTGGTCATCATGACCAGGGGCAACGAGCGGCGGCTCGTGATCGGCTACGACATCGGGCTGAACAGCGCCGTCGCGCATCAGGTTGCCAACGACAAATCGGCCTGCGCTGACGTGCTGGCGTCGGCGGGCGTCCCCGCCGTTCCGCACATGCTGGTTCTCGGCGCGAAGCTCAGCAAGCATATCCCGGGATCGGACTCGCTGGCTGCGATGCAGCTTCTGCTCGACCGGCATCGGCTCGGCCTCGTCGTCAAACCCAATGCGGGGACATCAGGCGAGCTGGTGTTTCGCGTGACGACGAGGGCGCAACTGGAGACGGCGGTGGCGCGCATCCTTGCCGCGCATCCGAGCCTCGCGATCTCGCCCTATGTCGAGATCGAGGACGAGGTCCGCGTCGTGCTGCTCGATGGGCGCGCGCTGATCGTCTACGGCAAGACCCGCCCGTCGGTGGTCGGTGACGGCGTCCATTCGTTGCGCGCGCTGGCGCAGGCGACGGCGACGACCGAGCAACTCAAGACCATGACCGAGGATTTCGATGCCGCCGCGCTCGACGACATTCCGCCGGCAGGCGAACAGCAGCTGCTGAACTGGCGGCATAACCTCGATGCCGGCGCTGAGCCCGTGCTGCTCGTCGATGGTGCGGCACGCGAAGCCTGCATCGCGCTGGCCATCAGGGCCGCGCAGGCTGTCGGCATTCGCTTCGCCTCCATCGACGTGGTGCGCGCCGACGACCAATGGAAGATCCTCGAAGTGAATTCGGGGGTGAAGATGGAAGCGCTGGGCTGCCGCCATCCGGAACTGGTCGGGGCGGCGTATTCGGCGGCGCTGAACGCGGTGTTTGCGTAAGCTGCGTGAGGCGCGCCCTCGAGCGATCACTCAGGCGGATGCCGCTTCTCGTGAGCGGCAACGATCAGCTCGGATTGCTCGACCTGGGCCGTGAGACGATCGATCTCGGCTTGCGTCTCCGGAAACACGTCGGCTCCTTCCGTATTTCCGGATTCCAACTCCGCGATCAATTCACGGTTCTTCTTGATCTGCTCGCGATGCCAATCGATTTCGGGATCGTCCTGCATATGCCATGCACCCCATCGGTGAGGGACACGTCTTGACGGCCAGCGCGGCTGTCTCCGCATCCTCGCATTGGATGACGTCGAAGTGGCCTTGCTCCAGCAACAGCGCAATCATGTATCGTCTTCAACGACAACAGCGGTTTGGCGAATTCGCCTCACGCGACCCATGGCAACCTCCAAAACGATCAACCACGGTTAATGATCGAGGGCGCCTATGGTTCGGGTTCCCAACGCACAGCTGACCGCTTCCGCGAAGCCGGAAGTTCCATTCGGAACAACTTTCGAGGCTTCGGCGTCATCGATATGCGACGGCCCGAATGGCCTGCGCTCGAGGAAAGGAAATCTGCCAGGAGGCACGACGCATGACGAACGCTGTACGGTCTGATCGGGATTTTGGTGAAGCCTCCAGGGTGGACGCGACGGGCTATCCATCCTCTCGACGACGGGTCGAAGATAGGGTGCTCGAACAATACGCTCACGTCAGCCGGCATCAGTCAGTGCAAGAGGTGATCGATCCGCCCGGCATGCGCCTCCCACGCGACATCATTTCCGAAATGGAAGCAGGGTTGAAGCAGCAGGTCGATCGACTTGTCGCTGAGCGGCATTAGCCGCTGCCGCGCGCATTCCGCAGACGTCAACGGCACAATCTCGCTCGCCGGTAATGCTCCGGAGATCGCGACGCGTGAAAACCCGCGGGTAAACCCCGCAGGATCGATGGAGCCCTGATGGGAGCGATTATTGGGAGAGCGATTTTCCAGCTCGTGGTTGTCCTGGCGGCGGTCGGTATCGTTGCCCTCGCCTGTATGGCAGTCCACGCCCGCTAGCGCGCGCGTTCGCCGGGGTTGCATCCTCGATGTGGTCCGACCTCTCCCAACGCGGGGAGAGGTCGGCTTCGAAGCTAATTCGCACCACCATTTGAATCGTCGAGCGCCTTGAAGGCCTCTTCGAGCTGCGGAGAGAGCGCGACGTTGAGCTTCTCGCCGGTCGGCAGGCGGGCGACGAACCACTTGTTGTAGAGCGGGATGATGTCGCGGTTCGAGGCGAGCTTACGGAATGCCCGCTCGACCACCTCTTTCATCTGCGGCTCGCCCTTGCGGTACATGATGCCGTAGGGATCGTAGGACAGGTAGTCGCCGGTCACGCGGAATTTGTCCTGCGACTTGTGCCGCGCGATCAGCCCATAGAGCAGGATGTCGTCGGTCGCGAACGCATCCGCCTTGCCGTCCACCAGCATCTGGTAGGACTGCTCGTGGTCGCCTGATGTGACGATGTTGAGGCCGAGCTGCTGCTTGGCATCGACATTGTGCATCGCCTGCTCGTTGGTGGTGCCCTTGGTCACCACCACCGTCTTGCCCTTGAGGTCGGCGACTTGGTTGACGCCCGAGGCCTTCGGCACCATCAGCTTCGTGCCGGCCACGAACATCAGTGGCGAGAACGCGACCTGCTTGCCGCGCTCCGCATTCGCGGTGGTCGACCCGCATTCGAGATCGATCTTCTTGTCGACGACCGCCGGAATGCGATCGTCCGAGGTGACTTTGACGTAGTCGATCTTGAGGTTGGCGTCGTCGACCTCCGCTCCGATTTCGTCGACGATCGCATCGCACAGCTCGAGGCTGTAGCCGATCGGCCGATTGGAATGGTCGAGGAACGAGAACGGCGGCGAACTCTCGCGATAGCCCAGCCGCACGGTGTGCGTGGCCTTGATGTTGGCGAGCGTGGGGCTGAGCCCCTCGCCGCCGGCCGTCTGTGCGAGGGCTGGTGCGGCCAGCAGACACGCTGCCAGCACCAGCCCTTCAGCCAGGATCGGCCTCCAGCGGGCAGGATGCATGCGTCCCTCCCGTCAATGTGCCGGCACAGCGTCACCGGCGACGGCATCGGACGGCACGGCGTCGTCGGGCCCGAGCTCGTGCTCGGCCTTCAGCTCGCCTTCCCACTTGGCGTCCACGGCGGTCGCCAGCGAGTTGCCGATCACGTTGGTGGCGCTGCGGCCCATATCGAGGAAGGTGTCGATGCCCATGATCATCAACAGCCCGGCCTCGGGGATGTTGAACTGCGACAGCGTCGAGGCGATCACCACCAGCGACGCGCGCGGCACGCCGGCGACGCCCTTCGAGGTGATCATCAGGGTCGCCAGCATCGCGAACTGGGTGCCGAGCGACATCTCGATGTGATAGCTCTGCGCGATGAAGATGCTCGCGAAGGTGCAGTACATCATCGTGCCGTCGAGGTTGAAGGAATAACCGAGCGGCAGCACGAAGGCCGAGATCCGCGAGGAGGCGCCGAACTTGTTCAGCCCCTCCAGCGTCTTCGGGTAGGCCGCCTCCGACGAGGCGGTCGAGAACGCGATCATCAAGGGCTCGCGGATCAGCCGCAGTAAATGGCTGTAGCGCGGCCCGATCACGATGAAGCCGACCATCACCAGAATGCCCCACAGGAGCAGCAGCGACAGATAGAAGCCACCCATGAAGACGATCAGCTTCCAGAGCACGCCGAGGCCGTTCTTCGAGACCGTCGCCATGATCGCGGCCCACACCGCGACCGGCGCGAACAGCATCACGTAGCCGGTGACCTTGAGCATGATGTGCGCGAGATCGTCGATCAGGCTCATGATCGGCTTCGACCGCTCGGGCATGGCACCCAGCGCGACCGCGAAGAACACCGCGAACACCACGATCTGCAGGATCTCGTTCTGCGCCATCGCGTCGGCGATCGAGGTCGGGATCAGATGGGTGAGGAATTTCTCGACCGAGAACGCCGACACCGGCAGGCCGGTGGATTGGGCCTTGTCGGGCAGCGTACCGGGGAAGTTGGCGCCGGGCTGCAGCAGGTTGACCATCACGAGGCCGAGCAGCAGCGAGATGAAGGAGGCGGAGATGAACCAGCCCATGGTCTTGGCGAAGATGCGCCCGAGCTTGGCGCCGCTGCCCATATGCGCGATGCCGCCGACGAGGGTTGCGAACACCAGTGGCGCGATGATCATCTTGATCAGGCGCAGGAACAGCATGGCGATCAGGTTGACGTCTGCTGCGATTTCGGCACGGCTGTCAGGAAAATAGTTGAAGACAATCGTCCCCATCGCGATGCCAAGGACCATCGCAATCAGGATGTACTGCGTAAACCTGTTCGACATTCTCTTACCCCCGTAAGTTCCCGGCGAAGGGCAAGTGTGGCAGATTTACGCACCTATGCAACACGCTTCGCGCCGAGCGGGACTTTGCCGAAATGTTCCCGTTGTGGAATGCCAGCGCGCGGACTAGCGTTCATGCAGCGCACAATCTGTGCAATGCGCTGCGTAGCGCGCAGCCAATTGCATGCGAAACGACCAACGCGAGGGGGAGACATCGCCAATGAACGACACCGTCAATCGCCAGATCCTGCTTGTTGAAAAGCCGACCGGCAAGCTTGGCCCCGAGCACTTTCGGCTGACCAAGGGCACTGTCCCCGTGCCGAAGGATGGTGAGGCGCTGGTGCGCACGCGCTACATCTCGCTCGACGCCGCCAACCGCGCCTGGATGCATGGCGCCACCTACCGTGCCGCGGTGGAAGCCAACACGGTGATGGCCGGCGGCAGCATCGCCGAGGTGGTGTCGTCGAATGACCCCGGCCTGAAGCCCGGCGATGTCGTGTTCGGCGACACCGGCTGGCAAGACTACGCCGCGGTGCCTGCCAAACACCTTTCGAAGATGCCCAAGCTCGAGCCGATGACGCATCTGCTCAGCGTCTACGGCATTGCCGGCCTGACCGCCTATTTCGGCCTGCTCCATGTCGGCAAGCCCAGGGAGGGTGAGACCGTGGTGGTGTCGGCCGCCGCCGGCTCGGTCGGCTCGATCGTCGGCCAGATCGCCAAGGTCAAGGGCTGCCGCGTGGTCGGCATC